>CAZYIH010000007.1:0-37608 GCA_964646915.1 uncultured Planctomycetaceae bacterium | reverse complement strand
GCTATCTGGCCAGGGGCAACCAGGGCCACACGCTGGTCATGGTGGCCATCAACTCGCTGACGATGCTGGTGCTCTACGGCCTGCTGGGAGGGTGGCTCCTGGGCGAAAACCAGATGCCCGTGCCCTGGCAGGCGCTGCTGCTGAGCATTGCCATCTATGTGGCGCTTCCGCTGGTGGCCGGCTATTTCTCCCGCAGGTGGATCATAAAGGCAAAGGGGCGGGAATGGTTCCAGACGAAGTTCCTTCACGTTCTGACGCCGGTGTCCATCATCGCATTGCTTGCAACGCTGGTGCTGCTGTTCAGCTTCAAGGGCGAGACCATCCTCGACAATCCGCTGACGATCCTGTGGATCGCGGTCCCGCTGTTCATCCAGACGGTGCTGATCTTCGGCGTTACTTATGTCATTGCCCGGGTGCTGAGGTTCAGCTACGAGGATGCCGCGCCATCGGCCATGATCGGCGCGAGCAACCACTTCGAGGTCGCCATCGCAACAGCCACCATGCTGTACGGCCTGTCGAGTGGCGCGGCCCTGGCGACGGTGGTCGGCGTGCTGATCGAAGTACCCGTCATGCTCATGCTGGTGAAGATCTGCCTGCGGACGAGCGGATGGTTCCCCCAAGGCGAAACCGTGCCCGAACAGGAACCCGAGATCGATCAGGCCCCGCCCGACGCCATGGTCCCGTAGCTGGGCGAAATTGCCCCTATTTTGGCCGTTGGGAACGGTTTCCTTTGACCGGTCGGTCGGGGTGGGATATGACGGAGGGCTATGAAATTCCGCCAGACAATGGACCTGCCATCCGACGACGCGTCACGGGACAGCTCGCTCCTGGAGACGCTCTCACCCCTCAAGCCACCGCTTATGGAGCAGAAGTGGCTGATCGGCGGGACGGTTCTTGCCGGATGGGCCAAGCTGCTGACCCCTCTTTGCATCCCGCTGCTGCTGCAGGTGGTGACCGACAGCGTCCTGCGCGTTGACGAGCCTGTCTCCGAGAAGGGGCGCATGCTGAGCTTCTGGGCGGTGGTCGCCGTGGGTGCGATCGTACTGAACGGGGTCGGTTCGTTTTTCCGTGGCGTGTTGACCCATCGGCTGGTGGCGAACATTCAGCACGCGCTGCGCCGGAGGCTGTTCCGGCATCTCCAGCACATGAGCATGGACTTCTTCCAGCGTCACCGCGCCGGATACCTCGGCGCGCGGGTCAGCTCGGACATCGTCAAGGCCGGCGTGGTCGTACAGCCGTTCCTGATCTCGCTGATTCTGGACGGGGCGGTGATCGCCGTCACCGCGGTGCTGATGCTCGTGGCCAATTGGTTGCTGGCGGTCACCGTCTTCGGCGTGCTGATCGTTCTGGGGATCATCCTCAACCATCTGACACCAAAGCTTCGCCGGCAGCGTCGCCACGTGCAGGAGACCCAAAGCGAGATCACCGGCCAGGCGACCGAGCTGTTCGCGGGCATCTCGATGGTCAAGGCCCATGCCGGGGAGGACGACGCCGACGCCGCCTTCGACGATCGTTCGGAGTATCTTCGCCGGCAGCAGTGGATTACCGGTTGGCTGATGGGAGGCTTCTCGGCCTTCAGCATCGGCATCGGGCTGTTCGCGCAACTGCTGGTGGTCTTCTTGGGCGGATACCTGGTGATCTATCGCCCCGGCACGCTGACTCTCGGCGAGCTGACGGCCTTCGTGCTGTACCTGCATTACATCAAGGGGTCGGTCCAGCGCGTGCTCGACCGCTTCGTTCAGTTGCAGGACGGGCTGGCGGCGTTGGATCGCATCCGCCAGATTCTGGGGATCTCCCCCGAGCCGGCCGACGCGCCCAACGCCGTCGACGCCGAGATCCACGGAGACATCGAACTGAAGGACGTCACGTTCGGCTACCGCGGCGATCAACCGGTACTGGATGGGTTCAGCTACCACTTCCAGGCCGGGCGAACCTACGCGCTGGTGGGCCCGTCGGGCGGTGGCAAGAGCACGCTTTGCAAGCTCGTGCTGCGGTTTTACGACCCGGCCAGCGGGACGGTGCTGGTGGATGGCAGAGACATCCGCAAGCTCAAGCAGACCTCCTACCGCCAGCAGGTGAGCATCGTTCTGCAGGACCCGATCATGTTCTCCACGTCCGTGCGCGAGAATATCGCCTTTGCTTCCGGCTGCGGGGACCAGGAGCAGATCGAGCGCGTCGCCCGGGAGGCCCGCGCCCACGAATTCATCGAACAGCTCCCCGAGGGGTACAACACGCCGCTGGGCGAACGGGGGACCACGCTCTCGGGCGGCCAACGGCAGCGGGTTGCCCTGGCCCGTGCGCTGCTGAGGGACCCCAAGGTCCTCATTCTCGACGAGGCAACCAGCGCTCTGGATACCGCCACCGAGCGGAAGATTCAGGACGTGATCGATTCGCTGTCCGGCACGCGCACGGTGTTGATTATCGCCCACCGTCTTTCGACGGTGCGAAACGTCGACGAGATCCTTGTAATCTCCGAGGGGCGGATCGCCGAGGCAGGCCGATACGACGAACTCATGCGGTCCGACGGGCTTTTCGCCGAGCTCGTCCGCGAGCAGGAACTGGCCGGCGGGCCCGGAGGAGAGCGCATGAGCCCAGGTGAGTCCATCAGGAGTAGTGCAGCGAGTACTTCTCCAAGGCGTCCATGAGGGCTTCGATGTTCTCCAGCGGCACACCGTAATACATGTCCACGCGGAGCATGAGCCCACCCTCGGGGCTGCCAAGTTCGCGGACCTCACCCTGGATCAACCGGTCGATCTCTTTCGGGCTTCCGAAGCGGACGACCTTCTGCCGGTCGACATCCAGGTCGATACACACCCGCCCGCGGATATTGTCGCGGATCCAGTCGATCCCGTTGACAAGGTCCTGCAGGTTGATGCACTCCACGCCGGCGGACAGCAGGTCCGGCAGAAGCTCGCGAATGTCGCCGTCGGAATGCATATGCACCGGCAGGCCCGCGTCGCGGGCGACGGCCATCATCTTCGCGTAACTGGGTTTGATATATCGGCGAAGGTGTTCGGGGGAGAGCATCGGACCGATCTGCATGCCCAGGTCCTCGGGGTAGCTCACCCAGTCCGGCCCCCATGAAACCTGCCTCCGCAGGACCCCCAGATTCACCGCCTCGACCATTTCCACGAGGGCATCGAGGCGCATCTCGCCGTCAGCCATGTCGAACAGCAGATTCTCGTACCCGCGGATGTCCACCAGCCTGAGAAACGTATGGCCGTGATAGAGGCCGACACCGGCGTGACCGGTGCGCTCTTTTCTGCGGCGGAAGGCGGCCTCTTCCTTCTCCCAGTCGACGGGGCGGCGACCGTCGGTCTTCGCCGGGTCGGGTGGCGTGTAGTTCTCGAAGTCGTCCCACGTCTCCAGCGGGTGTCTGGTGACCGTCCCGGTGATTCCGTCCTCGGTCGTTTCCCAAACGCAGCCCCATACGTCGGTCCAAGGCCCATCCGACCGCTGCCAGGGCTGGTAATGCGGCCGAACCGTCTCCTGTCGCCGGAAATGCGGAAACAGGTACGGGTGGGCCTCCATGAGGTCCTGCAGGGCGTCGTGGTCGTAGTGGGCCCAGACGGCCCCGTTGAAATCGAACCTTACAGGGATCCGGTCGGGCTTCTGGAAGCGGATGGCCTTGAGTAAGTCGTTCATGGATCTGTTCCTCGCAATCGTCGGATTCAGGCGGTCGGGTCGGGCAGTTCCAGCCGATCGCCGGTGCGCTGCTGCCAGTCGCGAACGCGGCTGAACATGCTCTCGATGCGCTGCTGCTGGGCGGGTTCGGCGATGCGGTTGGTGCGCTCCTGCGGATCGGCGTTGAGGTCATAGAGCTCGTGTTCGCCGGTGGTCCAGAGGTTCAGTTTCCAGTTGTCCGGCGAGACGATGGTCCGAAGCTCGGCCGATAGCGACTCGGCGACCTTGTCTCGCGGACCGATCTCCTCGGCCCAGTCGGGCAGTGTAAGGTCGCCGGGGCCTTTGTCGTTGTGCCATTCGATGAACACGTCGCGGGCGCAGCGGTCCTCGTTGCCTTCCATCGCGTCCCGGAGCGAATCGCCCGGCAGGTGGTCGGGCAGCGGTTGATCCATCAGATCCAGCAGCGTGGGCACGAGGTCCACGTGCGAGACGGGGATGCTCACCCGTTGCTGGGCGCCCTGGCCGGGAGTGCGAATCAGCAGCGGTACGCGGGTGGACTCTTCGTACATCACGCCTTTGCCCATCATGTTGTGGCTGGACATCATGTCGCCATGGTCGCTGGTGAACACCACGATCGTGTTGTCCGCCAGGCCGGTGCGTTCCAGCGTGTCGAGAATCTCGCCCACGGCAGAATCCACAAGCGAGCACATGCCCCAGTAACGAGCGGTAAGATCGCGCCAGTCCTGCTCGCTCGCCAGTTGGTTCTGCTCGTCGTAACCGCCGCGGCGGTACTTCTCCGCCTGCATGCGGAGGCGCAGGGGGGCGTCCTCGCCGGGCATCTCCATCGCGTTCTCGGGCAGGTCGACCTCCTCGGGGCTGACCTGGCTGTCCCGGCAGCTATGGAAGGGCATGTGCGGTTCGAGGAAGTTCACGTACAGGCAGAACGGCGTGTCCATGTGCCCGCGGAGGAAGTGGCAGGCCGTCTCGGCGAGATAGGTCGGGCGACAGTGCTCTTCGGGGAACTGGTGAATCTGCTTGCGGAAGAAGCGATTCTGCGCGACCTCCGCGCCGGCCCCGGACGCATCGATCGGCCAAGGCTCTACGCCTTTGCTCTTGAGCCAATGGTGGTAGCTGGAGCGGTCGGCGTATTCGTCATGGCCTTCGGAGTAGAAGCGATGATAGGTGTCCTCGGTTCCCACCCATTCCGGGAAGCCATGCTGGGCGTAGATCTCGTCGCCGAGGTGCCACTTGCCGTGATGGGCACAGACGTACTCGTCGCTGAGCATTTCGGGCATGCAGCGCACGTCGGTGGGCAGGGCGATGTTGTTCTGCACGCAGGTGTGGGTGTGGGGATACAGGCCCGTCAGAAGCGAGCCCCGCGAAGGCGTACACACCGGCTGGGTGACGTAGGTCTTCTCGAACACGGTGGCCGATTCGGCAAAACGGTTGAGGTTTGCCATGGGGATGTTCTCGTTGCCATAGCAGGCGAGCGTGTCGAAGCGCTGCTCGTCGGTGTAGAGAAATAGAAGGTTCGGGCGTCGTCGGGAGCTCATCGTGTCTTGGGTCCTTTCATGGAAGACGAACGGCGGATTCCCCCATTGTGCCCGGTTTGCCGACGGCTGCAATCCCCCAGCCATTGTTTTGTTTGCGATGGCACGCCGCGCCTGCATCGGGTGGGCGGTAAATTGTGATTTGTCTCCGGTCTTTTCGCTGCTATACTGGCGATCTTTCCATGCCCCGTCGAGGGGCTTTCGTACCCCAAAACCCAGGACAGCATCATGTTCACAGTTCGCAGCAACGAAGAATTGGCCCCGAGCGTGCATCGGATGGTCGTGGAGGCACCGCGGGTGGCCAAGGCCCGCCGGGCAGGGCAGTTCGTGATCGTGCGTCTCAAGGAAGGCGCCGAGCGGATCCCCCTGACCATCGCCGACGCCGACCCCCAGGAAGGGACCATCACGATCATCGTCCAGGCGATCGGGCCGGGCACCAAGGACATCGTCGCCCAAGGCCCGGGTCAAGCGATCCGCGACGTCGCCGGTCCGCTGGGCAAGCCCACCGAGATCGAAACGTTCGGGCGAGTGGCATGCGTCGGCGGTGGGGTGGGGACGGCTGTGCTGTTTCCGCTGGCCAAGGCGCTGGCCGAGGCGGGCAACGAGGTGACCACCATCATCGGCGGCCGATCCGAACCGTACGTGATTCTGCGGGACGAGTTGGCTGCGTTCAGCAAGGAGGTGCTGGTGACGACCGAGGACGGTTCGCTCGGAACGAAGGGCTTCGTCACGCTCGAACTGGAAAAGCTGATGGCCGACGAGACCACCTGCCCCGACGCGGTGATCGCCGTGGGCCCGGTGCCCATGATGGCTGCCATCGCCAACCAGACGCGGGAGGCGGGCATCAAGACGCTCGTCTCGCTGAACCCGATCATGGTCGACGGAACCGGCATGTGCGGCGGGTGTCGTGTTACCGTGGGCGACGAGGTGAAGTTCGCCTGCGTCGACGGGCCGGAATTTGACGGACATCAGGTGGACTTCAAGGAACTCTCCCAGCGGCAGAACGCCTATAAGGAAGACTACTGCCGACTCGATCGGAAGGTCGAGGAACTGAAAGCGGAGGAAGCGTAATGAGTAAAAACGATCTGACCGCCAAGGAACGCCTGGCGATCGACCGGGTGAGCATGCCCGAGCAGGACGCCGCGAAACGCGCGACCAATTTCGAGGAAGTGAACCTCGGCTTGGAAGAAGCAGCCGCCGTCGAGGAAGCCCGGCGCTGCCTGAACTGCAAGAATCGGCCCTGCGTGCGGGGGTGCCCCGTCGCCGTCCGCATTCCCGAATTCGTGACGGCCGTCGCGGAAGGTGATTTCCCCAAGGCCGCCGACATTCTGCTGACCGACAACGCGCTGCCTGCCACCACCGGCCGCGTTTGCCCGCAGGAAAAACAGTGCGAGGCCGAGTGCGTACGCGGCGTGAAGGGCCAGCCCGTGGCAGTGGGCTGGCTCGAGCGATTCGTGGCCGACTGGGCGGCGCGGAATGCCTCGTCCCCGACCAGCGAAGTCGAGAAAACCCACAAGAGCGTATGCGTGGTGGGCGCGGGTCCGGGCGGTCTGACGGCCGCCGGGGAACTCGCGCGCAGAGGCCACCAGGTGACCGTCTTCGAGGCGCTGCACGATTCCGGCGGCGTATTGCGGTATGGCATTCCCGAGTTCCGCCTGCCCAAGGACATCGTCGACCGCGAGGTGCAGAACCTCAAGAACCTCGGTGTGACGATCGAGCACAACGTCATCGTCGGAAAGACCGTCACCCTGGACGAGATCCGCGAGGAGTTCGACGCCTGCTTCATCGCCAACGGGGCGGGGCTGCCGATGTTCCTCAACCTGCCCGGGGAGAACCTCAAGGGCGTCTACTCGGCCAACGAGTACCTCACGCGCGTCAACCTCATGGGGGCCTACAAGGACGAGCCCGGCGGAACGCCCGTGGCCCGGGGCGCGGTGGCGGTAACTTTCGGCGGTGGCAACACAGCCATGGACGGCTGCCGCACGGCCAAACGCATGGGCAGTGTCCGGTCTGTGCTGGCGTATCGCCGAAGCCGCGAGGAAATGCCCGCCCGTCTCGAAGAGGTCAAACACGCCGAGGAAGAGGGCGTGGAGTTCATGTTCCTCTGCTCGCCGCTGGAAATTCTCGGCGACGAGAACGGCTGGGTTCGCGCGGTGCGCCTCCAGAAGATGGAACTCGGCGAGCCGGACGCCTCAGGACGCCGTCGCCCGGTGCCCATCGAGGGAAGCGAGTTCGAACTGGCTGCCGATCTGATTCTGGTGGCCATCGGAACGCGGGCCAACCCGCTGCTGACGCAGGCAGCGCCCGACCTGGAACTGAACAAGTGGGGCAATATCGAGATCGACGAGAACCACATGACGTCCATCCCGGGCGTGTTCGCCGGCGGCGACATCGTGCGTGGCGGGGCGACGGTGATCCTCGCGATGGGCGACGGCAAAGACGCCGCTGCCGCCATCGATCGGTATCTCGCCGAGCAGGAGTGAAGTCAGGTGAGCGTCTCGCCCGGTCGACTTCGAAGTGCCCGGGCGAGTTGAGTCGGGGTGGATGCACCCTCGCGCAGCACGCGCAGGGCGTCCTCGTGTAGCGAGGCAAGCCCGGCGGCCCGGGCGGCAAGGTCCAAGGTCCGCAGGTCCGGGTCGCGCCGCATCTCGGCCGCCATCGCGCGTGTGACCACCAGCGGGGCGGCCAGGTGAGTCGTTCCGCGGTAACCGCTCTGGCAGCATTCGCGACAGCCCACCGCCCGCCACACCGGGAAGCTCACGTCCCGCGCCAGAGGCCCCAACGGTGTGAGGTCGGCGTCGGCTGGGGAGAGCTGCTCCCGGCAGAACAGGCACAGGCGCCCAAGCGAGCGCAGGGCGAACACCCCGCCCAGCACGCCGGCCAATCGACCGGCCCCCGCGCCACCCGCCAGCAGGGCGTCGATGGCTTCGGGGGCATCGCCGGCGGTCACGTGCGAGACGATCAGCCGACCCGTCGCCGATTCACAGACGGCGGCTACGTCCACGTCGTCCAGCGACCGCAGCGCGATCGCGTCGGCGTCGACGTCGCCTGCCCATTTCAGCGGATCGTCAGCCGGCAGCTGCGTGACGCCCGGGACGCGCATTGGGCCCGGGGTGGCTGTGTGACGTCCCGAGCCGACCAGATGCCCGATCGCCGCGTCCCGCACGTCCGCAATTCGGTGTCCCGGGGGACTCACCAGCACCACCAGCCCCGCCGGCGAATCCAGCAGCGAGCGCAGCGTGGCTTCGTGCGCGTCGGAGAGTCCCAGCGTTGCGATGGTATGGGTGGGCGCCGTGAGCGAACGCAGCTCGATCGCCATCGCCGAGCCACTCTCGGAGGGCAACTCCACCAGCCGGGCCCGCACGCGCTGAGCGTCGGCCTCGAAGGTGAAGCTCGCCCGCAGCGGTGCTTCGGGTCGGGAGGCAGGCAGCCCCGCCAGCGACCGCATCGCCCGCAGCACGCCCGAAGTGAGCTCGCCGGGCAGGCGTCGGCGGAAGGTCTCGGTTTCATGGAGGATGCCGTCCATCCGCCACAGCAGCCGCAATTGCTCACCCTCCAGCCAGAGGTGAACGTGGCTGGCGCCGCGCGTGATCGCGTCGGTGAGAATCGCCCGGGCGACCTGCTCGGCGGCGTCCGACGGCGGGGCGGAGAGGTTCACCGGGTGCTCGTCTCGTTGGTCGACAGGTTCCTCGATCGGCTTGGTCATCGGGGGTGGCGGCGCAACGTGGCTGGGCTCGTCGGTCGGCGGTTGGTCCTCGGTGAGGTCGACTTCGTCGGGCTCGGCCGGGTAGGGCGGTGGTACGCCGGGCCCGGTCTCTGTAGTCGAGCGCGTCGGCTCGTCGGTTGTCGCTGCGTTCTCGCGGGGTTCGGGGGGCTTGCTCTGCTCGCGCGCCGATTTCAGAATCGCCTCGCGCAGTGAGTCGATCCCGGGAATATCTTCGACCTCGGGCTCGTGGGGCGATTCCTGTGGCAGAGAGTCTTCGACGGCTTCGGGGAGATCATCCTCCGCCTGCTCGGGCAAATCGTCGGCCATCGGCGTTTCCGTCGCCTGGGGCGCCGGACCCGGGTCGAGTTCGTCCTCGGCGCTGGGTTGGTCCAGCACACCTTCGGCGGTGGGGGGTTGTTCGAGGTAGGCGGAGAGGTCGTTCTCGTCCTCGGGCGGTGGCTGAAGCGGGGGCATATCGGCTTCGTAATCGCCGTCGGTGAACTCGGCCTTGGCCAGCACGGTATCCACGTCCACGCCGCGGCGCTGGAGGAAGTGGGTCAGCACGGCCTGCGAGACGCGGACCGGGCCATCCGGCAGCCGAATGAACGGCAGCCAGCCCTTTCGCATCCACTCCGCCACGTTGGCGGGGGTGGTTCCGAGCATGTCGGCGACCTGGTATGTGCTGAACATCTCCTCGGACATGGGATCCTCTCGGTCGGGGCGCACAGACAGACGTCAACCGGCGGCGAGTGGCGCGCCTCGCTGCAATCGGCCGATATCGGTTCCGTCCCTCGCTCAGGGGCGATCCCTCCGGATCGTCCCGCTACCCCCGGATGGTCGCCCACCCGCACTGCTTGAGGTTGCACTCCGTTTGTCTGCCGGCCTTGGCCAGCGGAAGGGTATTGTACCCGAATCTCTCGCTGCTGACTACCCACAAAGAAGGTGATCGCCCCGGCGTGATAGCCCGTGCTACGGTGTGCTTTTCGTGGCATGGGCTTCCAGCCCATGTATACACGGCCTGGAAGGGCGTGCTACGGCCGTAGAACTTGTTGCGGGCGAGATAGCTGCCCTTGCGCTGTCAGTCGTCGTAGCCTTTGGGGTGCCGGCGATGCCAGTCCCAGGCGTGCGAGACGATGGTTTCCAGGTCGGCGAAGTTTCGCTTCCAGCCCAACTCGGCGACCGCCTTGTCCGACGACGCCACCAGCCGGGATGGGTCGCCCGCCCGGCGGGGAGCGATCTCGGCGGGGATCGGGTGGCCGGTGACGTTGCGACAGGTCTCGATGACCTCCTTCACGCTGAAGCCCGCCCCGTTGCCGAGGTTGTACGCCTTCATCGCGCCGGGCTCGACGTTGGCTGCCGCCCGTACGTGGGCGTCGGCCAGGTCGCAGACGTGGATGTAATCGCGAATGCACGTCCCGTCCGGTGTGTCGTAGTCGTCGCCGAAGATCTTGATATCCTCGCGCTGCTCCAGCGGGACCTGCAGAATCAGCGGAATCAGGTGCGTCTCGGGGGCATGGTCCTCGCCGATCTCCCCGTCGGGATGCGCACCGGCGACGTTGAAATACCGCAGCGCCACGAAGCCCATCTCGTGGGCGGCTGCGTATGCCTGCATCATGTATTCCGTGCAGAGTTTGCTGGACCCGTACGGGTTGATCGGCGCGAGGCGATCGGTCTCGCGGATGGGCACGCTCTCGGGCGTGCCGTACACCGCAGCCGTCGACGAAAACACCAGCTTGCCCACGCCCGCCTTCCGCATGCTCTCCAGCAACGTCAGGCCGTTGAGCGTGTTGTTGCGGAAATACTTCTCGGGCTTGACCACCGACTCGCCGGCCTCGATGAACGCGGCGAAGTGGATGACCAACTCGATGTCATGCTCTTTCAGGGCGGCGGTGAGCGCCTCGGCGTCGCCGACGTCCGCGACGATCAGCGGACAATCGCCCACCGCGTCACGATGGCCCTTCGAGAGATTGTCGTACGCCACGCACGAGTGACCGGCCTGCTGCAATGCCCGAATCACGTGCGACCCGATGTATCCTGCCCCGCCCGCGACGAGAACGTTCATGCCATTGCCTCCATAGAGATTCGCGAGCGGCGATTATAGACCCTCCGATCGGACGGGGCAAATCCTTGAATGTTTCCTCGTGATCGGTCGTCCCATACAATAATGTAGATTTCTTCCCATCCATCTTTCCCAGGGAGCACGATCATGGCGATGAACAGCGGTACGAAGGGGCTGACGCGCGCGTGGTGGGCAATCGGTCTGATACTCATGTTTTCCATTGCTACAGCCGACGCCGCCGACCCGAACGATGCGAACGGTCCGATGGCCAAACGGTTCACCGTCTCGAAGGAGACGACGTTCATCAAGGGCCCGCGCAACAAGGACGGGACCATTAATTACGTCGCTTGGCTACGGAAGCATTACAGCAAGGGCGTGACTCAGAAGAACAACGCAGCCGTGCTGGTGGTCAAAGCGCTGGGGCCACGTATGTTGCCGTCGAAGCATCTGGACTTCTACAGGAAGCAACTGGGCCTGAAGTTGTCTCATGACGCGGAGTATATGGAGTCACTGTATGACTACGGCAAGTTTGCAGAAATGGAGTTTGGCGAGGTGGACGATTGTCTGGAACAAGTCACCCAGGGGCCTTGGACGGCAAAGAAGTACCCAAACGTGGCCAAATGGCTGAAGAAAAATGCCAAGCCCCTTGCCTTGGCAAGGCAGGCGAGCAAGCGGGACCGCTGGTATCTGCCGTTTATCGTGGAAGGCGATCCACCACAATTGAGCAGCCTGGGACTGCCAGCTATAACCAGAACGCGGACCCTGGGTAGGGCGTTGGTTGCCGAAGCCATGCGCAAACTCGCCAACGGCGATTCAGCCGGCGCGTCGGCCGACCTGCTGGCGGCGCATCGGTTGGGTCGGCTGGCCGGGCGTGGGCCGACGGTCATCGCCCGGATGGTTGGCCTGCTCGTCGATGAGCGCGCGACCAAAGGCAGTGTGGCGCTGATGCAGTCGTCAGCGATAAAGCCAGGCGTCCTACGTAAGCATTTGGCGGGGTTGAACAAGCTGCCCGAACAGCCCGGGATGGCTGAGGCGATCGACAAGTGCGACCGGTTCGTTGCGCTGGACGCGGTACAGATGGTCACTCGGGAAGGCTTGGTATTTGGCAAGACATTGAATGTCATTCTGGGCCAGGGCGTCGATAAGGCAGCGGGGCAAGGCCGAAAGATACCATGGTGGATGATCGACTCTGATGTGATGCTCAAGCGTGTCAATGATGAGTACGACTGGGCGATGAAGCTCGCCCACGCGAAGTCGGGCGAGGAACTGAAGCGACTCGATCGGGAGTACACCAGACATCTGGCGCAACTGCTTCCTCTCTCTGAAGAGCAGATATGGAAGCAAAAACTCCGACTGGTATTTGGCACTCGCAAGATGCGTGCTAAGCGGTTCGGTGAGATGATCAGCGACATTTTGGTGAGCCTGCTGGGGCCAAGCATTGCTCGGCAAGTGAAGTTTCAACGTGTGCGGGAGGCACGGTTTGATCTGGCCCGTGTTGCTCTGGGCATGCGCCTCTACCAGGCGGACAACGGCAAGCTTCCGGCGAAGCTCTCGGCCCTGACGCCGAAGTATTTCAAGAAGATCCCCGGTGACTGGTTCAGTGGGGGTGATTTGGTGTACAAACGCAGCAAGGACGGGAAAGGCTTTGTCGTCTACAGTGTCGGATTGAACGGCAGTCATGAGGGGGGGGTCGGGGTGCACGGCTTCACGCCGCTCTTCGAGGATGACGACGCCGACGACATTGCCGTGTGGTATCGATATGGGCAGGAAGACGAGAGCGGGGATGATGGCGAGTGAAATCGGCTGAGTTGACGGGCCGAGCGTGATATAGTGCTGCATCTCTGCCGAGGCTGGGCGTTTTCCGGGCGGTCGGCCGGGCAGGGCGGAACAGTTTGGCAGGGCGGGCATTGGTGCCCACCTTTCAGGCCTGGAAGGCCATGGCCATGGGCGGTCGCGAAACGATCGGCTGTGGTTGTCTGTGCGCGCTGGGCATGGAGTCTGCATGAATCGTCTGATCGAGAAGGCGTTGGGCAGCGAAAAGCTTGCGGAGGCGGCCCGTTTGCTGGAGCAGGGGCGGTCCCGCGCGCGTCTCTCGGGCGTGTGGGGGTCTGCCGGTGCGTTGGCGGCTGCGGCGGTGGCTCGGCTCAGCGGTCGGCCGATGCTCTTCGTGGCCGGTCATCTGGACGCTGCCGACGACGTGGCTGACGATTTGGAGGTATTCACCGGCGGGCGGGTGCAGCAGTTGCCCACATGGGAACTGGATCTGGGGGTGGACCACGTCAACGACGAGATCTCCGCAGAGCGGCTGCGGGTGTGTAATCTGCTGGCGGGCGAGGCCGCCGGGCGGGACGAGTCGGCCGAGCTGATCGTCGCGCCGGTCATGGCGCTGCTTCAGCCTGTCCCGTCGAGTGAGACCCTGGCCGGGGCGCGTCTCACGCTCCGGGGCGGGTTGGACATTGGCCCGGACGGGCTGGCCGACTGGCTCGTGGAGGGCGGGTACGAACCGGTCGAGCAGGTGGATCAGCAGGGCGACTTCGCGCGGCGGGGCGGCATTGTGGACGTGTTGGCTCCGGGGACGTCGCTGGCGATTCGCGTGGAATTCTTCGGCGACGAGATCGACTCGATCCGCCGGGTGGACCTGGATACCCAGCGAAGCACCGAACGCATCGACTCGTTCGATCTGACGGCCGTCGCGGTGGCGAGCGGCGCGGGCGACGGGAAGGCTGTGAGTTTCCTGGAGTATCTGCCCGACGACGCGATCATCTGCATGCACGAGCCGGACGACGTGTGGGAGTTGGCGGAGGAGATCTCCCACCGCGTCGCCGAGATGCAGGCCATCGACGCCAGCCAGAACGCCATGGAGCTGATCGCGCCTGATGAGGTCTCGCGGGCGATGACGGACTACCGGCGGCTGGAACTGCTCACCTTCGCCGGGCGCGACGTGTCCGACGAGAGCAACCTGGGCGTGCGGAGTCTCCAGAAGATCTCGCTGAACACCAACGAGGCGCTCAAGGAGCTGGGCGATCTTTCGGGCGAGGCGGAGGTCCGCATCTATTGCGAGAACCCGGCCGAGCGCGACCGCTTTGGCGAGGTGCTGCGGAAGAACCACCCGACGCTGGCCGAGCGTGCGGCGTTGGACATCGGCCACGTTCACACGGGGTTCTATTGGCCGGACGTGGGCGTGGTGGCGGTAGGTCATCACGAGATTTTCCACCGGTACGCGAAGGTCCGTCGGATGCGTCGCGTGCGCGCCGGTCGGCCGATCGAGTCGCTGCTGGACCTGGTCGACGGCGATTACGTGGTGCACATTTCGCACGGAGTCGCGAAGTTCGAGGGGCTTCGACCGATCGAACGCGACGGCCGCACCGAGGAATACCTGCGTCTGCGGTTCGCGGACAACGCCGTGCTGCACGTTCCGTCCAGTCAGATCGGGCTGGTGCAGCGGTACATAGGGAGCAAGCACAAGCGCCCGGCGCTGAGCAAGCTGGGCGGCAAGACCTGGTCGCGCCAGAAGGCGCGCGTCGCCGAGGCCGTCGAGGACATGGCCGCCGAGATGCTGCGGATTCAGGCGATGCGCCACGCCTCGCCCGGGACGAGTTACCCGGTGGATTCCGACTGGCAGAGGCAGTTCGCCGAGGAGTTTTTATACACCGAGACGGAGGATCAGCTCGCGTCCGTGGATCAGATCGACGCGGACCTCGCCCAGCCCAGCCCGATGGATCGGCTGTTGTGCGGCGACGTGGGCTTCGGCAAGACCGAGCTGGCGATGCGGGCGGCGTTCAAGGTGGTCGAGGCGGGCAAGCAGGTGGCGGTGCTCGTGCCCACGACCGTGCTGGCTGAGCAGCACTGGCGGACGTTCCGCGAACGGTTTGCCGATTACCCCTGCCAGATCGAGATGATCTCGCGCTACCGCACCAAGGGTCAGCAGGCGGATATCTGCCGGCGTCTCAAGGCCGGCCAGGTGGACGTGCTGATCGGCACGCATCGGTTGCTGTCGGCCGACGTGGAGTTCGCCGACCTCGGGCTGGTGGTGATCGACGAGGAGCAGCGGTTCGGCGTGGAGCACAAGGACCATTTCAAGTCGTTGCGTGCGACGGTCGACGTGCTGACGCTGACGGCGACGCCCATCCCCCGGACGATGCACATGGCGCTGCTGGGGCTGCGGGACATCTCGTCGCTGTCGACCCCGCCGATGGACCGCCGCGCCATCCACACGGAGGTCCGTCCGAATGACGATGGCTTCGTGAAGCAGGCCCTCCTCCGCGAACTCAGCCGGGGCGGGCAGGTGTACTTCGTGCATAACCGCGTGGTGGATATCGCGTCGCTGGCCGAGCATATCCAGTCGCTCGTGCCCGACGCCCGCGTGGCGTTCGGCCACGGGCAGATGTCCGCACGCGAGCTGGAGAAGGTCATGCTTGCGTTCGTTCGCGGCGAGCTCGACGTGCTCGTGTGCACCACGATCATCGAAAGCGGGCTGGACATTCCCTCGGCCAATACGATGATCATTCACGATGCCGACCGGTTCGGCCTCTCGCAGTTGCACCAGTTGCGCGGGCGCGTGGGTCGCTACAAACACCGGGCGTACTGCTATCTGCTCCTGCCGGACTCTCGGCCGGTGAACCCGGTGGCGTCCCGCCGACTGAAGGCGATCGAGGAATTCTCCGATCTCGGGGCCGGTTTTCAGATCGCCATGCGCGACCTGGAGATACGCGGGGCGGGCAACATTCTCGGGCGCGAGCAGAGCGGGCACATCGCCACGGTAGGGTACGAACTCTACTGCGAGCTGCTCGAGCAGGCGGTGGCGAGGCTGAGGGGTGAGGAACCGCCCTCCAGGACGGAGGTGCACATCGAGCTGGGAATCGACGCGTACATTCCCGCCTCGTACATCCCGCCCGAACGCCAGCGCATGGAGACCTACCGTCGACTGGTCCGGTGCACCACCCCGGAGGACATCAAGCAACTGCAGGACGACCTGGCCGACGCGTACGGGCCGATTCCCACGCAGGTGGAGACGCTGCTGGACCTGGCGGAGATTCGTGTGCTCGCGCGGCGCGTGGGAGTCGAGAGCATCATCCGGATGGATCCGGACATTATTTTCAGCGTCTCGGACTTCAGTCGGGCCAGGCACATCTGGGAGGATGCCCCGGGAACCGCACGCCTGCCCGACAGCGAGACGGTTCACTGGCGGCTGCCGAAGGCGTATCACGAGATGCCCACGATGGTGATTGTGATGCTCAAGCGTTTCCGCGAGGCCGCCGCCGCTGTATAATCACCCCGAACGAACCTGACCACGAGGGACCATGGCTTTGACGAGAACGACATTTCCGATCGCGATTCTTCTTTGTGCTGCCTCCATGCTGCTGGGCGGCTGCGGCGTGATTCAATGGATCGAGTCGCTGGGCGACGAGGACGACTCGGTGCCCGTCACCCGTCCGACGACAGTGGACGCCAATGCAGCCGAAGCCCTCGCCAACGTCCCGGAGGGGGCCGACGCGAATGAGGATCCCACCGGCGGCGGGACAGCGACAGACGCCCCTGCCGACGCGAAGGTGACCCCGGCCGACCCTGTCGACGCCAATGCTCCGGACGGTGGCGACACCAACGCGGCGCAGGCCGACCCGAACGCCCAGGGAGTGCAGGTGGTTTCCGGCGGATCGCTGCGCGTCAACGACGAGTTCATCAGTCCCGAGGAGATCGTCCGCTACGCCAGCCCGCGACTCTCGGCGCTGCCCAAGGGACTGCCTCTGGCGGACTTCCGCCGACGGGCTGCTCAGGTGCTGGGCGATACGATCCAGCAGCGGATTCACATGACGCTCGTGCTCGGCCAAGCCCGCGAGAAACTCACCGAGCAGCAGAGCGGCTGGGTCAAGGCGAAGGTACAGGATTACAAGCGGTCGCTGGTCGCGCAGGCCGGCAGTGTCGAAAAGCTGCGCGACGATCTGGAGAAACGCCACACCACCCTCGATCAGGTGCTCGACGCGCGGCGGGATCAGCTGCAGTATCAGATCTTCCTGCAGGCAAGGTTCGAGTCGGCCATCGTCATCACGCGTCGCAAGCTGCTGCAGTATTATCGCACGAATCAGGAGGAGTTCGCCTCGCCCAAACGTGTGCAGTTTCGGCTGATCACGATTCCTCTCGGCAGCGACAAGGACGCCAAAGACCAGGCGATGGAATCGGCCCGGAAGGCGATGGACCGGATCCGGAACGGTCAGAGTTTCGCCAAGGTGGCCAAGGACGTCTCCAAGGGTCCGCGGCGGGCGAAGGGCGGGCTTTGGCCGAAGATGGGGCAGGGCGAGTTCGCGGTCAATCCGGTCGACAAGGCGCTGTTTGAGATGAAGGAGGACGAGGTCAGCGAGATCATCGAGACCGACTCAGCCCTGTTCATCGCAAAAGCGGTCGACGTGGACCAGGCCAGCGTGGCCCCCTTTGAGGAGGCCCAGAAGAGCATCGCCGCCAAGCTCCGCGGCAAGCAGGAGAAGGCGCTGCACGAAGAGTACTTCTCGCACCTCTACGAGAACGCAAATGTCCAGCGATCCGAGGACTTTCTCATCAAGGTGCTCCAGCTGGCCGAGGAAAAGTTCCACCGGCATTAGAGTTCCAGCATCGGCGCAATCAACGGGCCCGCGCCGGGTGAGGTGCGGGCCCGTGTTGTGCGCGGAGGGTCAGTCTCGCTGGATGAGGTCCAGCCCCGTGCGATTGCCGCCCTCACCATCCCAGCTGTATTCCTTCAGATGTTGGACGATCTCCTCGGCCACCCGAACGGCAGCCAGGCCGTCGGCAGCGCTGACCACGGGCGGCTGCCCGTCCACCACGGTGCGCCGGAACGCCTCGGCCTGCTCGCGCAGCGGTTCGGTCGAGTCGTCCACCGTAAGCTCCTCGACCTTCAGCAGCTTGGTGTAGTCCACCGACTGGGCGAGCTCGGCGATGTCGTCCACGTCCAGCTCCGTGGCCATCTGGATCAGGTCGAGGTTCTGCGACTTGTTCACGACGAGCCCGACCTTCCGGGCGTAGTCCACCGAGAGGTAGGCTTCCTCGGAGAAGATGCGCATCTTGCGTTCGGTCTTGATGGCCAGTCGGCTGGCAGTAATGTTGGCAACGCAGCCGTTGTCGAACGTCAGGCGGGCGTTGCAGATGTCCTCGTACTGGCCGAGCACGTTGATGCCCACCGCGTGGATGCCCGAAACGTTCCCGCCGGCGAGCATGAGCACCAGGTCGATGTCATGGATCATCATGTCCAGTACCACGCCGACGTCGGCCGACCGGAAGGTGAACGGACTGATGCGCTGGGCCTCGATGAATTTGGGTTGGATGTCGTACTTCTGCAGGGCCAGCACGGCGGGGTTGAACCGCTCGGTGTGGCCGATCTGCACGCTCGTGCCGGTTTTCTCGGCGAGGTCCAGCAGTTCCTTGCCCGCCTGGACGTCGTTGGTGTAGGGCTTCTCGATGAGTACGGGCTTGCCCGCCTGCACGAACGGACGGGCTGCGTCGAGATGGTGCAGGGTGGGCACGGCGATGATGGCGGCGTCGGCTTTGTCCACGGCGGCCCGGACGTCGCTGAGCGCTTCGCAGTCCCGCTGTTTGGCGACGGCCTGGGCGGTGGCGGGGTTGGCGTCCACCACGCAGACCAACTCGGCGTTGTCCATTTCACTCAGGACGCGGGCGTGCAGCTTGCCCATGCGTCCGGCTCCGACTACGGCGACTCGAAAGCTCATTCCTGATTTCTCCGAAACCATGCACGTTCAGCCGGCGTGAGCCATTCCAGTGCCTCGGGCGGGATCTTGCCCCGCTCGCGCTCCCGGTGTCGGCCATACACGCCCGCCAGACTGCGCTGACAGAACTCACACAGGCTCGCCACTTCCCCCTCCACCCCGAGATTCACGATCTGCTCGATCTTCGTCTGCAGGGCGGTCTCGTCCGAGAACAGATCCTCCAGCGCCTGTTCGAGGTCGCGACGTTCCTCGGGTCTCAGGTCGGCGGCGTTGATGCCTTCGGTGTGGATGCCTCGCACCGCGGGAACGCTGTCGTCCTCCCGGTGCCCGAATTCGGTGTAGGGGGGCACGTCGCGACGGACGGGCGTCTGTGCCGCGACCCGGGCGTAGCGCCCCACGGTGGTGAAGTGGTGCAGGCCGACCATGTCGCCGATCACCGCGCCGCACTCCACGTGAATGTGACCGGCCAGCAACGTCATCACGCCCAGGTGGGTCTCGTCGTCCACGTAGCAGTCATGGGCGACGTGGCAGCGGTCCTTGAGGATGTTGTCGTTGCCGATGCGCGTGATGAACCCGCCTTGCTCGGTGCCGATGTGGACCGTCGCCTCCCGCCCGAAACGGTTGCGATGCCCGATGATCGCCCGGGTGCGGCTGCCCTCGTATTTGAGGTCCTGCGGCAGCCCGCCGATCACGCAGCCTTCGGCGAAGTGGTTGTCCGAGCCGATGGATGTCGAACCCAGCACCGAGACGCGACGCTCCAGCACCGTCCGCGGACCGATGGTGACGTTCGGGCCGATCACGCAATAGGGCCCCAGCGTGGCCTCCGGCGAGACATGGGCCGAGGGATCGACTTCCAGGGTAACCGAGACCTCAGACATCGATTTCCTCCGCGGATGCGACCGTCTCGGCCAGCGTCCGCACGTGGGAGTTGAGGTTCTTGCGGGTCAGAAGGTCGCGCACGGCGTCGGGTCGGGCCCGGCCGCCTTCACCGTTGTAGATTTCCCGGAAGGCGCTCTTCAGCGCCCGCACGTCCGCGTCGTTGAAGCCGCAACGTCGGAGGTTCTGCGTATTGACCCCGCGGACCCGGCAGGGCGTGCCCTGGACCATGGCGAATGGCGGGGCCGGCCGTTCGATGCGTGTGTAACCCGAGATGAACGTGTACGCCCCGACCCGCATTCCCGCGGTGATGTGCGAAAACCCGCTGGTGCGGACGAAGTCCTCGACTACCGCGTCGGTGTCGATCTGCGTGAAGTTCGCGAAGATCCCATGGCTGCCGACCTGGGCGCCGCTGCCCACCTGCGAGCCGATCATGATGAGGTTGCCCCGCCCGATGCGGGTGGGCTCGTCGCTGCCGCCATAGATGGTCACGTGCTCGCGAATGGAGCAGCCATCGCCGATGACACACTGCCCCTGTGGCTGGGCGGGGTCTTCGGTCGGGCCGATGACGGCCAGCGGGAAGATGATGCACTTTTCTCCCAGCCGGGTCTTGCCGGTAACGGTGGCGTTGTTCTTGATGACGCAGCCCGCTTCCAGCGTGACCTCGCCGCCAATGTAGGCGAAAGGCTCGACGACGACGTCGTCGGCGAGCGTGGCGCCCGGTTCTACGGTTGCCTGTGGGGAAATCTCTGCCATGGGGTCTTGGGTCGCTCCGTCAGATAGGCTCGGCGTCCACGAGCATGAATTTAATCTCGGCTTCGGCGGAAGTCTCCTTGCCCACCGTCGCCCAACAGCGCGTATGCCCCGTCCGCGAGCGGACGTGCAACGCCTCGGCGTGCAGAAGCACCTGGTCGCCCGGACGGACCGGGCGGCGGATCTTTACGCGATCCATCGCGATCAGGAACGCCACCTTGCCGGTGTGCTCCAGACGACGCGAGAGGAGAATGCCCGAAAGTTGCGCCAACGCCTCCAGTACAAGCACGCCGGGCATGATCGGCTGGGAAGGGTAATGGCCCTGGAAGAAGGGCTCGTTGATCGTCACGTTCTTGACACCGACGGCTTTGCGATCGCCGTCCAGTTCGATCAGCCGATCCACCATCAGGAACGGATAGCGGTGAGGCAGCAGACGCATGATCTTGCGGATGTCCATCACCGGCTCGCCCGAGAGACGGTCGGCCTGCTGCTGGTCCTCGATGGCCTCGATAAGCTTGCGCGCCAGGGCGTGGTTGAGCTCATGGCCGCTGCGGCAGGCGACGATGCGCCCGCAGAGCCGACGCCCGACCAGCGCTAGATCGCCGATGAGGTCGCAGATTTTGTGGCGGGCGTTTTCGTCCTCGAAGCGAAGCTCATTGTCCAACGGGCCATCGTCGGTCATCACGACGAGATCCTTCGCCGAGAGGTGTTCGCCGATGCCCTTGGCGCGGAGTTCGTTCGCCTCGGACTCCAGCACGAACGTGCGGGCCGGGGCGATCTGCCGGAGGTAGTCGTCCCGCCCGAGGCGGAAGCTGCAGACCTGCTTGCCCACGCCGGCGGAGATGTCCTGGTAGTCCAGTTCGTAGAGGATGTCCAGGGAATCGCTCGGGCCCGGAAGGGCGGCGAGCATGGCGTTGCCTTCCGAGACGCTCACCGGGTCGGTGATGAGGTAGGGGGCTCGCTCGGAGTCCTGCTCCTCGATGCCCGCCTCCTGCAGCGCCTTGGCAAACGGGTCGGCCGATCCGTCGATCGATGGCGTCTCGGCGGCGGTCACCTCGATGGTCGCGTTGTCGATGCCCAGCCCCCAGATGGCTGAGAGGACGTGCTCGACGGTCTCGATGCTTGCGTTGCCGTCCATGAGCGACGTGCGGCGGGCCCGCTTGGCGAGCTGCTCGGCGTGGGCGGGCACGGCGGCCGACTCGGCGAGGTCTGTGCGCACGAAGACCAGTCCGGCGTTGGGCTCGGCCGGCTTGATCGTCAGCTTGCACGGTTCGCCGCTGAACAATCCACGTCCCTGCACGACGGCAGGGCTTTTAAGCGTTTTCTGACGGGTCAAGTTGTTTCACTTTCGCTTCGAGCGTCTTGACGCGCTTCAGCAGGTCGGGCAGCTTCTCCTGCGATCGGCTGACCCGCAGCGCCTTTCGGGCCGGCTGGGCGGGAATGCCCGCGACGATCTCGCCGTCGGGAATGTCCGCCGCGATGGCGCTGAAGGCGGCTGCCTGCACCTGCGATCCGATCTCGATATTATCACGCACGCCGGCGTGTCCGCCAAGCACCACATATTCTCCCAGCTTGACGCTGCCGGCAATGCCGCACTGGCCCACCAGCAGGCACCCACGTCCGACCTGCACATTGTGGGCGACCTGCACGAGGTTGTCGATCTTCGTGCCCGCGCCGATCCGCGTCGAGCCGAACTTCGCCCGGTCGATGCAGCTGTTGGCCCCGATCTCCACGTCGTCCTCGATCACCACGTCCCCCACGTGTGGGACGAGGTGATGCACGCCGTCCTGCGTGAAATATCCGAACCCCGTGAAGCCGACCGTCGTGTTGGGCCCGATGATGCATCGGCTGCCGACGTGACAGCCGTCGGCGATGACGGCGTTCTCGCAGATGCGACTCTGCCGACCAAGGGTGACGCCGCCCCCCACGCGGGCGCCGGCCAACAGGACCACCTCGGCAGCGACGGTCGCTTCCGGGCCGATGGTCACGCACGGACCCACCGAAGCCGACGGGTCCACGACCGCCGAGTCGTCCACGACGGCCGACGGATGCACACCGGGCGGCGGGGCGGGGGGCTCGGGGACCATCGCCGAAAGCAACGTCGCGACGGCGGCCTGTACGTTGTCCACCCGGATGAGCGTCATCGGGGCCGATTCGGGTTTGTCGCCCACGATCGCCGCCGATGCGCCCGACTCGGCGAGCCTGGCTGCATATTTCTCGTCCGCGGCGAAGGTGAGTTGGCCTTCACCGGCCTGGTCGACCGGCGCGATCCAGTGGATCTGCACGCTCTGGTCGCCTTCCACGCTGCCGCCGACGAGGTCGGCGATCTGGCGGGCCGTTCTGGACGGGGGGTTCATCCGTGACTCCTCCGGGGTCCGAACCGGTTGCCCGGCGCGGCGGTTACTTGCTGTTTTTGTAGGTGTCGTTGAGTCGTTTGAGGACGGCGTCGGTCATGTCCACGCGGTCCGACCAGTACAGGATGGTCCGCCGACCGATGCGCTGAAGGACGTCGGCTTCTTCCTCGTCGGCGGTGGCGTCGGGCGTCATCACCACGTCCACGCCGTACTCGCCGGCCACCTTGCTGACGGCGGCCATGATCTCGTCGTCCATCTCGCGCGTCATCGTCTGGTGACGTCGCATCGCCAACTGCGTCTGGAGCTTCTCCCATGCTTGGGTCTCCAGCTGGATGCGCATCATCTCCTGAACCTGCTGCTCGTAGGCCTTCGAGCCTTTCTTGATCAGCCTGAGCGTGTCGGCGATCTCCTGGGCCTTCTTCATGCGGGCCTGGACCTCGGCCTGGATGGTCTTCTTCTGCTGGTTGAGCCTGGCGAGGTTGTCCTTGGCCTTCTGGTAGTTCTGGTAGATCGTGAAGACGTTGCACACCGCGATGCGGCGCGCGGAGGGTTTGGAGGCGCGGGGCTGAGCGATCGAATCGTTCAGGACGAGTCCTCCCAAAAGCAGGGCAGCGACAACCAGTGTGAATGCGGTGCACTTCTTCATGATCTCGGATCCTCTCGGGGCGACGGGGCCGATTCGTGTCTTGCCCGTCCATGGTTCGAATGTCTGCTGGTGACCCCCACTCCGGTGCGGGGGTCGCCGCGGGGCGTAGTGTACCAGCGCGGCGCGAATGGCTTCAATGAGTTTCGCGGGCGTTCAGAGCCAGCCTCCAGGACATCTCAGAACGTCCAGCCGACGGCGAAGTTGAAGATCTGCTCGTCATCCTTTTCGTCGGACGCCAGCGGGAAGGCGAAGTCCAGGCTCATCGGGACCGGCCCGAAGAACGGGATGGTCCATCGCAGCCCGAACCCGGCGGCGATCCGGTAGGTCGTCAACTCGAAGTCCCGCTCGACGGTGCCCGAATCCAGGAACACCAACCCGCGCAGCTGTTCGCCCACCAGCGGGAAGGAATACTCCGTGCCCGCGTAGAACAGGAAGTCGCCGCCGATCGGTTCGTCCGTGCCGGTCGAACGCGGGGAGATTCCGCGATACTGGAAGCCTCGCACCGACCCGATCCCGCCGCCGTAGAAGCGGTCGAAGATCGGCGCGTCGCCCACGATGTATGCGGCGTTCACGCGCCCGGCGATGATGTGCTTGCGATCGAAGGCGTCCACGTACAGCGTGTGGTAACGCCGGTAGTCGGTATCGATCACGCCGTAGTTGTAGTCGCCCATGACCTGCTCGTAGCTGAACATGAGCCGGTCACCGCGGGAGGGCAACCACCGGCTGTCCGTGCGGTCGCGGATGAGCGAGCCCTTGACGGCGGGCATGAAGTGGCTGCCTTCGTCGGCGAATGCTTCCGGCGGGGCCGAGCTGCTGAGATTGTCGATTTTCACCTGTTCGACGCGGACGGCGACCTCGCCGTACCAGCGGTTCGGGAAGCGATGACCCAGACTGACCATGGCCCCGTATCGCGATTCGTCATAGTTGGACCGCTCGCGGGTGTAGAGATACGCCTCGACGCCCAGGGCGTAGGGCTTGTCGAACAGGGCCGGCTCGCGCCATTCCACGGAGAATCGGCTCAGCTCCGCACCGGGCTCGGCCGAGATCTTGAACATCTGTCCGCCGCCCCGAAACGCCGTCCCCTCGGCTACGTCGCTCCAGGAACTCGGCCAGGAGAGAATATCGAAGTTCCGCTCGGTGACGGAAATCTGCCCGACCAGGCCGGAGTTGGAGTTGACGGCAGCCCCGATGGCGAACCGCCCGGTGTAGCCTTCGGTGACTTCCACGAGCACGTCGCGAACGCCGGGCTCATTGCCGGTGGGCAGGAGCTTCACCTCGTTGAAGATGAACATCTCCTCCAGGCGACGCTTGGACTTCTGCACCGCGACCGTGTCGTAAAGCTGCTCCGGGTAGAAGCTCAACTCGCGCCGGATAACATGGGCCTGGGTCACCCGGTTGCCATGGATTTCGATTTTCCCGACGCGATACTGGTCCTGCTCGGTGATGGTGTATTCGAGGTTCACCAGGGCGGGTTTGCCCTCGTCGAGCCCTTGGGCCCAGGCGGGTGGGTCGGCCTGGGGGTCGAGGTAGATCCGGCGCGTCTGCACGCCGGCGTTGATGAAGCCCACCTCGCCGTAGGTGTCGCGGACGGTGGCCTCGTCGGCGGCAAGGCGCTCGCCGGTGATATGGTCGCCGCGCTCCAACTGCAGTCGGCCACGGAGTTCGTCGTCGCTGAAGACGGTGTTGCCCTTGAACAGCCGCTTGTTCACGCGGAACCGGGGGCCTTCGCGAATGACGATGGTCAGCGTCACGCGGCGGCGGGAGTCGCTGAATTCCGGGGGGAGCCTGCCCACCTCCACGTCGAGGAACCCCTCCTCGATGTACATGTTGCGGAGGGTCACCAGGTCGCGCTGGACCTGCTCGGGATTGTAGGCACCGGTCACGAACGGCCAGAATCGTACTGTCTGCCCCATCTTCAGGCGAAGCCAGAACGAACTGAAGTAGTCGTTGCCCTTGATCTTGAGTTCGCGGACGAAGGCACGCTGGCCCTCGTCGATGACGAAGTGCAGCTTGTTCTCTTTGAGGGCTTCAGGGTCGGCGACGACCTCGGCGGCGTGATACCCGGCGTTGCGATAGACGCTGAGGATCGCCTGCTGTCCGGTGCGGGCGGCCGTCTTGCTCAGCGGATCGCCCACGCCGAAGGGTAACTCCTTACGCAGCTCGTTGGCTTTCATCCGCCGGTTGCCGATGAAGCGGATCGACTGGATCGGCGGGTGCTCCTTGACGGTGATCGTGACGACCACCCCGTCGGTGCCCACCTTCCGCGAGACAACGACGCTCTCGAATCGGCCGCTGTCGAGCAAGCGTTTCTGGTCCTGCTTAATGACCTGCTCGTTGTATTCCTGCCCGGCGCGGGTGCGGATCAGTGAAGCGATGATCCGGTCCGACCAGTGCTCGTTTCCCTCGATGCGGATGTCGCTGATCGTAGCGGTTTCCTGGGAATTCGCCGCCGGGGCGAGCAGGGCGAGCATCGTCGCTGCCAGCAGGAGTCCTGTCGTTCGCGTCTGCATCAGTATGCGTACCCCCGGACGTGTCCGTTCGCCCGTTCGCGGTATTCTGCGACGTCGGCCACGCTTCCGGAAAACGCCGCGCGGTCGTGCGGTGACAATACGGCCGACAGGGGGCAAAGTCAATCGCGTTTCGCCGTGACCGTCCGGGAAGACCACTCGCCCGCCCGAATGGAAAATCCCTCATCGATCGGCGTTGGGAGCGAACACGTCCCGCCGCGGGGCGTCTGAAATGATAGGAGGTCAGACGCGACCTCCCCGATGCAGCATGCGAGAGTCCGCAGCTGCCTCCGGATGCAGGCCGACCTGGCCGGCATTCGTGGAAGGCGGCAACCGGCGACGCAGAGGTCTCCCTCCGCCTTTGCGTCGTCTTTGTATTTTGAGGGTGCGTAAAAAGCCAAAAGATCGCCCAGGTTATGGCGTATGAACATGTTTGCCGGGCGTTTTTGCGAAAAGTGCATCGAAATCATGATTTAACCACTGAAATAGAAGAACAAGACGTGGTATTATGCGTCTATCAGGGCAGAGGGCGAACGTGGGAAGGCCGACGAGTTGGTTCAGGGGTCTTTCGCGTTTCGCAGCTCACCGTGATATCACAACCAGCCTCAGCATCCGCTTCTCCTTCCTGTTGGCGAGGGACGCCTCAGCCTTCGCTGCAAAAGAAGCGGTATCTCCGCGGCGCCGAGGGGCCTCAGCCTTGGCGCCGTTTTTATGCGCTGTGAAAGTCGCCACGGCTCGGGCGGGGAAATTCCTGTCGGCCTGGATAGCGGTTGGGTGTGGGTGGGTGAGGGGAAAAATAAGTCGGCCGGGAGCGACGGAGGTGCGCCAGAGTTGCCCGCCGCATCACAGTGTTCCGCCGCAACCGGCCAGCGAATATATCGACCTGTTGCGACGCAACTTTAGCAGCGAACGCGATCTGTCAGCCTGCGGGGTGGAAGCTCTCCGCGGCGGCTGGCTCGAACCGCGTGCAGTCCGGGCGGAACACCAGCGGAATCACGTCGGTGGGTCCGTTTCGCTGCTTGGCGATGATCAACTCGGTGATGTTGTTGGGTTGATAGTCCGGTTCGCCGCGGTGGTAGTAGTCCTCGCGGTGGAGGAGCATGACCACGTCGGCGTCCTGCTCGATGCTGCCCGATTCCCGTAGATCGCTCATGCGGGGACGGTGGCTGGGACGGTCGGCCGGCCCGCGGTTGAGCTGGGCGGCGGTCACGACGGGAATCTCCAGCTCGCGTGCCAACGCCTTGATTCCCTGGGAGATCTCGCCGATCTGGACGGCCCGGCTGTCGGCCCGGCCGCTGTAGGTCATCAGCTGGAGGTAGTCCATGAACAGGCACTTGATGTCGTACGCCGCCTTCAGTCGCCTGGCCTTGGCGCGGAGCTGGGTGATGGTGAGCATGGGCGAATCGTCGATGTAGATGGGGGCTTCGAGCAACTCGTCGGCCACCATGTGCAGGCGGGTCCAGTCCTCGTCGCCGATCTTTCCGCGGCGCATCCGCTGCATGTCGAACTGGGCGTAGGAGCAGAGCAGTCGCTGGGCGATCTGCTGGCCGCTCATTTCCAACGAGAAAAACGCGATGGGCACGTGCTCGACGGCGCCGATGTACTCGGCGAGGTTCAGCAGCAGGGAGGTTTTGCCCATCGACGGGCGGGCCGCCAGGATGATCATCTCACCTTCCTGGAAGCCGCAGGTAACCTCGTTGAGGCGGTCGTATTGCGTGGGCATCCCGGTGACGACGGCACCGTCGCGGTTTTCGAGTATCTCGAAGGTCTGCTGGATCAGCGATCGCACGCCGTGAACGTCCTGGCCGACGCTGTCGGAGGCCACCTCGAAAATCGCCTGCTCGGCGCGGTCCACCACAACGCGGGGCTCTTCGTGGGAGTTGTACGCCTCGCGAACGATGTCCGTGCCGACCGTGATGAGGCTGCGCAGCAGGGCCTTGTCGCGAACGACGGTGGCGTAGTACTCGGCGTTGGCGGCGTTGGGCACGCCCTCGACCAGGGCGACGAGATACTCCACCCCGCCGATGTCGTCGAGGACCTTCTTGCGGTCCAGTTCCTCACGGACGGCCACCAGGTCGATGGGCTTGCGGGCGTCGCGCATCTCCACCAGTGAGGTGTAAAGCATTCCGTGTGCGGGGCGGTAGAACTGCTCGGCCTTGAGCATCTGGACGACCACGTCGATGCTCGTGGCGTCGAGAATCATCGATCCGAGGACGCACGCCTCGGACTGCACGTCGTGAGGGGGGACGCGGTTGTCGGCGGCCTGTTCGCGGGGCGTGAACGTCCCTGAATTGGGCATGTCAATGCCAGCCATGTCCGTCCCTGGAGAAACCACAGCCGGTCGGGCGCCCCTCGGCGGGGGCGCCCGTTACCGGGTGGTGTGTATTCTGGCGTTACTCTTCTTCGCCGACGGGCTTGGCCTGGCCCGCTTCGCCCGGTGCCTCGGAGAGGGTGGCCTCGTCGACCGGCTCGCCGGGCATGGGCGGGGGAGGCGTGTCCAGCCCTTCCTCGCGGATCGGAACGACCCAGACGTACACCGTCGCCGAGACGTCCTGGTCGAACCGGATCGTCACATCATACTTATCCAGTTCGCGGATGGCCTCGTCAAGCTCAATGTCCTGCTCTTCGATGAACTTGCCGGCCTCGGCGAGGGCGGAGGCGATCTGCGCCCGCCCGACCGATCCGTAGAGGTGGCCTTCCTCGTTGGCGCGGGCGGAGATGGTAACTTCCGTCCCGTCAATGACCTTGGCGCGGGCCGCGAGCTGCTCACGCTGCTTGGCGAGCTGTTCGAGGTAGGCGGCCTTCTCGGCCTCGACGCGCTTGAGGTTGCCTTCGGAGGGTTGAAGGGCCAGACGCTGGGGAATCAGGTAGTTTCTCGCATACCCGGGTTTGACGTCGACGACTTCGCCGATCTGCCCGAGGTTGCGGACGTTTCTGCGTAGCAGCACTTTCATCGTGGTGTCCTCGTGGTTGGGCGGGGTTGGAGACTCAGCCCACGTAGGGCAGCAGGGCCAGGAACCTCGCACGCTTGATCGCCCGCTTGGCGGACCGCTGATGGCCTGCACAGTTCCCGCTACGCTTGCGGGAGAACATCTTGCCCTGCTGGGTGGTCAGCTTCGTCAGCACGGGGACGTCCTTGTAGTCGACCTCTTTGACCTTGTCCCGGCAGAAGCGGCACTTGGCCTGTTCCTGGAAACGGGATTTACGCTTGCGTTTTCCCGTTCGCTTGTTCGTCTGTCTTGCCATGGGGTGTTCCTTGTGAAATCGTTGCCTGTTGTTGTCCGGTCTGTTCCAGCTGCTCGCCTCGGGCGGGTGCTAGAACGGGATGTCTTCCTCGCCGCCACCGCCGTAATCCGGAGGGGCCGGTTCGTCGCCGCCGCTCTGCGGGCCACCATAATCGCCGCCGCCCTGCGGGCCGCCATAATCGCCCCCGCTCTGCGGGCCACCGTAGCCACCGCCGCCGCCTCCCTGCGGGCCGCTGGGTCGACGGGCGTATTGGGCGCCTCCGCCTCCACCACCGCCTCCGCTGCCGCCCTGGCCACCGCCCGAGCCGACGAACGTGAACCGCTCGACGTACACGCGGTGCTTGCTGCGACGCGTGCCGTCTTTGCCTTCCCACGTGTCGAACTCGAGGCGACCTTCCACCAGGATGGGGCGTCCCTTGCTCATGTACTGGTTGATGACTTCCGCCTGTCGACCGATCGTTCGGCAGTCGACGAAGCAGGTGTCCTCGCGCTGCTGGCCGTCCTGTGACTTCCAGCGACGGTTGACCGCCAGGCCGAACTCCACGACCGGCGTCTGTGAGGGCAGGTAGCTCATCTGCGGGTCTCGCGTGAGGTTGCCCATCAGGATCACTTTGTTGTAGTTCGGCATGGGTTTCTCCTGTCGCTTGGAGACGGGAACAGTCGTTACTCGGCCTTGTCTTCGGAGCTGTCTTCGCCCGAGGTCTCTGCCTCGTCCGACTCAACGGCGGGCGATTCGGCGACCGGCTCGGCGGCGGGCTCTGCCTTCACCTCTTCGCCTTGATCGCTCGCTTCGGCGGGCTCGACCTTCGCCTCTTCGCCCTCAGCGCTCGCTTCGGCGGGCTCGGCCTTGGCCTCTTCGCCTTCAGCGCTCGTTTCGGCGGGCTCGGCCTTGGCCTCTTCGCCCTCATCGCTCGTTTCGGCGCCTTCGGTTTCGTCGGCTTTGGCCTCTTCCTCGGCGGCGCGGGCTTCCCGCTGCTTCTGGACCTCGGTTGCCGGCGTCTCGGCGTTGATCTCGTCGGCGCTGATGTCCTCACGACGGAGCACCTGCATGCGGATGATGCCCTCATTGAGCTGCGAGTCACGTTCGAGCTCAGCCATGTTCTGCGGGTCGGCCTTGAAGTACGTCAGCACGTACAGTGCCCGCTTCCGCCCGTTGATCTCGTAGGCCAGGCGACGCTCGTCCCAGGGCTTCATGGACAGCACTTCGGCTTTGGCGCGATCAAGTACGGTCCTGATCGGTTCGCTGGCGTTGCCGAAATCGCGTCCGGCTTCGACCAGGAACATCCCTTCGTAGGTCATGGTGTCATTCATCTGTTCGTCCTGTCTTCCCGTTACGGAACTCAGTGGTTTTCCACCCGTTCGCACGCCCGGTGATCCGCGTGGATCATTCCTCGGGCCTGCGGTTGTATTTTTCCATCACGTTTTCTGCCGGCGCGGTGAGCCAGTCTTCCACGGCGTCGGCAGCCTGTTGCTCGGCGACGTCAATAACGTCTCGCTGCTTGGCGGTAAATTTTCCCAGCACCCAGTCGGCCGGGTCCATCCGTCCCGGGGCCGAGCCGATGCCCACCCGCAGGCGAGGCACCTGGTCGCTTCCCAGCGCCCGGAGGATGTCGGCCAGGCCGTTGTGTCCGCCGGCCGATCCGGTGATGCGAAACCGCAGTCGACCCAGCTCCAACGCCATGTCGTCCATCACTACCAGCACGTCCTGCGGCGAGGCCTTGTAGAAATCCACCATCTGCCTCACCGCCTGTCCGGAGCGGTTCATATACGTCTGCGGGGCCAGCATCGTCACCGGTGTTGCTTCGGGTCCGATGCGTCCGTCCAGCACCCAGCCGTTGAATCGCTGGGCGGGCTGGCCGAGGTTCCATCGCTGCCCGAGCAGACCGACCACGTCGAACCCCACGTTGTGCCGCGTATCGCGGTACTGTCGGCCGGGGTTTCCCAGACCGACCACAAACTTCCGGGCCGAGGGCATCGCCGGGGGTTACTCTTCGCCTTCCGGGGTGCCTTCGCCTTCTTCTTCGGCTTCGACTTCGCCGATGACTTCGGGCTCAGCCAGCGAGACGCCTTCTTCTTCCTCGCCCTCGGCGACCTCTTCCTCGGAGATGAACGTCACCGAGGCAACCGGCGTCTCGGGGTCGTCCATGATCTTGCCGTCTTCCACTTCCAGGTCACGGACGAACAGCGTATCGCCGATTTCCAGGTCGTTGACGTACACGCGGATGTCCTCGGGGATATTCCGCACGAGGCATTCGACGGTCACCTCCGCGGTGATCTGCTGGAGCATGCCGCCCTCGTCGGTGCCCTTGGGCGTACCGCGGAGCACGACCGGAACGGTGACCTCGACCGACTCGTTGAGGTTCACGCGGACCAGGTCCACGTGCAGCAGGATCTGCCCGAACGTGTCGTACTGCACGTCGTGGATCAGGGCGTTTTCCGTGTTGCCGTCGATCTCGATGTCCAGCACGCGCTCGCCATGGAGCAGCGCCAGCTCGATATCGTGGGTCGGCAGCGCCAGCTCGGACGTCGCTTCCCCGTGGCCGTACAGGACGGCCGGGACCTGCCCATCCGCCCGCTGACGACGGGAGGCCCGGGTGCCTTTGTTCTCTCGTTTGGTTGCTTTCAGTGTCGGCATGTGCAGTGTTCTCCCATGCGGGTCCGTCGGTTACGACCGGTCCAGCAGGAACAGGCTGGAGACGGACTCGTTGTTGTGAATACGGTGGATCGTCTCGCCGATCAGGGCTGAGACGGACAGAATTTTCAGGTTGCCCAGTGCGTCGATGGTCTCCTGGGCGACGGGGACCGTGTCGGTGACGACGATCTCGTCGATCGGGGCGCCCTGGAGGCGTTGGACGGCAGGGCCGCACAGCACCGGATGCGTTGCGCCCACCAGCACCTGCCCGGCGCCTTTCTCCTTGCACAGTTTCGCCGCCGAGGAAATCGTACCCGCCGTGGAGATCATGTCGTCCACCATCAGCACGGTCTTGTCGGCTACGTCGCCGATCAGTCGCCCGACCTCGATGTCCGAACCGCTCACGCGGCGTTTGTCGATGATCGCGAGGTCTCCGCCGAGACGTTCGGCATACACCCGGGCCCGCTTGACGTTGCCCACGTCCGGGCTGACCAGCACGAGGTTTTCCAGGTTCAGTTGCGAGTAGTAGCGGCTGAGGACGGGCTCGGCGAAGAGGTTGTCCAGCGGCACGTCGAAAAAGCCCTGAATCTGGGCGGCGTGGAGGTCCAGCGTGAGGATGCGGTCGGCCCCGGCGCCCACCAGCATGTTGGCCACCAGCTTGGCGGTGATCGGTACGCGACCCTCGTCCTTGCGGTCCTGGCGGGCGTAGCCGAAGTACGGAATCACCGCGGTGATCCGCTCGGCCGATGCGCGGCGGGCACAGTCGATGAAAATCAGCAGCTCCATCAACGTCTTGCACACCGGCGTGCAGGTCGGCTGAATCATGAACACGTCCTTGCCGCGGACGTCTTCCTCGATCTTGACCATCAGCTCCCCGTCGGGAAACTCCTGGAATTTCAGCGCCGCCAGGGGCATACCCAGGTAGTCGCTGATCTTCTGAGACAGCATCGGATTGGCTTGGCCGGAGAAGATCTTCATGGTCAGGTCGCCGTTTCCCGGCGGGTTTTCATAATCTCGTTGACCGTCGCGAGCTCCTCGACGGTGTTGATGCTCACCGTGTCTTCCGGCGGGACTGCCGCGACGGCCGAGAGCGTCTTGCCGTCCTCCCGCAGGACGTTCAGCACGTCGGTGAGGTAGTATTCGCCCTTGGCGTTGTCGTTGTCGATGCGGTCGATCGCATCCAGCAGGTCCGCGGCGTCGAAGCAGTACAGCGAGACATTCACCTCGTCGATATCGAGGATCTCGGGGGTGGCTTCCTTCGCCTCGACGATGCTCTGGAGCTCGCCGTTCTCGTCCCGCACAATACGGCCGTAACTGCCCGGATCCGGCAGAACGCTGGTCGCCAGCGTGCACGAAGCGCCCTTCTCGCGGTGGGTTTCGATCAGCTCCCGCAGCGTCCGGGCCTGCAGCAGGGGCCCGTCGCCGGCAAGCACAAGGACCGGTCCTTGCATCGTCGCCAGCTGGTCCTTGGTCACCATTACGGCATGGCCGGTGCCCAACTGGGGCTCCTGGAGGACGTATTCGAGATCGCCGCGATCGTCATTGACGGTCGTTTTGACGAGGTCGGCCTTGTGCCCGACGACCATCACCACGCGGGTGGCCCCGGCGTCGCGGCAGGCGTCCAGCACGTATTCGACCATCCCTCGGCCACAGACTTCGTGGAGGACCTTGGGCAGGTCGGATTTCATCCGCGTGCCTTTTCCCGCTGCAAGGATGATCGCAGATACGGACATTATTGCTCCGGTGACAAACGCAAATCGCCCGAGGGCGTCTCTTCTGTAAGCGATCGCGAAACCGTTCCGCGGCACCGCGCCTACCGGCGGGGTCTGCGAGAAGGCTTCTTTGACCGCTCTGACGCTACCCGGCCAGGACTTGAACCTGGAACGGAAGGACCAAAACCTTCTGTGTTACCAATTACACCACCGGGTAGTGGGGTTTGCTTTGACTGGTTCGACGAGCGCCCGGCGAAGGGGGCTACGCGTCGAAAGCATGTCGCAGCAGTGGCTCGTTCGGAGGCCTGAACCGGCGGCTGCGACGTGCCGGCCCATTCCCTTGCAGGGCTGCCCCGTGCGAACGAGAATCGCCAAGTCGGATCATCCTACGGCCGGGCGGGGAACCCGTCAAGGCAATTCGGCGTGCTTTTTCGACCCCGCCGCAGCGCACAAAGCAGGCCCACGGGCGTGGGATCCGCGGGCCTGCGAGAGCTGACTGTATGGGATTCACACAGTCTATGCACTATAGAAACGGATTAACGCTTCGGAGGGTTCGCTTCTTTTACCACCGCTCCGTGTTTTTCGCTGAGTACCAGCACCGAGAACTCCTTGACATGTGAGAGCAGGTCCAGGTTCAGCGAGGTGTAATCGAATCGGCCCCGCAGGTCGGTGTAGCCGTCCTTGTAGAACTTCACCTGGCCGTTGGTCATGCGGGCGTAGACCTTCACATACACCTTCGCCAGCGGCTTGCGGGTGGCGTCGTGAAGCACTTGCAGTTGGCCGTAGTTCTCGATCATCCGGACCGCCAGCGAATTGGCGTAGTACGCCTTGGACCGCGTCACGCCGCCGCCGGTGACTTCCACCAGCACGTTCGACGCCCGGAACGCCTTGGGCAGTTGGAATGCAGTCATCGGCTGATCGGCAGCCAGGTCGACGGTCATCGTCGCGTTGGGCTTGATCAGCGAGAACTGCCCGGCAAACTCCCCGGCGAAGGGCTGACGCGAGAACAGCAACTCCACGTCCATTCGATAGAAGTTCACACCGACGCGCTTCAGATTCGCACTGGCCAGGGTGACCGTCCCATCGGCGATCTTCTTGATCTCCAGTTGCGGGGCGTTGGCCGCCAGCTTCGTCTGCACCTGCGTGCGGTCCTTCTCGTCGACCAGGGCGGTCTCCTTGCCGTCCAACTCGTCCAGTTGCGACTGAACCGCCGCGAAGAGTTTCCGCCAGCGATCCACCGGGTACTCGGCGTACTTCTTCGCCAAGGCCCGGGCGGCGGTGAGCTTCTCGGGCGAGTCGCTCAGGAAGTCCATGTAGGCGGTGAAATAGTCATACTGCAGCCGCGTGGGCAGGTTCTCCGGGTTGACCCTGGCGAAGAATGTCTTCGCCTCGGTGATGCGGTCCTGCAGCAGCAGGTAGTACGTCGCGCTCATGTTGTACTCGTCGTCCAGCTCGGGCACGTACGCCAGAACGGTCAGGAACCGTTGATACTGACGGAAGAAGCGGTCGTTGGTGATTTCCCATTTCTCGTGCAGCCGGTGCTTGCGGGGGTTCACCAGCGGGCGGTACTCGAGGTGCTGATACCACCGCCGTTCGACCGGGTCGAGCGTCAGCAGAGGCGAGTCCAGCTTGGCTCCGACGCTGCGGGCGAAGTTCTGGTCGTGCTTGAGATATTCGCGGATCAGATCGGGCTTGTGGTGCTTGAGTCCGTAGCTCCACAGGACGTGGTTGTAGACGTGCCGCCGCTTGAGGATGGTCATGACCTTCTCCAGGAAGTCGGCCGGTCGGGGGCTGTCGGCCGTGGTGCGGTTGCACCGCCAGGCGATCTTCGAAAGGTCGATGCGATGAAGATTCGCCGATCCGAGGTAGTCCAGCACTTCCTTCTCGCTGCCGAACTGCGAGATGTACGCCCAGGACGTGGTGTCCTTCCGGGAGAGTTCCTTGACCACCTTCAACGTAACCGGCTTGGCCGAGGCGATGGGCGTCTCGTTGTGGGCGACGTGCACCGGGAAGTGCTCGTATTGGCCGGTGGTGGGGAAGTAGAAGTAGTAGTCCCGCGTGTGGGTGCGGTAGGGCTCGATGTTCACGTGCGTGGTCCGGGTGGCCTTCTCGCCGCCCACGGGCATCGCACCGCGCGGGATCTGCAGCAGAACTTCCAGCCGTCGCGGGGCCGAGGTGGGATTCGTGATGACCACGTGGCAGCCATAGACCACGCCCGGGAGGAATTCCGAGACGTATTTGTCCATTCGCTGGCCGTCCTTTTGGCGGTAGCGGTCGCCGTAGCGGTAGAAGTTCTGGCTGACCAGAATCGGCGGGGCGTCGTCGGCGAGCTTGGCCGGTCGGATCTCCCGATGGAACACCACCGCCGGCGAGGCGGCAGTGACGGTCTGGCGGTTATCCGCTTCCTTGACGGTGTGTTCACCCGCCTCGAAGGGCAGATCCAGCACCGCCAGGGCGAGCATCATCTCCGCGAAGCTGTTGCCGACCGTCGCCTCGGGCAGATGGGCGGACAGGAACGGCCCGTCCCCGTCATACTGGGCGTAGTCATCCCAGAACCCGTTGACGGTGATCAACCGGGCGTTCTGGGCTGCGATGGGCAGGTGGTAGTAGTTGTTCTCCGCCCATTCCTTGGTCTTCCCGAGCTTGCGGTAGAAGCGGGCGGCCTGCTTGTTGACCGCACCAGTGACCGGGTAGTAGGCGCCGCCATCGTCTTTGAAGCTGTCGGTGTCCTGTCGGGCCAGCTTCTTACGGTAGTCCTCGAGCATCTTGCGACGACGGCCGTTATCCCGGCCTGCCCCACCTCCGCCCGAACGGGCCGTGTCTGCCGATATGCCCGAACGGATCTCCTCGGGCAGTTCCGGGCCGTTGTATCCTTTCGTCTTCCCTGACCCGAACAGCCCGTCAGTTTTGCTCTTTTCGCCCATACCCCCCACAGCCAGGGCGGCGTCGAAGAGTGTGTCCAGCTGCTTGGGGTCGCGGTCCAGCAGCTCGTACAGGTCGCGGATGTGGTCGGCGGTGTGCTTCCGCTCGCCACGGATGCGCCGCGACAGCAGCACGCGCTCGGCCACGTTGAGTCGATGGTACTCCCACGGCTTGACGTAACCGGAGAGGTCGTCGCCCAGCAGCCAGTGGTCCATGAAGGTCTTGTCCTTCTTGTTGGCGAGGTAGGGCTTGATGACCTTATCGAAGAACGTCCGGTCTTTGTGATACAGGAAGAAATGCAGCTCGTGGCAGGCGAACTCGGAGTATTTCTCACGCTTCTGCTCGTCGCTGAGCTGCTTCCAGCGGAGAATCCACGAGAACTTCGCCAGCGTGGGATTGCTGCTGAGCGTCTGGTAGAGCTGGAATGCTTCGTTCAGCGAATCAATGAACTTTACCTCAGCCGACGCTGCATGAGCGAGCGTCCAGGATTGGCCTTTCGCCAGGGGGGTTACGCGGTTCTGGCGCGTGAAATGCTTGTTGGGGTCGAGGTTGTGGATCAGTCGAAGGTCGCGGAAGATGGGGTCTTTCTCCTCCAGGGCGATCTGCCGATAGACGGTCCGCTCGGGGCTGACGGCCAATACCATTACCAGTTGCTTGGTGCCCAGCAGATTGCGGGGAATGGCGACGCGCCCGTTCTTGTCGACCTTGAGGTTCTCCAGCACCAGCGAGTCGGCCGAGAGGAAATCGAGGTTGGCGAAATTGTTCACCAGGGCGGCACCTCGCAGTCGATCTTGCAAGCCGGCTTGCTTGGTACGCGGGGCCCGGTCGGCGGGGCCATAGGCCTCGCCGGCCTCGGTGGTCTGCACGTCGGCCTGGGTTTCCTGCAGCACCCACGGGTTCAGCAGCAGCCCCGGCCGTTGGAGCATCACGCCGGGGTACTTCTCGGCGTATCGACGGGTGAGGATGTAGCGGTACTCGTCGCTGATCTTCCGCTCGGAGACATACCGCGACGGTGGGGTATACAGCGATCGGCTGGCGGGCGACGAGGCGGGCACACCGGCGAGGTCCCTGAAGAGGTCAAAGGCAGGCCAATATCGTACCGCCACCACGTGCACGCGAGTCCAGCGATCGGCGTTGGCGACCTGCACGACGATATTCTCGTCGTTGGCAGAGAGCCTGGTGATATTCAGCGGCTTGGCCCGGTCCAGTTCCAGCCATCGCTCGTTGTTGATCACCAGTCGGCCGACGGTTTCGCCCTGGATCACGTGGATGTCGATCGTCACGTTCTGTGGTTTGATCGTGAGGGTGTAATC
>CAZYIH010000006.1:27945-40370 GCA_964646915.1 uncultured Planctomycetaceae bacterium | reverse complement strand
GGCTGGAAGCCCGTGCTACGTGAACGCGCATGGTCACCTTCCCGCATGGAAGGCCTGGGCCGACCCACTGACCCCCGAACAAGGTCGCCCACTCGGACCCGGGGCGCATACGCCTTGATTCGTCGGCCGTCTCGGTGTACACCTTGGCCTTGCCGAATTCGGATCGGTCCAACCTGAGGAAGCAGAAAACGGAGCAGGCGATGCACAGCGACGAGACGAAGTCCACGTTCACCAGCCCCAACATCAGCGGCGTGTTTCCGCACCTGGCCGTCAAGGCCGGCCACGCCCCTCGGCGCAGCGAGACCGGCATCGGGGCGCTGATGCCCTGGGCCCAGAAGCTCTGGATGGTGACGTACGTCGCCCACAAGTCGCCCACCGGTTCGGGGACGGGTCTGTTCGTGATCGACGATGATCTGAGCATCGAGAAGCACCCCGCCGGCGTGGTCGGCACGTACGCCAACCGGATGATCCACGCCCAGACCAACCAGTGCATCATCGGCCCGCACATTATTGACGTCGACGGGAATGTCCGCACCTTCAAGACGCTCGTGGACATCCGCCTCACCGCCACCTGCGAGCATCTGAGCGACCCGCAGAACAAGGTCTACTTCCTGGGCATGGAGGGCGAGTTCGTCGAGGCCGACGTGAACACGCTGGAAACGACCGTGCTGACGGATCTCAAGAAGGATCTGGCGATGGGCGAGAAATGCCGCCCCCACTTTAAGGACGCCTTTACAGCTCACGGCCGCGTGGTGGTCTGCAACAACAGCTACTACGGCAGCGACTTCGAGCGTGGCTACAGCGACGGACGATTGGCCGAGTGGGACGGGAACAACTGGACGGTCCTGGAGAAGACGCAGTTCAACACCGCCACCGGCCGCGACGCCGGCGACCTGGGCGAGGCGATCTTTACAGTCGGGCAGGATCGCGCGTCGACCCTGATGAAGGTGTACCTGCCCGAGACCGGCTGGCGGAACTACCGCCTTCCCAAGGCCACCCACACCCAGGACCACGCCTGGACCACCGAATGGCCCCGCATCCGCGAAGTGGAGTCCGAGCGGTGGATGATGAACGCCGGCGGGATGTTCTACGAGCTTCCGGCGATGACGTACGCCAACAGCGTCTGGGGCGTTCGTCCGGTCTGCTCGCATCTTCGGATCGTCGGGGATTACTGCAGCTGGAACGGCCTGCTGGTGATGGCGGGCGACCAGACCACGCCGATCCACGATTCCAACATTTTCGTCGGTCAGCCTCAGGCGAACCTCTGGCTGGGTAAGACCGACGACCTGTGGAACTGGGGCAAGCCCGCCGGTTGGGGCGGGCCTTGGTGGGAGACGACCGTCGAGGCCGATGAACCCTCCGACCCCTACCTGATGACCGGGTTCGACCAGAAGTGTCTCCACGTGCATCACGACGGCGGGCGTGGCTGCCGCGTGGATGTCCAGGTGGACTTCATGGGGCAGGGACAGTTCCAGCCCTACGAGTCGCTGGAGACCGGCGAGAACGGGTATGTGTGGCACGTCTTCCCGCCCGGGTTCAGCGTTCACTGGGTGCGCCTTTCGACCGACTACGGCGGCGTGGTGACCGCGCAGTTCCTGTACACCTGAGATCCGCGTCGGCAGCGACGGTTCGCCTCCTTCTGCCGCGACTGGCGAGCGGGCAGGCGGGTCAGGACTCGTCGAGGGCTTCGCGCGTCTTGGCGGCGAGGTCGGCGTGGGTGAAGGGTTTCTGCATGAAGTGGACGCCGTCGTCGAGCACGCCGCGATGGGCGATGACGTTGGCGGTATAGCCCGAAACAAACAGGCGACGGAGGTCCGGGAAGCGTTCCTGAAGTCGCTCGGAGAGGTCCTTTCCGTTCATCCCGGGCATGACGACATCGGTGATCAGCAGGTCGATCGGGCGGGAGACCTTCCGGACCAGCTCAAGGGCTTCGTGAGGAGTCTTGGCGGTGAGGACGTCGTAGCCGAGTTGATCGAGCATGGTCTTGCCCAGTTGCAGGATGGCCGGCTCGTCCTCGACGAAGAGGATCGTCTCATGGCCGTGATGGGGCTGGGTATCGTTCTCGCCGTGGAGTGGTTCGGCGTGGGAACTCTGTTCCTGGTGCGGCAGGTAGATTTTGAACGTGGTTCCTTCGCCCGGCTCGCTGTAGACGTCGATGAAACCGTTGTTCTGCTTGACGATCCCATACACTGTCGCCAGCCCCAGGCCGGTGCCCTGGTTGGGCTTTTTGGTGGTGAAGAACGGCTCGAAGATGCTTTCGAGGGTCTTGGGGTCCATGCCCGGCCCGTCGTCGCTGACGGCCAGGAGGACGTACTCCCCCGGGGCTGCCTCCGGGTTGGAGGCGCAGTATTCGCGGTCGATTTGCACGTTGTCCGTTTCGATGGTGATCTTGCCGCCCCCGCCCAGGGCGTCGCGGGCGTTGACAACGAGGTTCGCCAGGATCTGGTCCAGCTGGGTCGGGTCGATCCGCACCGGTCCCTGGCCGTCGGGCTTCCATAGCAGATCGATGTCCTCGCCGATGAGACGTTTGAGCATCCGGAGCATGCCCTTGATGGTCTGGTTGATGTCGAGGATGCGCGGGGCCACCGTCTGGCGACGCGCAAAGGCCAGCAGTTGGGCGGTCAGCTCAGCCGATCGCTGAGCGGCGGTGCGGATTTCCCGGACGTCATCCTGGAACTCGTGGTCCTTGTCCATGCGCTCCAGGAGCAGCTCGGAGTAGCCCAGGATGGACTGCAGCTTGTTGTTGAAGTCGTGGGCCACCCCGCCGGCGAGTCGTCCGATCGCCTCCATCTTCTGCGACTGCAGCAGGTCGGCCTGCAGACGACGGGTCTCGGTCTGGTCGTTGACCACGCAGATCGCGTAGCGCGGCGTGCCGTCATTGTTCCGGACGACGGCGGAACTCATCAGCACCCAGAACACGCCCTCGTCGCGATGTATGTATCGCTTCTCCAACTGGTAGACGTCGATCTCGCCGGCCAGCACACGAGCAATGTAAGGCTCTTCCCTGACGAGATCATCGGCGAGGGTGATCTCGCGGAAGTTCTTTTCCAGCAACTCTTCCTCGCTGTAGCCCAGCATCTCGGCCAAGGCGTGGTTGACCATCAGAAGCTGTCCGTCGGGGGTGACCTGGGCAATGCCCGCCGAGGCCGAATCGAACAGCAGCCGCAACCGCTGCTCACTGTCTCGGAGCGTTTCCTCCGCGCGTTTCCGCTGGCGGATGTTGATGCCCATCAGCATGATCAGCGCCAGCAGGCCGGCCATCACCGCAGCGACCGTCCAGACCAGCCCGCTGTATTCCTCATAGAACGACGGGGTACGGTAGAGCACCGTACTGCCCTCCGGCAGGCGGGAGAGGGGAATGTTGAATCGTCTCAACTGGCGGGCGTCGAACATGGTGCGGTTGGCGCCTTCCCACATCACGGGAATGTCCTCGGCCGTCTCGCCATTCAGGATCCGCTTGGCCATGGTCGCGGCGATGTGCGCCTGGTCGTACGCACGGGTGATCTTGCCGCCCACGATCCCCTTGCCGAGGTAGTGGCTGCCCATCGAGTACACCGGGGCCGGGCTCACGCGCGAGACCGTGGCGATCGTGGCGCCCGGGTCCAGGTAGCTTCCGTCGCGCTGGCGGAAGAAGTCCATGTAGAGAACCACGGTGTCCTCGGGCAGGGCCCGAAGCTGCCGTAGGAGCTCATCGAGCATCAGTCCGTCCCCGTCCCGATCCAGGAACACCAGCGGCGCCGTGTCGGTGTAGAGCGGCGCCAGTTCCTTGAGATACGCACGATTCTGAAGGCCCGTTGCCGATGTGTCGGTAATGACGGCGACGCGCCTGGCGGCGGGGCTCAGCTGCAATGCCAGATCGATGGTGGCCTTCGGGTCGAGCTTCTCCACCACGCCGGTCACGCCACTGACGCCGCGGATCATCGAGCGATCGAAGCTATTGACACCGCAGAATACCACCGGCGTACGCGGGAACAGCTCATCGCGCCGACGCAGAAGGAACTGGAAGGCGTTGTCATCGGTCGCGACGATCACGTCAGGCTGGCAGTCGGCGTACTTGCGTTTGTACAGCTCCGCCAGCCCCTCCGCGAAAGCCCCGTCCTGCCCGTCCCAGAAACGCTTGGAGTCCATGTACTCGATGTACAACAGCAGATCCGGGCCGCTTTTCTCGAAGGCATCCTTGGCCCCGGCAACCATGTTGGCTGTCCATTCGTACGCCTGGCTGTAGGAGTTCAGCAGGAGCACCCGCGTGACGTCTTCGTCGTTGGGGTCCTGCTGTTGGGCGTGAGCGTCGCAGCACAGCAGGAACATCGCGGCCGCTGCCCCCCAGGCGGCCAGCCAGAATGTCCGGGCCATCGGCATTGGCAAATCCCTTGCGGGTAGATTGCTTCGGATACGGCAGAAAGGTCATGTCGCCGGGGCGAGCGCCACAAGCGATATGATCGTGCAGAGACGTGCAATCTGTCAATCACATTCGCCGCAATCCGACGTTTCAGTTCCCGGACTCCGCGGTGTCGGCCTGGGGGCTATCGGCAGGGCCGAACTCCTCCAGCCACGTCTTGCTGCCATCGGCAGGGGTATCGGGGGCGGTCCAGTCGGCCGGCGGCATGGGGACCTCGATGTCTTTCACGGTCCGGGCGGCAAATGCGACGGGGTCGGCCGAGGTGGCGTCGGGCTCGCTCGCCGGTGGAGCGGGAATCGGGCCGAACAGTAAGAATCCGTTCGCCTCCTCCGCCCTCGACGCGGCAGGGGAGCTTTCCGACGGTGAAACCGGCCCGGCCGATTCGCTCGGTGGTCGGCTGGCCGGCGGGGATGGGAGCATCCCCACCAGCAAAGGCCCGGCCGTCCATGCACCCACGAGAACCGCCGACGCCAGCAGTACGATCGCCACCGCGACCCGGGCGGGGGTGACCACCCGGCCGGCAGACTCCGACGTTTCGCCGGGCCTTTCGACCATCGCGGCTTGCAGCGCCTCCGACGCTTCGGTGCAGTTGGCGTGGCGCTGGTCGGGGTCCACGGCGATCATCCGAAGCACCACGCGATCCAGGTCCGGCGGGACGGCGGGGTTGTGCTCGGAGGGAGCCGCCGGTGAGCCCATCTGGAATGCCAGCGCCAGCTCGGCCCGGTTGCGGGCGGTGTACGCGGGTCTCCCGGTGAGCATGAAATACAGCGTCATCCCGAGGGAGAACACGTCGCTGCGACGGTCTACCTTGCCCGAGAGATTCTGCTCGGGCGACATGAACGCGACGGTCCCCAGTGAGCTGTCCTGGGTGACGTACGTCTCGTGGATTTCGCCGGTGGTATCCTGGGCGATCCCGAAATCCACAACGCGGACGCGCCCGGTGGCCCGGTCCACCAGCACGTTGCGGGGGGTGATGTCCCGGTGGATCACGTCGCGGCTGTGGGCGTAGGAAAGCGTGGCTGCCGCCTGGCGGGCGATGGCGACGGCCTGGTCCGGGGCGAAGGGCCCGTCGGATTGTACCCGCGAGTCGATCGTCTCGCCCTCGACGAGTTCCATCGCGAAGTACGGCAGGTTCGGGGGGTGATACTCCATCGAGTAGATCGGTGCGATTCCTTCGTGCGAGAGATTCGCCGAGAGGACCGACTCGTGGTGAAACCGCCGGGCGATCTTCGGGCGGCGGGCCAGCGACGGACGCAGCACCTTCAGTGCGACGGTGCGCTTGAGCGACGAATCGGTCGCCTTGTAGACGATGCACATGCCGCCGCGACCGATCTCGTCGACCACTTCGTACGTGCCCACCTTCTGTCCGGGCGCAAAGGGCCCGTGCTCGTCATCGGGCAGTTCGTCGTCGCGGGCGGTCAGGGGTGGCAGATTGTCGGAAGGCTGGCTCATTCGATCAGGTGGTCTCGTTCAGTTCTGGTCCTGCTTCGCGCAGGCGGCCTGCCCGGCAGAGAGGATCGCTCGAACCTCCGGCGGGATCCACGCCCGCCCGGCAAGGTCCGCCAGGTTCAGCGCCAGGCTTTGCGGATCGTGCCGTGTAATCCGTCGGCTATGGACCCGCAGCGCGCGGGCGATGGCGGCGTAGTACAGCACGGTCCCGGCCGGTCGGTCCAGCTCGCTGGGCGACTGGGCCAGCCGACGTCCAAGGTCCTTGACGGCCTGCAGCGCGTCGATCGCCGGCTCGTCGCTCGCCAGCAGCACCTCCGAGACGCACAACCCGGGCAGCCCGGGAAGGGGGCTGGTCAACGCCTCGGCCAGTGTCTCGGCCTTGTTGGTGTCATCGTCCGCGGCCGGGTCGTTCCCGTCCATCGCCGCGGCCAGCAGTCTGGCGAGTTGCTCGCCGTTCAGTTCGCCCGTCGTTTCGGTCATGGTTTTCTCCGTCCGTGTCGCCCGTGGTTACGTCAGCGCGGCCGGCTTGCGGGCTGTCGGCTGGAGAGAATTTCGATCAGCTCGTGGATCTCGTCGTCCACGTCGCGCGAGCTGGCTACGTAAGGACGGACGTGCTCGCGCATCGCCAGCTCGAACTTTCGCTTCACCGTGTCGTTCATTGTCGTCGCGCGTGTGGCTGAGGGAAGCTCAAGCTCCTCGGCGATGGTGGCGTAGGGGGCGGGTCGGTCGCCCTGGGTGACGGGGTTCAGCACGCGTCGCTGGAAGACGTCCCAATGGCGCTGCTGGCCGAGACGGATGCACTGGTCTTTCACGTCGGCGATCACGTCGTCCAGCAGTTGGGCAGCCCAGGTGCGATGGAACGCTTCGTCGGGCGGCTCTTCGACGGCTGGGTCGTAGCGTTCCGAGGCGGTGTCCATTCCTTCCAGGCTCAGCAGACCCTCGGCGGGCTTGCGGCGGGCGGCATTCTGGCGACGGTGGCAGTCGTTGGCGTAGTTGCTCACCGCCGTCAGCAGGAACGAGCGGAATCGGCCCTTGTTCGGCGAGGCCTTGCTCACCAACCCCCGCCCCAGCACGACGTCCGTGAAGAACCCCTGCGTGATGTCCTTGGCCTGCTCGCGACGAAAACCCTTTCGGACCAGCCAGGTGTAGACCGGCTTCCAGTACTGCTGGGCGATGGATCCCAACGCGGCCTGGCGCTGGGCGGTATCGCCGTCGCGGGCGAGGAGGATCTGCGACCACTGGGTGGCCTGGATGTTCCGCTGCGATCCGCCCGTTTCGGTCCAGTAAGCGCCCCTGGCCATGAGTGATGCTCCTTATGCTTTCGTGCGGACGTGTGTTGGTGAGGTCGCCTCGGGGGCGACCCGCTTGGCCGGATGGACCCGCGACGGGAGGCAAGGTTGGGAAATTTCTCGTTTCCCGCCCCGAATCGCCGCAGCCGACCCGTAACCACCCCCGGACGCCCATTTCGGGGCGGCCGACTGAGCCGCGAGGCCAACCGAATGAACAATTGTACCAGACAACCCCGCCGAGCAGACAGGCAAAACCGCCCCTGGCGCGATGCGCGTCGGCTGGTTCGCTGGCGTCGCCGGATTCGCACATGGCTGCCGTACGCGGCTGTCCCGGCGCTGATGCTCGCGGCGATGTTCACGCCCACCGAAGCGATCGAGCCGCAGGCAGGGCCGGTCGCCCCGAGTCTCGAAGAGCTCTCGCCGCGGGCGGAAGAGGTCGAGAACGTCAAGCCTGTGGATGGTCTGGGCGGTAGAGAGACCGACAACGAAACACCCACTCCCACACACGTCGAGTCAGAAGGAGACACGATATGAAGGCGCGAATCTTGTTCACGGGGCTGCTGGCGATCGGCGTACTCGCCGGATGCGGCGGCCAGGAGAAGTACACACTGGAGGTCCGCGGGGCGCGGGACTCGCTCGAGAGGAACTTCCCCGAGAAGGCCGAGGTCCACCTCGCCCGGGCCGAGAAGCTCGCCGAGAAGTACGACCTGATGCCCTCGCCCGATGCCACGCTGCTCAGGGCCGAGGCCCGCATTCAACTCAAGGACCTCGCCACCGCCGAGGCACTGGCGACCGGCGTGGCCGAGCAGCACGTCCCCGGGACGCGCCCTCGCGCACAGTCCGAGGAGATTCTCGGCAAGATCGCCATCCGCCGGGGCGATTTCCGCGGGGCGATGGGCCATCTCGTGCAGGCCGACCGCAGTTATGAATCGTCCGGCGACAAGCAGCGCGTTGCCGACCTGCTGCTGCTGGTAGAGGGCCTGGAAGCCTACGGCCGCGGTCAGATGACCGTCGCTCGCCGGACGTGGGAGAAAATCTCCGACCCGAAACTCCGCGTCGCCATCGACACGCGTCGCGAGGAGGTCCGCTGAGCTGCGCGGGCCGACAACCATGAACCACCGACTCAACAAGAGGAGAACCATGATGAACAGGGCAACCACACTGACGGCCATCGCGGCGATCGTGCTGGGGTCTCTCGGCTCGGGCGCTTTCGCTCAGAGCGACGGCGAGGGAACCTGGACGACGCGAACGATCCGACCGTCGGCCGACGGCGACGGAACGTACGTCATTCAGATCGACGACTCGAAGGAAGCTCCGCGCCCGGCGCGGACGTCGGTCTCGTCGAGCAAACCCACGGCGACGCCGACGGGCACCCGCGAGCCCACCGTGGTGCGCGGGTCGGGGTCTTCCTCGGCGACGAAAGACTCCGAGCAGATCATCGACATCGAGCAGATCACCAAGGCCGTCCGGGAATCCACCGAACCGCTCTACAAATCGCTCGAAGACACGCGGCTGAAGGAACGCTTCGAGAAGGTCAAGAAGCTGCTGGCCGCCGGCGACGTCGACCGCGACGAGTTGCTCCGGTCGCTCCGCGATCTCAAGGGCGGGATCGACACGTTCACCGGCAAGTGGGAGTCCATCGTCGACCCCCTCTGGGCCGGTCAGGAAGCCCTGGCCAAGGCGATCGACGACATTCGAAAGAAGGTCCCTTCCGACGCCGACGGCGAGATGCCCGAAAAGATCACCAAGCTGCTCAACAGCTACGACGGGCGCCTCACCGACCTGGCCAACCGCATCAAGCAGGCCCCCGAGGGCCAACGGCGCAAACGCCTCAAGAAGGTCTTCGAGAACGTCCTGTCGCTGCGGCAGTTCACCGAACGCCTCGGACGATCGGGCATCCACAAGGTGAAGATCAAGCTCATGCTCCGCACCGTGCAGATTCTCTCGCGGCTGCAGGATCAACTCCTGGACGCCACGTTCGAGCTGGAAAAGGTCCGCTCGATTCTGTCCAGCGAGAGCGACTTCATCAACGACTACGTCGAACTGCTCCAGATGGCCAAAACCGCCAACGACCTGCTGGCGATGCTCAAGGGCATGCGCGAGGACGGACGGGGGCTGGGCGGAATCCCCTCGAAGGTCACCGACGTGCGCGTCTCGACCAAGGAGATCACCTCCGGGCTGACCAAGGCGAGCAACTCCGTGCTGGACGACCTGGAGAAGGAAATCGACCTGATGGGCGACGAGATGGCTGCGGATCGTGATGCCCAGAACCTCGCGGACACCGACGTGGACGTGATGATCGAAAAGTACACCACCGTGGACGTGGCGGTCGGAAAGCCCCGCGTCGTCGTGGACTGAGGAACAAGGAGACACTCCCATGAAACACGCAACCTTTGCACTGATCGCCGCGGCGATGCTCATGGGGCTGACCGCCCCGGCCGGCGCGGACGACGACGTCGAGAAGAAGGACCGACAGGTCTACAACATGCTGATCAAGGAAGTCCGCGCCGGCTATCGCAAGCTCGCGTCGGCCTACGACAAGGCGGTGGTCGAGGCCCGCGAAGGCGACGGCCAGGCGTCCACCCAGACCCGCGCGGAAATTCTCGGGCTCAAGGACACCATCGACATGAAGTCGGTGCGGCTGATGCTCGTGGCCGACCGTCACGGCTGGGAGGTCCCGTCCTTCTCCATCGAGGACTTCAAGGGCACCAAACCCGCGCCCAAGCTCTCGGCAGTGGACCAGCTCCTGCCGGCCGACCCGATGGTCACCGAAGCGCTCAACGGCGAGGCCGTCAAGCTCGCCTCGGGCATTCAGCTGCCGCTGATCTCGATCACGGTGGGGGACGGTGCGAGCGATGATCGCCGGTGAGATCCTCCGAAACTGTGGCGTGTTCGCCTGGCCGCAACTGCTGCTCAGCACGCTGACGGTAGGAATCGTCGGTGGGTATCTGGTGGCGATCCGGCGCGGGGAAATTCCCGCCGGGCAGAGCCCCTGGGACCGCACGCTCGAGCCGCTGGCGGGCATCGCGACCACGGTGGGTCTGCTGGGCTCGGTGGCCGGGTTCATCGTCGCCTTCAGTGGGTTCGGCGGTGAGAGTCTGAACATCGAGCGGCTCACCGGCGGGCTGTCGGCGGCGTATTGGACCACCGGTGTGGGCATCGTCACGGCGCTGTTCGCCACGGTCGGAGCCTACGCCCTGAGCGTGCTGAACCGCACGGAGGCGTGAAATGAACGCCCGCATGATGGTTCCGCTGATCGACCTGGTCTTTCTCACGCTGGGATCCGTGCTCGTGGCGATGACGCAGATGGAACGCGTCGAATCGATCGCCGTGGACGTTGCCCGCGTGGGCCGGGGCGCTGCCATCGTGCAACGGGGCGAGTTGGAAGTGCTCTCGGTCACCCCCGAAGGATTGCGGCTGGGAGAGCGAACGATCGCTCCGGCTGAGCTGGCCGACGCCGTCGCGGGCAAGCGCGTGGTGATCCGGGCCGAGAGGTCCATGCCCACCCAGCGAACCCTGGCGGTGCTGGCTGAGGTCCTGGACGCCGGGGCGGAAGCATCCATCGAGGTCAACCAGGCCGGGGACCCCGTCGGGCCCCGGGGGAGTCGGTAGATCATGTCCAGATCCAGTCTCATCATCGGGTTGCTCGTGGCGATCGGCCTGCACGCGGTGCTCTTTGCGCCCTCGCTGTGGACCGATACTCCGCCCGAGACGCCCGCTCGGCCGACAGTGCCGCCGGTGGCTATCACCCCGCCGCCCGAGCCGCAGAACGAACCCGAGCCGGCTCCCACACCGCCCCCCGAGCCGGTCAGGCAGCCCGCTCCGCCGCCGGACCCGACACCCCAGCCGCCGAAGGAAAAGCCCACCCCGCCGCTGCGCGAGGTCCACCAGCAGCCCACCCAGCCGGACCCGCCGCCGGAGGAGGGCGACACCCACGCCACGCCGGCGGACGACGTGGACGACAGCGACCTGCCGCCCCTGCGCATCGTCTGGGATTCGCCGGCAGAGCTGCGGCGAGTGGCCGGTCAGTTGGGGCTGCGCATCGTCGCGGTCAACGCCGCCGGTGAGATCCTCGGGGAAGTGCCCTCCGAGGGAGCTGTGAAACTCGTGGAGTTCACCGGCCAACTCAGCCGCTACAGCAATCGCGTGCGAACCCTTCCGGTGCGGTTTTTCGGTGGGCAGTTGGCCCGGTCGACCCGGGCACGGCGGCTGTGGGTGCTGATCCCGGCCGGTCTGGACCAACGCTGGATCCGGATGCAGAAACGCGTGATCGCCCAGGCGGGGGTCGAGTTGGCCGGCGTGCGAGAGCTGGAAGGCGAGTTCCGCGCCGCCGGTGACGGCCTGCACCTGGTGGTGACCCGAATCAGACAGAGCGTAAATTGACGCGGCAACCCCGCGGGAAGGAGATGCACCATGCGAGCCCATGACGGAATTCTGATCCTCGCGCTGTTTGTGCTGGCGTTGGCGGGGTGTCGCAAGGGCGACACGAACGACAGCGCCGCCACCTCCGACGCCCAGCAGCCGCCCATCGCGTCTCGACAGAACGACCGGGTCGTCGAAGAGGCTCCAGCGGTGTCGGCCGACGAAACGCACCAGCCGAGCGACGTGACCGACAAGCCTTCCAGTGGTCAGCCGAAGGCGACCTCTCCGGAGGAGTCGGTCGAGAAGCTTACCGAGGCCCGCGAGGAGCTCAACGAGTTGGCCGACGGCGCGGTCTCGCTGCGGGCGGCGCTGCTGGGGGCGGACTTTCGCGACGCCAACGCGCCGAGCGAGGCCTCCGGGGAGGCGTCCGATGAGCGGCGGTGACTGGGTTGTCATCTCGGCGGTCGCGGTGACGGGGCTGCTGGCGGCGACGGGTTGTCTGCAGTGGTTGTTCCGCATGTTGATGGGGGCTGCGGTGGCTGTGGTGCTCGTCACGGCGCTTTCGCTGAGCCAGTCGGACGCCCTGACCTCGGCACGGGAGGTGGTGAACGACGGCACGCTCGCCCCGGCGATGGCCCGCGAAGTCGGCCGGGCCCGCCAGGCCATCCAGCGGGCTGCCAACCCGCCAACTCCGCCGCCTGTAAGGCCTGCTGAGCCCCCGAAAATCGTCATCGTCACCCGTCGCTCCCGCGATGCGGAGTAGCATTTCGCCGGCTGGAGGGAACCTCCCGGCGGCCCCCGCCGTTTACAGCAAAGGTGGGGGTATGCGCCGTATATGATGAAAGCGGATCGCGGCCGAGCGGTTTTGCCGATTGGTGTTAAAGCGCACGCCCCGCCGGACCGATCGGAGGGGCATGGAGTCTCTC
>CAZYIH010000006.1:0-27845 GCA_964646915.1 uncultured Planctomycetaceae bacterium | reverse complement strand
ATTGGTGTTAAAGCGCACGCCCCGCCGGACCGATCGGAGGGGCATGGAGTCTCTCGCGACGCTGAACCGAGGCAAATTGTGGTTCCACGGGAGATCATGTTCCATGACGAAACGAACACGGCTGGGGATGTCGGTGGTGGTGCTTCTGGTGGCAGCGGGCGTGGCGGGGGCGGCAGACTCGTCCCCCGACGCCAACGCCCCCAAGACGCCTGAGTATCCTGACAAGGCCTCGGCCTCCGAGCGCAAGGCGCTGGATGCCCTGGCCAGCGAGGTCGACGGGGCGATCACCTTCGCGCGACACAATAAGGTATACGTCGTCGGGATCGGTCACTGGAAGCCCATCGAGCTGGGCAGCGGACAGTACGCCCGGTTCTCGCCGGATGGCAATTCGCTGGCGGTATACGACCGTGGGAAGGTGTACCAGGTGCGCGTCGCGGATGGTCAGCGGAAGCTCCTGGCGAAGGACGCCGACAGCAAGGACGGCTGCCCGGTGGAGTTCCATCCCGGCGGCAAGGACGTGCTGTATTGGACCAAGCGCGACGGGTTCCGAGGGGCGAACGTCAGGACCGGCAAGACGAGGAAACTGAAGTTGCCCGCGAAGTACTCCGGCTCGGCGTGCCTGTCGGCCGACGGCAACCAGATGGCGGTTCGCTGGGGTCATTCGCTGTACGCGGTCGATATTCCATCGGGACAACACCGCAAGTATGCACGGGGGTGCTCGCCGGGCGTCTCGCCGGACGGGAAGTGGCTGATGAACAACGACGGCAGCCATCGCAGCATGACCATCCGTCCGTGGAGCGACGAGGGCAGGAAACGAAAGATCGACGTACGGACCTGCAAGCCCGACCGCAAGTGGGACAATCACCACTGGTCGAACCACAACGACTACATCGCGGCCCAGGGAGACGGAAAGCAGCACGAGGCGTACGTCGTCCGCGTCAGCGAAAATCGCTGCACCCGCGTCAGTTGGATGGGCAAGGTGGGCTATCCGGACGTGTGGATTCGGCCTGTAACCAAGGCTGACCATGAGGAAGAGAAGAACGGCGACGACGGAAAAGCGGCGGCGAAAAAGGACAATGACGACCGGGAGTAGTCAGTCCTTCAGCGTTGCGATTACTGTAAAGTCGTTGGGCAGGTAGTCCTCCAGCACGCGGACTTCGCAAGGCCGATCGGCCAGCAGGTCGGTGACCCACTCGGGTTTGTAGAAGAAGTACTGTTCCGGCTCGGCTGTGGCGCGCCAGTGGAGCATGTTGAACACCACGTGTGTCCGGGCGAGTTCAAAGAACCGATCGATGGCGCCGGGTACGAAATCGAGGTTGTTGCCGACGTTGAGATTGAACATTCCCGAGCAGAACACCACGTCTCGCTGCAGATCGATCGGGGCGGGGTCTGTGAAGAGGTCCCGCGCGACGAATGCCCCATCGGGGTGGCGGCGCTGAGCTTCGGAGACCATCCGCGGCAGGAGGTCCACGCCGGTGTAGTCCACCGCGACGTCGCGGGACTTGAGGAACCCCCACAGGTCGCCCAGCCCGCATCCGACGTCCAGGAGCGACCGCCCCGACAGTTCCACGTTGCTCAAGAGCACCTCGAAGCGGGCCTGCTGCGAGGAGGCACACGCCCAGTCCAGCACGTCATGGCTGTCGCGGGCCGGGTCGATGCGCGGCTCGTAATGTCGCCGGATACGGTCTTCGGGCTTGTGGGTCATGAGGTCAGGACGGTTTCGGGGGTTTCAGGGGTAATCTCAGCCTGCTCCAGCAGGCGATCATAGAAGGTCTCGCCGCCCAGGGCAATGCACCACGGCCAAGTCGCGCCGCGCGAGTCCCAGTAGTCCAGCTGCGAGACGTGCGTGTCGCGAACCACCTGCTGGAGCGTACGGCCTGCGACGGTGCTCTGCAGCTCGCGGATGCGGTGAGACAGCTCGCGGATCTCCTCGCCTTTGGGGTTCTCGCGGGCCAATTCGCGACGGCGGGTGTCCATCTCGTCGATCTGTTGGTGGAGCTCGGGCATCGCGTCGCGCTGCCAGGCCTGGCGCCCTTCGTCGCTTTGCATTGCTTTCAGCCGACGCGTGGCGTCCTCGCGCCAGCTTCGCCACTGCGCAGCCAGCTTGGTGGCGGGGAGTTCATCGGTTCCCGCCACGGCAGCGAGGTACTCCGGCAGGCGGATGGGGGTGTCCACCTCGGCCAATCGGTCCAGCAACGCCAGGCGCACCCGCAGGATCGGCTTGACCGGGCCGGCAAGGCAGCCTGCCTCTTCGAGACGTCGCTGAAGGGCGTGCGAGGCCGGCGTGTACAGCGAGCCCTGCCGCGGCAGCGCGAGAGACGCAGCGGCTGGGCCCGTGCGAACCTGCAGCACCAGCAGGACGGCCTTTCCGGCGATGGCCCGAACGCCTGCAGCGGCGAGGGCGTCCACCGGCAAGGAACCATCACCAGGCAGGGCGAGTGTCTCACCGGCAAGATGAAGCGTGTCCCCGTCAAGGGCCATCTCCGTGCGGACGCGACGCCCGTCCCGTTCGAGCGTGGCGAACAGCGGCAACTCGCCCTTCGAGACGTTCAACGGGTGCAGCGACGAGTGGGCGTCGCCCAGTGCCTGGTTGTACAGCTCCGCTGCCCGCTCGTAGTCGCCCAGGAACAGCGTCACCAGCGGGTCGTCGGCCTGCCGGTGCAGGGCGAAGCGGTCGGAGGTCCGCCCCACGGTGGTGGCGTCGCCGGTGCTGCGGGTCAGCCAGTCGTCGTACAGGTCGGCCAACCCGGCGTCTTCGTGGCGGGTCAGCAGGTCGTCCAACATCGCCCGTTGCTGCTGGAACCACGAGGCGGTTCGCTTTCGGGCGTCGGGTGCGGGGAAGCTCCGATCCATGTCGGCCCGGGCGATATCGAGCATCTCTCGAAGAAACGGGGCCGTCTCCCCGACGCGCAGATCGCCGATGACGCGGTGGGTCGTTTCGGTGACGTAGCTGGGCCCGATGAGCTGCCAGTTGTCGCTGGGAGAGTGTGCGTTATAGAGCTCCTCGACGGACGTGCCGCACCGGCGCGCGACGGCGGAGAGCTTCTGGCCGAGATAGGGTTCGAGGTCTCTCAGGTCCAGCGGCAGCCTGCCCATGAACTCCGAGTAGAACAGCGCCGCCCCCCAGTCCTGGCCGCCGGAGTGGTGGAACCGCTCGCGGACCATGCGCAGCGGGTCGTCGGGGCTGCCTCCCAGGGCGGTGAAAGCCACGTCGATGTCTTCGACGAGGTGCCGGGCGGGTCGTCCCGCGCGGGCCAGGGCGTGCAGCTTGGGCACGACGTCCCAGAGCGGGTGACAGTTCTGATCGATGCTGACAATCGTCTCGGGGGGCATCGCTCAGGATTGCCTGATTCCGTTGAGGGCCTTCTCCGCCAGTTCCGGGTGCAGCACGCCGTCGTACACGCGACGAACGACGGTCTCCAGGCAGAGGTCGGTAATGGTTCCGTCGTCGTCGGCTTCGAAGTAGATCCGCAGAACGTCGCCGCTGCGGGCGTGGACCAGAACGGGCTTGGCGGCGCGGAAGTATTCCTTGGACCATTGATGACGCATCGCGGCCAGCACAGCCGCCGAGGCGCTGCCCGTTCCGCAGGCGAGGGTTTCGGCTTCGACGCCGAACTCGAAGGTCCGCAGGGCGATTTCGCCTTCGCCCAGGATCTGCACGAAGTTGACGTTGGCCCCGCGAGGCTGAAACCGCTCGTGATGCCGGATCTGTCGACCGACGCGATCGACGTCCACCGCGTCGATGTCGTTGACGTACTTCACCACGTGGGGCACGCCGGTCACGGCGAAGTCGCAGGTCATCGGCATGTTGCCCGCGCTGAGGGGCATCCCGATGCGGATGTCCTCGGGCAGGGGGATGCAGACGCGCACGTACAGCCCGTCGGAGTTTCGGCCTCGAACGATACCCGCGGAGGTCAGCACGTGCAGCTCCGGGCCGTGAGGACCTCGCTCGCCGAGCATCCACGCCACGAAACAGGCCGTCCCGTTTCCGCAGAGTTCGGCTTCGCTGCCGTCGGCCTCCAGGAAGCGGGCCAACACGTCGGCGTGGTCGGGCATCTCGCTGGGCAGGGCGAAGACCACCCCGTCGGCCCCGATGGCGATGCCCCGCCGGCAGATCTCCCGGCAGAAATGCGCCAAACGTTGCGGGTCATCCAGCAGTTCGTTGTATCGGCCGTCGCGGCTGTCGATGCAGACAAAGTCGTTTCCGCTTCCGGATAGCTTGGTGAATTGTACGGGTTGAATGGTTTCTGCTCCTTCTTGCCGGCCGACCCGAACCCTCAGTGTTCCTCCGCCGGGCAACATTCGCCGGTGGACGGGTCGACATAACATAGTACCCGATTTCGTGCTGAGAGATCGGATTATACCCAGCCCAGCCTCCGGCGGAGGCGACCGGTGCCCAGCAGGACCAGACGACGGACCCACGGAGAGACGGAGTGTTCCCACTTGTCGTCTCTGCGGATTTCGATGGCCCCATCATGGTGGCGCATCGGGTTGCCCGAGAGCGAATGCCCCGGCCGCAACGCGGCGGTGTGCCCGTCGAGGAAGTCCAGTGGTACGTCGGGTTCGTCGAGGTCGGCCAGAAGTCCGCTCATCGCCCCGGCCGGGTCGGTGGTCAGTTCGTCGTAGCGCAGTGTCACTCCATTGTTGGAAGTGACCAGTCTCTCCGCGCGCATGATCTCCCGTCGCCAGTGGAGCATCGCCTGGAGAGGTCCCATCCGCTGCATCGGCAGTTTCACTCCGCGGGGGCCTGGCATGTCTCGTCGTCGCCCCATCGAGTGGATCACGCCCAGGGGATGGCGCGCCATGTGCACCGGGCGAACGTCCAGCCCCTCGCAGGCCAGAAGGCATTGGGCGTGGTAGGCGTTCTTGGACGTGTCCACGATCACCCGTGCACCGGCCTGGTCGGCGGTGGCGTGGAGGAAGTGTCCCAGGACGGCTGCGTACTCTCGGCGGGCGGTAATGTTTCCCGTGTGGGCCTCTCGACGCAGCTCGCGCATGCGTTTCACGTCCGGCGGACCGGTCTGTCCCAATGCGCGGGTGGAGACGTCTCGCCAGAGGTCGCACTCGCTGAACGCCCGGCCACACTCGCATGGCCAGTCCTGCCCGAAGCATCGTTTCCAGAGGTGGTGCAGTTCGCCCACGTGCAGAAATCCGGTCGGCTGATCCAGCAGCGATCCCAGCAGCGTACTGCCGCTTCGGCTGCAACCGACGATCACGATCACCTTCAATCGGGGCGTGTCCGGAGTCATGGCCGGCTCGGTTGCGTTTCAGTCGCTGAGGGGGTTCGCCAGCGGAACAGCCAGATGCGGTCGCCGTCCGATGCGCGAAAACTCCTCAGCAGTTCGAGATTCGGATCGCCCCGCAGCCTTGCCAGTGTCCGGTCGGGCCGGGCCGAGGATTCCAGCAGATTCGTGGTGACCGCGATCAGCGTCGGGGCGTCGGTCCGGCAGCCTTCCAGGAGTGCCTCCAGGGCGGCGCGGTCCTCGATGTGACGCGGGCGGAGAACGGATGGGACGCCGCCGACCTGCAAGAACTGGCGTCGGTCGGCCTGGGCGAAGAAGGGGACCCACGCGTTGGATGCCAGCACGCGGCAGCCGGGCCCGAACTGTTCGGCGATGGCCTGTCCGGTGCGGACGTGAACCTGCTTGTCGGCGTGAAGGACGGGGAACGCGCGAATCGCCAGGAGGCAGGTCACCCCCAGCGTCCAGCAGATCCAGGCCAGGCGGGGCCGTTCGACCAGTCCCGCTCGGCGACCGAGGTGGAGCGACCACTGCACGAGGATCGCAACGGCCGCCCCTGCCAGCGGGCTCAGCAACAAGGCCGCCGGCAGCATGTGTCGTGAAGAGATATACCCATCCTCCGGCGACCCGAGACTGTATTCCAATGCAACCAGGAGCGGGAAGAGCACCGTCAGCGGCCCGAAGACCGCCAGCATCGCCGAGCCCTCCCGGGGTGTGATGACCACGCGTTGGGGCAGCTTCAGACGCAGCCAATAGCGTCCCATCCACGTGGCCAGGCAGGCGATGCAGAGCACCGCCATCGGCGTTCCCGTGGCGGCACGGAGGCGATCCACCGCGCGGCGAAGGGCGCTGAGCAGGTCCGCCGAGACATTCGCCGCGGCCAGTGGCAGCGAGCCCGCCGAGCCCGCGGCGAAGTCGGAGAAGCCTTTTTTCATGGTGAGTCCGCCCACGGCGAGCATGTACGGCAGGCAGCAGGCGACGGTCAGGCCCACGAGAATACCCAGCGATGCCAGTTGCAGCTTGCGTGTGGATCGGCGGGAGGCGGCGGTGGGAATGCCGAGGAGCAGGGCGGCGGCGATGCCGGCGGCGAGTAGTCCTTCCGGCCGGGTGAGATACGCGCCGGCCGAGGTGAGTGCGGCGCCGCCCGACAGGGCGAGCGACCAGGCGCTGCCCCGGCGGATCGCGTGGCGGGCTTCCAGTCCCAGGGCGATGCCCATCGCCGCCAGCGAGACGGCCATCGCGTCGGAAATCACGTCGCAGCTGACTTCCATGAACGTTGAGCTCAGAGCGGCAATGAGCACCGAGACCCATGCGATGCGGGCATCGAACGAGCGCCGCGCGACGAGATACACCGCCAGCAGACCCACCAGCGAGAACCCGATCGACACGCCCCGGCCCACCTGGATCCAACCACCCGGCCAGTTCATTCCCAGCAGGTTCGCCCCGGCAGCGATGACGGCAGAGTAGGCGGGATGGTATTGGTAGGAACGGGTCACCTCGCCGGCGGGCATGGTCGAGTAGTCCCTTGCCATCTGCAGATACACGCAGCCGTCGCGGGCAATGTTCCGCGCGCGGGAAACCGTCACCACCCGAGCGGCCAGCAACGCCACCAACAGCGCCAGCAGCGCCAATGCCGCCGCAGAGCGCGGCCTCTTTGGGCGTCGTCTGAAGTGCAGGTCGTCTTTCGTCGTCATATGTTCTGGCCGAAAAGCAGCGCCCGGGTGAACTTCGGGACGATCCTCTTATTGGCGAACAGCAGGGGCATCAGCATGTGCAGGGACGTGTTTGGCGGGCGGAGATAGTCGGCCATCGCCTTGCGCCAGACGTTCTTGAAGGACATCAGCGTGTCTTGGGGATTGTTGGAGTCCAGGGATTTGAGCACCAGCTCGGCGCCCAGCAGGGCCGACCGGATGGCCGGGTACGGCGTGTGGCCGGTGATGGTCTCCACGAATCCGCCGGCGGTTCCCACCAGCAGGCAGCGTTTGGCGACGTGCGATTCGAGTTCGAGCGCCACGCCGGCCGGCGGATGCCACACCGCCCCGGTCGCCTTGCCCAGCGAGAGTCCTTCGGGCACGATGTTCGCCTGCTGGAGGCCTTGGATGAGGTTCGAGAGTTCCCCGGCCCGGTTGCCCGCAGCGGCCGAGGAGGAAATCACCCGGGCGTGCAGCATTTTGCCATGCACGAAGAACAGGCCCAGTTCGCTGCGCTCGGGTAACTCGGCGATGTGCAAAGCGCCCGAAAGGTCGCCCGAAGCGCTGCCTGTGAGTGGGACGTCCAGCCCTGCCACCACCAGCGACGAACGCGGAACCGTGCGGACCGGCAGCGACAGCTCGCCAATGATGTCGGCGGGGCGGTCCTGGGCGACAAGCAGCATTTTCGCGCTGACGCCGGTAGTGCCCAGCACGTCGACACGGTCCTCGCTGAGCTGAATGGCCGGGGCGGTGGATGTCCCGCGGACCTTCGCGCCGGCTTTGTTGGCAGCGGACTTGAGGGCCTTGGTCAGTTCGCCGGCCCCGATGAGATGTCCCAGCGTGGTGCGGGACCTGTAGGGGACCTCGCGATCGAGGCCGTTGTTGTGGAAGAGGACCTTTTTGAACTCGGACGCGCCGGTGGATTTGGCCAGGCCCTTGGGCAACTCGGTGAGCTTGAACAGGTCCCGGGGAACCCAGCAGGCCAGGGGGCATTCCACCGCGGCGCCCTGGTGGGAGACGACGGCAACGTCCGCGCCCTGTTTGGCGAGGTACGCCGCCGCAGCCAGGCCGGCCGGCGTGCTACCGAGAATCACGACATCGTAGAGCTTTCTCATGATCGACAACGGTAGCGATTGCCCTCTCGTTTGGCAAGATGCGAGGCTTCAATACGGACAGATGGCGCGACATATCGTCCGCGGCGGGGTGAAGGGTGAAAAGGGGGCAGGAATCCAGGTGAACCAGCGTGCAGCAGGCCTGGCTGCGGCGGGGTTACTCGGCGTCGGTGGGGTCTGCCGTGTCTGTGGATTCCTCGGCCGGCTGGGTGGTCGGCTCGTCCAGGGAGAGCTTGCCCTCATCGATGAGTCGATCTCGGACGGTGAGGATCCTGCGCGCCCGATCCTTGAGGGACATCTTCTTGAGTTCCGCGCGTTGCTCGGCGGTCATGCCGGCAAGGACGGCCTTGTAGACCCGAGCCCGCCGCTGGTAGGCGGCCAGCCGCTGGGGCGTCATATCCTGGAGCTTTTTCCACCGCTCGATGATGACCTGCTGTTTCTGGTCGGATTCCTTGAGAATCGCCAGCGCCACCCGACGGATGCGATCCCGCTGGTCGGGCAGGAGGCGTTCCCACTCCTCGCGGCTGTGGTTCAGGGCGGTCGCCAGAGACAGGCCCCGGTTGGCGGCTTCGAGCTTGTAACGCAGCGTCAACTGGCTGGCGATACTGCCCTTCGGGGCAGCCGGCTGGGCTGAGCTGCCGGCCGAACCGTCATCGGCGCGGGCCGAGGTGCCGAGCATCAGCAGCATCAGGGCGGTCAAAATTGTGGTTCCATACCACCGCACGGTCAGCTATCTCCTTGCGATTCGAGGCGCTCCATCTCGCGGAGCACGTCAAGATTCTCGATCACTTCGTAATTGTCGATCATGTCGCGATTGATGATCGCGAACTGCTCGGCCTCGTTGTATCCGGCGAGCTCTTCCTGCACGACACGGTCGGTTTTGGAGGCGGGGGGGACATCCTCGTTGTGGCCGTCATTGTTTCCGGTCACGACGGTCTCGCCGCTGCCGGGATCGGGGGTAATTCCCCGCGGCGTGGAGAAGCCGGTGACGAAGAGGTACACCCCCAGCAGCACAGCCACCATGGCGGCCACCATGGCCGGCGCGGAGACAAGCGTCTTTCGCAGACCGGCCCAGTCGTACGATCGGCCGGTGGTCGCGGCGATAATCCGTCCGGGCAGCTCGGCCGGGCAGGGCGGGGCGGTGAAGGTGTCCAGGGCGTCGTCGACCTGGCGGAGTTCCTCGTGGGCCCGTCGCCAGGCGGATTCGGTCACCACGTGGCGTGCGACGCGGGCGGCGTCGGCGTCGCCCAGCTCGCCGTCCATCCAGGCGGAGAGTTCAGCCAGTTGATCTTCGTCGAGGGTGTTGTGGCGGACAAACTCGACCACCTGCTGCTCGATCCCTGCCGGCGGGGCCGGGGTCGGGTCGGCGGTCAGGGCCTCGTCGATCGCCCGGAGATCGGCCAGGGCAGCAGCCCAGGCGTCGTCCGAGGCGATGAGCGATTCGAGCTCTCCCGCTCGGTCGGCGGGGAGTTCCCCGTCCAGCCAGGCGGACAGATCGGCCCATTCGGATTGTGTGAGTTTCCGCGTCATTGTCGTTTGTGAACCCGTGTTTCCGTTTGGGGTATCGGCCGGATGCCTGATTTTCGCCGGCAATCTCCAGCGGTCCGGGTCAACCCCACAAGGACAGGTGTTCCGGGCGTCCTGCCGGGTGCTGCTGACGCCCTGTTCACTACGTTCAACCGCCGTGCCGCAGGGATGTGCCGCGCGGGGTTGGATTTTCTGATCTTTTTTTCTTGTTTTCTTTCCGCCGGGCTGAATCAGAACTTCACATACCGCGAGAGGGTGTCCCGCAGGTTCGCCCGGGCCCGCGACAGCAGCGACTTGACCGCCATCGTCGAGCAGTCCAGGATCTCGGAGATCTCCTCGTAGCTCTTGCTCTCGAACTTGTTGAGGATGATCGCGATCTTCTGGTTCTCGGGCAGTTGCTCGACGGCCTGGGAGACCTTCTGGCTGAGTTCCTGCTCGTCGGTCGATGCCTCCGGCGGGGCGTGTTTTTCGTCGGGCAGATTGCGGTGATAGGTTTCCCCGTCGTCCGCGCCGGTCAGGTCCAGCGACACCGGGCGGCCCCGTTTACGCGAGCGCAGCACGTTGAAGCAGAGGTTCGCGACGATCCGGTACAGCCACGTGCTGAACTTCGCCCGTGGCTCGTACCGCTGGGCCGTCCGATAGACGCGCAGGAACACCTCCTGGGTGATGTCCTGCACCGCGTCCGGATCGCCCAGGAAGCGGTACACCAGCGCGTGGACCTTCCGGGTGTTCCGTTCGACCAGTTGCTCGAAGGCGGCGCGGTCGCCATCCTGGAAGTCCAGCATCAACTTCACGTCGGGGTCTTCCCGGGCCCACTTGGTCTGGCGGGGGTTGGTGATGGGCTTTCTGTTCTTTTTTTTCGCGGCGATGGGTCGTACCTCGCGATTGGGCGGTGCAGCGGGCTATCCCTGCTGATGTCGCTGGCGAAGCTGCCCGCAGGCGGCGTCGGTGTCCAGCCCACGCGACGCCCGGACCGTCACGTTCACGCCGCGATTGCGGCAGGCGGTGACGAAGGCGTCGGCCTGGTCCTTGCTGGGGCGGCGCCATTGCAGCGACGATACCGGATTGTACCGGATAAGGTTCACATTGCAACGCAGTCGCCCGGCGATGTCGGCCAATGCATCGGCGCACTCGGCGGTGTCGTTGAACCCCGCGATCAGCAGGTACTCCACGGTGACCTCGCGATGGCGGGCATGGTAGAAGCCCTTCGCGGCGGCTACGATCCGCTCGATCGGCGTGTGGCGCGAAGCGGGGATGATCTGCCGTCGCAGCTGGTCGGTCGGGGCGTGCAGACTGATCGCCAGGGTGATGGGCAGTTGCTCGGCGGCCAGGCGCGTGATGGCCTCGGGCAGGCCGATGGTGGAAACCGTCACCGATCGCGCCGAGATGCCCAGCCGATCCGGATCGATCAGTGCCCGGACGGCCGACAGCGTGGCGCTGTAGTTGGCCAGCGGTTCGCCCATGCCCATGAACACCGCATTGGTCACCTCCCGCCCGGTATGGGCGCGGAGATGGGTGATCTGTTCGAGAATCTCACCGGCAGTGAGGTTGCGGGCAAGCCCGTCCAGGGCGGTGGCGCAGAACGCACAGCCCATCGCGCAACCCACCTGCGTCGAGAGGCAGGCCGTCGCCCGCTTGCCCGACGGGATCAGCACCGTCTCGACGCGCTGGCCGTCGGTCAGCTCGATCAGCAGCTTGGTCGTCCCGTCCTTGGCGGTGCTCTGGTCGACGATGCGCGAGGTCAGCACGTCCAGCTTCTCGCTCACCGCATTGGGCACGTTGGACATCGCAGCCGGGTCCGTGACGTTCTTCTTCCAGACCCAGTCCATGAGTTGGTCGGCGCGGAAGGGCTTCTCGCCCATCGCCTTGAGTTGCTCACGAAGGGCCGGCTTATCCAGCTCCAGCAGATGCGGCCGGCGGGTTGTGTTGGTCGGATCAGGCATCGGGCGAGCACCCCCGCTTGGAACGGTACAACTCGGCGAAGGCGTCCGAGGTAAGAAACGTGACAAAGTCCTCGGTGCTGGTGAACATTTTATCGGAGTAGGATCGCAGTACCCAGTTGGCCTGCAGGGGGGTGATGGACAGCACCACCGCGTCGTTGCGGCAGGCTTCGTAGATTTCGATGGCTGTGCCCATCGACGCGCTGGGGCAGTAGGCGATCACCAGGTCGCTTCCCGCTGCCCGTTCGATTCCGTCGGTGAGCGTGGCGCGGATTTCGGGCATTTTGTAGGTGATGCTCCGGGGGTGCTGTGAGTAGTGGCAGTACACCTCCGCGGCGGGGTAGTGCTCGGCGAGGGCGGCCTTGATCGGGTCGCGCCAGTCCTGCGAGTGGATGTCGGGCTCGACGATCGAGCCCTGGATGATTCCAGCGAGGAAAACGTTCATGGTTGCGGCTCCGGGTTATGACGGCTGCCGTCGTCGCGACGGCGGGTGGGCGAGATTGTACCAGATCATCCCCGCCGGTGGGAAACGGTGTCCGCGTCGGCCGCAGCGATGGCGGGATCCGGGTGGGAAGACAGCAGCCGCCACAGCAAACGCTCGACCCGGCCGGCGGTTGGAGGAGGGGCAGCCGACACCATCGCGACGGCTTCGACGACGGCGGCAGGATCGTCGAGCTGTTCCATCGCCCGGCGGTTGGCGCGGCGTTCGGTGTGGCGTTCCCACGCGCGGATCGCCAAAAAGGCGGCCGACAGCGCTGCCCAATACGCGCCCAGCGCCCATGGCAGGGCGCTTAGCAGCCCCGGCCAATCCGGAACCGGCCCGACCAGCAGTCGCACCACCGCCAGTGCCGGCAGCGCCGCCAACACGACGGCTGACTCGCCCAGAAGGCTCGCCCGGCGGAGGTCGTCCGCTTCGTGATGGGCCAGTTCGTGGGCGACGGCTGCCCGGAGCACGCGGGGCGGCGCAGCCTCCAGCAGCGCACGCGAGAGAGTGATCACGCTGCGTCCACCTCGAATATCCAGCCAGCAATGCGGGGCGGCAGAACGGTCGGCCTGCAGGACGGCGACGTCCGGATGGCCGAGGTCGGCGGCAAACTGCTGGAGCTTCGGCAGCGTGCGGTCGGTCCTCGGGGCGGGCTCGCTCTCGGGCCTGCGTCGCTGCACCAGGATCAAGAGCAATGCGGACAGGGCGAGCATCGCCGCGGCGGCAGTTGCCCCCACCAACGGCCACATCGCAGCGGCACCCACCACCAGCAGTGAGGCTACGCACGCGCGGACAGTAAGGATGCGAACACTGCGCGCCAGGTCCTGAAGCAGGGACGTGTCCAGCCCGGCCTGTCGCGGCAGCCACCATCGTCGGTAGAGCGTGATCGGCAGCATCCAGAGAACGTAGGAAATCGACCACAGCAGCGGCACCAGGACCATCCTCAGGCCGACGGGGGCGTCGGAAAGCAACGGCTGAAGCGACCATCGCAGCGGTGTCAGCAGCAGGAGCACCAGCGGCTCCCAGGCGAGCGAGAGCACCTCGGCGCGGAAGGCGGAGCGATTCAGCGCGGGCTGCAACGTGGCTGGGGGCGGTTCGTCGATCGGCGCATCTGTCGGCTGCCGGGCGGGGTGTGACAATGCGGCCTCCCCTCTGGCGTGGCTACGCCGCCTGGGCGGAGTTTTCTTTGCGGTTGAGGAACCAATGCAGCATCAGCAGCCCGACGCCCACCACCAGCCAGACGTCGGCGATGTTGAAGATGTACTTGTAGTAGAGTTCCGAGGCGTCGACGAAGTCTCGCACCTGCCCGGTGATGGGACGGCCGGGCATGCCGGGCAGGTAGACCTTCGCGACGGTGCGGTCATAGAGGTTGCCCAGCGCCCCGGCCAGGATCATCGCCAGGCCCACATGCGACAGCCAGGCGTTGCGATGGGACTGGCCGAAAAAGACCAGCACGAGGACCATGCACAGACCGGTCGCGAGGGTGACGATGAGTTTCCGCGTGGGGGCAGACTCGTGGGGCTTGAAGCCGAACACCACGCCCGGATTGGTCGAGAGGGTGAGTTTGACTCCGGGCATCAGCCGGCGCTGGGCGCGAACGTAGCGGAGGACCTCGTCGGGGGGCGTGTCGGGTGGCAGCGCGCGGCGGACCTGTTCCACCCGCTGGACCACGCGGCGCGCGCTCAGGAGCGAGTCGAACACGGCGTGTTTGCTCCACAGGTCGGCGACGAGCCCGAGGATGGCAATCGCCAGGAACACCGCGATGGGCAGGGGGCTTCTCCAGGCGGGTTTCTGCGCGCGGGGCGCAGGGTTACCGTCGGAGGCTTCGGTGCCCCGGCTGGGCATGCCTACTCCTCTTCGTCTTCGTTATCGAAGAGCGTCTCGCCCGGGCGGACCATGCCCTTTTCCACCATGCGGGCGTAGTCGATGCAGTACTTCGCCCACGGGCGGGCCTTGAGGCGTGGCAGGCCGATCGGCTTGGCCGTGCCCAGGCAGATCCCGTAGATCCCCTCGTCGATGCGTTCGAGGGCTTCGTAGATTTCCTTCAGCAGCGTCCGCTCACTGGCGAGCAGCCCGAGGGTGAACTCCTGCTCGTAGTTGTCCGAGCCGAGGTCGGCAGGGTGTGTGGGCATCAGGTCCGAGGCCCCGTTTCCGCGGTCGGCGCCCAGGGCGGAATGTTCGATCCCGCTCATGTCGCCCATCAGGTCGCGACGCTTTTCCAGGAGCATCTCGCGGAACATCGCAAGCTGCTTCTTGGTCAGCGGGCTTTTGAGCTTGCGGTCCTTGATCTTCTTCTTGGCCTTTTTGACCGCCTTCTTTACGGTGGCTTTGGGCTCAGGCCGGGAAGCGCCGATTGCCTTTTTGGCCTTCTTGACCTTCTTGGAAGCCTTTTTCGAGGTCTTTTTGGCGGCGGTCTTTTTGGCCTTTTTCACCGACTTCCGCGTGGTCTTCTTCGGAGTCTTCTTCTCGGCCTTGCTCGCTTTCTTGGAGGCGGCCTTCTTGGTGGTCTTCTTCTTCGCAGCCTTCTTGGCGGTGGATTTGCTTGCCTTCTTGGAAGACTTCGACGAAGCGGATTTCGATCGTTTCTTGGCCACTGCGGTTATCCTGTCGTCTTGACATTGGTCGGGGGCCTGGAGCGACGTGCACCGGCCCAGCCGAGATTCTCCCAGTTTGAAACCGGCGAAGTATAGTGATCCCAACCCCCTGTGTCAAGACGATCCGCGGCGTTGTCATCCAACGCCGGCGAGCCGGTCGGCCGGACCTCGTCCGGCCCGACCCTCGACGTTGCCAGGGGCTTTTTCTGCCCGCTTCGGGCTGGTATCCTCTCAGGCGCCATGACAGAACAGAATCAGACATCCCGACGACGAATCCGGTCCCATGGCCGACGCATTGCCCTGGTGGCAGGGGCGATTGCGCTGGTGCTTGGCGGAACGTACCTCTACCTGCGATTCTGGCGGGGCAACTTCCACGTGGTGGTCCCGGGGAAGGTCTACCGATCCGCCCAGCCGAGCCCCCAGCGGCTTCGCGATTGGGCACGCGAACACAAGATCAACACCGTAATAAACTTGCGGGGCGACAGTTCTCGCAGCTTCATGGACGCCGAGCGCGCCGTCACGCGGGAGTTGGGCATTGATCTGATCACGATTCGTCTCTCGGCGGTGAATCTGCCGACCCGACCTTGGTTGCTCAAGCTCATCGATGCCCTCGAGACCGCCCGGACGCCCATACTCCTGCACTGCCGGGACGGGGCGGATCGCTCGGGCGTCGCCAGCGTGCTGGCGGCCATGGCGCTGGGAAATGAGCCGCTCGATGAGGCGTGGGACGAGTTGTCCTGGAAGTACATGCATTTCGATGAGTCACCGGATCACATCGCCGGGCTCATCCAACGGTTCGACGCCTGGCGCCGGCAGGACCCCGCCCGCAAAGGCACCTGGGAAGAGTTCAAGCACTGGGCGGCGGAGGTCTATCGGCCGCACTATTACTACGTTGTGTTCGACACGCCCGAAACGCTCACCCTCGCCCCCGGCGAGAGACGAACCATCCCGGTCACGATTACCAACCAATCCCGCGAAACGCTGCCGCTGGGCGATGGGGGCAGGGAGTTTGCCGTCAAGGCGTTCCTGGGCAGCACGGTGAATGATGTCCACGGCCGCGCGATGGGGCCGTGGCAGAAGATCCGTCGAGCTGACCTGCCGCACGGCGAATCCATGACGGTTCGGTATTCCATCTGGGCCCCGAAAACCCCCGGCCGATATGATGTCCGCCTGGACATGGTGGAAAAAGGCGAGACGTGGTTCGCCCGCCAAGGGTCGCCCATGGGGCGGATTCGCCTTATCGTCCAGCCACCGGCCCACCCGGCCGCCACGCAGCCCGCACCCAAGCAAGGAGACCGCCCGCAGTGAGCGATCCGGAAGTACTCGTACTCGTCGACAACCAGTCCCAGGACAGCTCCCTGCAGACCGAGCATGGCCTGGCGATGCTGGTGACCTACCGCGACAGGACGCTGCTGGTGGACACCGGCGCATCGCCCGGGGCGTTGCAGCACAACGCCCGGCAGCTCGGCGTCGATCTCAAGGCCGTCGATGCGGTGATTGTTTCTCACGGGCATTACGATCACACCGGCGGACTGGGTGCGATGTTCACCGATCGCAAGCAGCGCGATCTCTACGCCCACCCGCAGGCCTTCGCCAAGCGGTGGCGAGAGGTTCCCGGCCAGCCGCTCAAGGACGTCTCGTGCAACCACCGACCCGAGGTGCTCCGGGCGGCCGGTGCGAAAATCCACTCGGTTACCGAGCCCACCGAACTCGCCGACGGACTGATTCTCTCCGGCCCCATCGGAGGCCCGCAACCCGAGGGCGAATCGTTCGTCATCCGGCGGGGTGGCGAGCTGGTCCCCGACACGTTCGAGGACGAACTCTGCCTGCTCATTCGCGGGCGACTTGGCTGGGGCGTGCTTACCGGCTGCTGCCATCGCGGGCTCAAGAACACGCTGCGGACCGCGCGGTTCCTGGCCGGCAACGAGGAGATTACCGCCATCATCGGCGGGCTGCACCTGCGCAAGGCGTCGGATGAGGTACTCGATCGCACCGGACGATTGCTGGAAGAGTTCGGCCCGCCGGTGCTGTATCCGTGTCACTGCAGCGGCGAGGCGGCCGTCGGCAAACTGGAAAAGCAGCTTGGCCTGGCGGTTCGGTCGATCTCCGCGGGCAGCAGAATCAAGCTCTGAGAACGCGACGTTTTTCTCCAGCCAACACGTCGGCCGGGCCGATACGAACCAATGCGCATCGGATGCGCGCTGCCCTTGCGAGGACCTTCCTTGATTTATCTGACACTGACGCTTTGGCTGCTGATGATCCTGCTGACCGGGCTGGGGGTCTACCGCCTCTGGGCCAACATGCTCAAGCCCTCCGTCGTCGCCTGGGTGCTGATTCCCGGCACGCTGGTGTGCGAGATGGCCTACATTCTCGGCTGCCTCATCACCGGCGGAGAAGTGCGGCGGGCACGGATCATCCCCTCCGGCGACGGGGCCAACCAGGCCGATCCGTCCACCGAGGACACCCCCCGGATCAAGGTGCTGGGCCCGATCGTGGCGTCGCTGCTGTCGCTGGTCGCCGGTATCGCGGGCATTCTGCTGATCCGCTGGCTGCTGGGCTCGCCGGTGCTGGAGGAGTTCATGCTCGCCGGTGGTCTGTGGAACATGCCGGCCGTCCCGCGCGAGCTGCCCGGAAGCTGGGAGGGGTTCTGGCAGCTGATCGCCTCGCAGGTCGACCTGCTGCGCCACACCACGGAGTTCTGGGGCGAGCTGGAATGGACCGAGTGGCGCGTCCCGCTGTTCGTGTATCTCTCGATTTGCCTTACAGTTCGGCTGGCACCGGCGGGGCGGGATCTGCGATGGACGCTCCTCTCGGCGGCAGTGCTGGCGGTGCTGGTTGCGATGGCCGGGCTCATCAGCAGCGAGTTCGATAACCTCGTGCACGACGTCTGGCCTCTGGTGACGTATCTGTGGGGGACGCTGCTGTTTCTGCTGACGCTGACGGCCGTCATTCGCGGGCTCATCGCCCTGGGGCGCGTCCTGGCCGGCAAACGGTAGTCCCGCGCGCGTCCTGCTCCTTTGCCACCTTCGTTTGGCGAATCTCTGCCGGTCTGGTATCATTCGACTTTCACCGAGGAGGCCGACGCCGAGAATGACCGAAATCGCCCGACCGTTCAACATCATGGCCAAGCCCGTCTGCGGGGTGTGCAACCTCGACTGCCGGTACTGCTACTACACCATGAAGCCCGAGGAGCTCTACCCGGGCGTTCAACGCGACGAGTTCCGCATGTCCGAGGAAGTGCTCGAGCGGTTCACCCGCGAGTATCTTGAAGCGATGCCCGTTCACGCCGACGTCGGCTGGCAGGGGGGCGAGCCCACGCTGGCGGGGTTGGACTTCTTCCGCCGCGCCGTCGAGTATCAAAAGCAGTACGCCACCGACGGCCAGGAGGTCGCCAACGCATTGCAGACCAACGGTACGCTGATCGACGAGGAGTGGGCTGAGTTTCTCGCCGAGAACAAGTTCCTCGTCGGCCTCTCGCTCGACGGCCCGCCGCAGTGGCACGATGCCTACCGCGTGGACCGCGCCGGCGGGCCCAGCCACCACCGCGCGTGGCGGGGCTTTGAGCTGCTGGCGAAACATGGGGCCGAGGTCAACGTGCTGGTCACGCTCAACGCCGTCAACGCCCCGCACGCCGGCGATATCTACCGCTACTTCGTAAACCGCGGCGTGCAGTACGTGCAGTTCATCCCGATTCTCGAACGCCTGCCCGGCACGGACGAGCCGACGGATTTCAGCGTCTCCGGCGAGCAGTTCGGCCGGTTCATGCTGGAGGTCTTCGAGCTCTGGGCGACCCGCGACGTGGGGCGCGTCTCCGAGCGGTTCATCGACAGCGTCCTGCACACGCTGATCTACGGGACCAGCGCGATGTGCTGCTACGCGGACCGCTGCGCCAACGCCCACGTGCTGGAGTACAACGGCGACCTGTACGCCTGCGACCACTTCGTCTACAAGGAGTGGAAGCTGGGCAACATCCTCGAAACGCCGCTGCGCGAGCTGGTGAACACACCGCGGCTGGAGGAGTTCGCCACGCTGAAAACCGACCTGCCAACCGTCTGCAAGGACTGTGAGTTCCTGGAGTTCTGCAAGGGAGGCTGCCCGAAGCACCATCGGCCCGTCGGCAGCGACCCCGATCGCGTAAACCACTTCTGCGAGGGCTACAAGAGGTTCTTCGCCGAGGCCCTGCCGGAACTGCGGCGGATGGCGGAATACTTCAAGAAGAACCAGATGCCCCCGCTCAAACAGCCCGCCGATCAGGTCGGACAGCCCGTCCAGGCCCGCCGTCAGCAGGCGGCCGCCTTCGCGGCAGGACCGTCGCCCAACGCCGCCCAGCCGGGCAAGATGCAGACCGCCGGCGGACCCGCTCCCGGACGCAACGACCCCTGCCCGTGCGGATCCGGGCGAAAGTACAAAAAGTGCTGCGGGCAATGATGGATCCGGCCGATCCGCCCTGCCTCAACAGGCGGAGTGAACCTGCAGAAAAGTGTGACTCAGAAGTATGCGATTAAAGCATTTATTATAAGTATCTTATGTGCATTATGCCCCCGGATGGTTCGTCTCTGTGCCCGTCTGGGCATCTTGGTTCGTGATTTTTCCGAGAAAATCCCCGTCGGTGTGAACCTTTCGTGAAGGCTGGGCGTAATGAGAGGTGAACAAGAACGTGACGTATCGCGGCTGACAGGTCCTCCTCCTGCCTGTCGCAGCAATCGCACAACAGACGCGACGCTGGTTTTTCTCCTCCTTTCACCAGCGTCGCGTTTTTAATGCGCGAAGCCGACGAAAGGAATTCATCTGCCCTTTGTCTCAGATTGCAGCGAGTTGTTTTCCATCCGCGTCCGCTCGATCTGCAGCGGCGAGTTGGCCGACTGGAAAGCGGGGTATGTGTTGTTCCGCACGGTCGAGTCGATCAGCTTCACGGCCGAGGAACTGGTGATCTTGAACAGCGGCGAGGAAATGGTGCTGTTGAGCACGTTCTTCTCGATCGTACAGCCTCGGAAGGTGACGGCCTCGCTGTCGTGTACCACCATGCCATGGAACTCCTTGTTGCCGGCGAATCGACAGTCACGGAACGTTATATTCGAGCCCTGCCTGACCGTGAGAATCCCGTAAGTGCAGTCGCGAATGATCGTGTCTCGGAAGGTTGCCTCGGCCACGTCCGTCATCTCCAGACCTTCGGTCCCGCAGCCGAACAGATCACAGTTGGTCACGGTCAGCCCGCGGACCTTCTCGATGCGGATGACCCCGCCGGTGCAATATCCTTCACCGGGCGAATGTCCGACGGTGAGGCCCGCAAGCTCCACGCCCCGGCAGTCACGAAGTGTCAGCACGCGCGAGTACCGCTCGGGCGTCACAATTCGAGCTCCTCGCCCGGCCGGCCCGACGATGGTGAGGTTCTGCACGTTGCGGATGACCAAATCACCCGCCGCCGCGTCGTAGCTGTCTTCGTAGACCACGAATGTCCGCTTTTTCTGCGGCACTTTGGAGACGTCGTACGTGCCGGCTGCGAGTTGGATGATTGTGTTCGGCTCGATGGCGTCGATGAGTTCTGCCGCCGTGGAGACACGAACCATTTTCCGTTGAGGTGCGAGCTTTGCCGGGTCGGCAACGGGCCCGTTGGCGCCGTCGCCGGTGCTTTGGGCCACCTTCGGCTGACAGCCCGCCAGGGCTGACCCTACAAGGGCACAAACCAGAGAAATGCGCAGTCCGTCCATGGTTGACTCCTTTCAATTGCAGTAGACGCCGCCGCCACGCTCGTGTAACCACCGATCTCAATTCAACCTTGTCTCACTCGCCGCGATAGATGCAGCGAGCGGACTCCGACTCCCAGATCGTCACGGCCGACAGCGCCGGCAGGGCGGGCTTGACGCGTTTCCAGAGATACGCGGCGATCAACTCGGACGTGCAGTTCTCCAGCCCGTCAATGTCGTTGAGCACGCGATGGTCCAGCTCGTCGATCACGGGCGCCACGGCCGACTTCACGTCACCGAAGTCCATGACCCAACCTTCCTCGGGGTCGACCTCGCCGGTGATGTGGATGTCCACCCGATAACTGTGGCCGTGCATGTGGCGGCACTTGTGGCCTTCGGGAATGTTCGGCAGCCTGTGGGCCGCCTCGAAACGGAATGTCTTGACCAGCTCTGCGATCATGGAAGCTCTCGAAAGGGCGCTCAGACGCGTCGGGTGGCGTCGGGCCAGATGATTTTATGCAGTTGCACGCCCAGGCGGACGGCACAGGGCAGCTTTGCCCCGAGCATCCAGGCGGCCAACTCGCTGGGACGCAGTTGATTCATCACCGGCGAGAATGTCACGGGGCGATCGTGCAGTTTCGGGTAGTCCCGCAGGACCCGCTGAGCGTACTTGAAATCGCCCCGATCGGCGAGCACGAACTTCGACTCGTCCCGGTCGCCGAGGTGGTCGAAATTCTCCCAGCGGTTCTCGCGGTCCATGCGGCTGGAGGGGCATTTGATGTCGACGATCTTCGCTACACGCGGATCCACGGGCGTGATGTCCTGCGAGCCGTTGGTCTCCAGGAGCGTGGTGTACCCGGCATCGCAGAAGTGCCGCAGCAGTTCGAGGCTGGCCGGCTGAAGCAGCGGTTCGCCGCCGGTGAGTTCCACGCGTCGGCAGCGGAACTCGCCGACGGATTCGAGAATCTGCCCGATCTCCAGCTCCGTGCCCTCCTGGCGGGCGTAGGTCGTATCGCACCATTCGCATTCGAGGTTGCAGCCGCTCAGGCGGACCATCACGCACGGAAAGCCCGAGTGCGTGCTCTCGCCCTGAATGCTGCGATAAATCTCGATGACGTTCAGTGTCTCGCTCATCGCCGGTATTGTAACGGGCTCGGGGGCGATCTACGATAGCGATTTATGACCTGCGGCAAATCGAACAGATCTCTACTGGTGATCCTGGCGATCGCTCTGACGGTTCGGCTGGTGGTGCTGCTGTTTGCCCTGACTGCATTCGAAAGCGGGCACGTCGGCGGGCTGACCACGCCCGACTCGCAGGACTACATCGCGCTGGCCAGGTCGCTGCGTGAGAACGGATCCCTGCCGGCCGATGGCGTAAGCGTGTTCCGCCTGCCGGGGTATCCGGCGTTCCTGGCAGGGGCGTTCAGCATTACCCCCCGACCGCTGTGGGCGATCCTGCAGATCGCGATGGACGTGCTGTTGGTCTGGGTGGTCTACCGTGTCGGCTGCGAGCTGATGGGTCGACGGGTTGCCCTGGTCGGTGCGTTGCTGCAGGCGCTGAGTCCGCTGGCGGCAGCGGCGTCGGTTCGGGTGCTCAGTGACGGCCCGTATGCACTGGTGTTCATGCTGGCGGTCTGGTGGCTGGTGCGGAATGTCCGCACCGGTCGGTGGCGGTGGCTGGTTCTCTCGTCGGTTGCGATGGCAGCAGCGTGCCTCGTGCGCCCCGTTGGGGTGGTGATGGCCGCGATGACGGTGGCGTTTCTGCTGGCGCGGCCGGGACGTCAGCTCAGGCAGGCCGGCGTGTATGTCGTGCTGCTGGCGGCCCTGCTGAGCCCGTGGGTCATCCGGAACGGTGTGCGGACCGGCTACTGGGGGCTGACCAACAACTTCTCGGTGACGCTGTTCGGCTACTCGGCGGCGATGACGCTCGAAGAGGCGACCGGCCAATCGCCCCGCCAGGTGCAGGGCGAACTGATCAGCCGGATCGAGGTGGACCGTGAAGACCCGGACCTCGGCGACCTGTCGGCGGCGTATCGGGAGGTGGCTGTGAGCACCATCGCCGAACACCCGGCGACCTATGCGAAATTGCATCTGTGGGGGTCGTTGGCGTTCTGGTTGCCCGGGGCGACGGACGTCCTGGAGACCATCGGGCTCACCAGCGGGCAACGCGGTACGCTGAGGGTATTCCACGAGAGCGGGTTGCTCGCGGCGGGGAGGCACTATTTCGGCGGTTCGCCCGGCGCGGTGGCGGTGGCGGTTCCGCTGGGGTTCGTCTATATTGCTCGGCTGGTGGGGCTGGGGCTGTTCGTGGCGATGGCGGCGGGGAGGTGGCGTAAGCTGCCCGCTGTGGCGTGGTGGCTGATCGCCATCGTCGTGATCTCCTGGCTGATCGGCGGACCGGTCTCGACGCCGCGATTCCGCGTGCCCGTCGAGCCGCTGCTGTCATTGGCTGGGGCAGGGGGCTTTGTATGGGCGTGGCGACGACGTGCCCGCCGGCACCGGACTGCGTAATTCGTTTGATAGACAGAGAGGATTGTAATGCTGACCGACATGAACGCCGGTGTCCGCATCGGCCTGAACTACACCCCCTCCCGCCAATGGTACTACTGCTGGAACGACTGGGACCTGGACTCGATCCGCGAGGACTTCCGCGCGATCGGGGCCCTCGGGGCCGACCACATCCGCGTGCAGTTGATCTGGCCGTACTTCCAGCCGAACCCGACGTTCGTCTCTCCGGGGCATCTCCGGCGGCTGGGCGAACTGATGAGCGCCGCCGAGGACGAAGGGCTGGACGTGCTGCCGGCGGTGCTGACCGGTTGGCTGAGCGGGTACTTCTTCCTGCCGTCGCGCGTGAGAGGGCGGGACGTGTTCACCAAGCCGGACGTCATCGCCAGCGAGAAGCTCCTGTTCGATCGCGTCCTGGACGCCGTCGCCGATCGACCCAACTTCATGGGCGTGGACCTCGGAAACGAGATCAACTGCCTGGATAACGCGCTGGAGACACCCACCGGCGACGCCTGGGCTACGGAAATGCTCCAGCATCTCCGCGGCCGCGGCGATAAGGGGCTGATCGTCAACGGCATCGACCACGGCCCGACCGTCGGCGGCGTGACCTTCTCCATGGACCACCTGGCCAACCATTACGACGCGATCTGCCTGCACACTTGGCCGAAGTTCACCAGTGCCCTGACCCAGGGCGGGCTGGACGACCCGCCGGCGCTGCATCTGACGCCGTTCTTCACGCAACTGGCGCGGTTGTTCGCCCGCCAGGAGAACCCGACGATCTGGATCCAGGAGTTTGGTGCGTGCGATACGTGGGGTACCACCCCGCAGCAGGCGGCATTCATGCGGTCCAGCGTGGATCTGGGCGTGCGCGCCGGGGCGAGTGTGTTCACCTGGTGGTGCAGCCACGACAAGACGCGTGACCTGAAGTTCAAGGAAGACGAATACCAGTTCGGCCTGCTCACGCCGGACAACGAACCCAAGCCCCTGGCCGAGAATTTCATGGCCGTCACGGGCGAATTCCGCGGCAGGGAGGCGACGCTTGAGCCCAGCGATTTCGACGTGACGCTCGAAGTTCAGCGGGACTTCCGCCCGAGCTTCGTCGGAGGCGAGGGCAAGGAACTGCTCGAACGCCAGCTCACCACGACCACGTGGGATCTGTACCGGCGGTATCTCGCGGAGGTTCGCGAAGGGCGGCAGGTGCGACTGGTGTGGCAGGAGTAGACCACCGGCCGGCGGATCTCAGCGTCTGGGCCCCTGGCCTGCGCGGCGACGGAGCCAGTCGCTCCATCGCTGACCCATCACGCGGGGTCGCCACAGCGTGTCGATCAGCGGGGAGAAGGTGTTCATCGCCAGCACCGCCAGGTAGGCGGGAATGGGCGTGGCGGTGTAAAGCTGCAGCAGCATCGCACTGGTCCCGACGCCGATTCCGAACAGTGCCTGCCCGCCGACGGTGACCGGGCGGGTGGTCATCTCGGTGGCCAACAGGAAGGCCGACAGGACGATCTGCCCGCGCAGGATCTGGTAGTTGGCGTAGGTGAAGCCCACGTCCGCCCCTTCGTGCAGCAACGGCCACCACATCCATTCGACGGTGTCGTTCGGTCCGGCGAGTTGGATCGGTGCGATCGCGGCGACGATCCACGCCGAGACGACGATCAGGAACGGCAGATGCCATTTGACGTAGTTGCGGTAGATCAGATACAGCCCCGCCACGAGAATCACCAGCGCGCAGGTCTCGCCGATCGCTCCGGGGCGGGCGCCGTAAAGGAAGTCGCTGATCGGAGGCAGTTGCATCAGCAGGGCGGGCTTGGCGCGGGGGATCTCGCTGCGGGTGTAGGCGATGGCGGTAAACTGCGGCTCGTCGGCGAGGGTAATCCGGCGGATCGTCTCGGCCGGGTGGGGCAGACGGAACCCGTCGGCTTCGGGGGGCGGCTGTTGCTCCCGCCAGCCGTCGTACTGCTCGATGCGACGGGTGTTCTCGATGTCGCCGGTGACGATGTGCTCTCGCGACAGCAGCGGCCAAGTGGGCGGGTTCAGCGTCGAGGCGAACAGGACGGCCACCGCCAATCGACCGACCAGCGCGGGTTGCCAGAGGAAGTGTCCCACGCCGCCGAAGATCGCCTTGCCCACGAGGATGGCGAACGCTCCGCCGACGACCGGGACGTACCACGGCACGTGGGGTGGGAGGGTAAGCGTGAGCAGAACGCCGGTGAGGAACGCGTGCGATCGGCCCAGAAGCGCCGGGGCGTGCGTGAGGCGGAAGTAGAGTTTTTCGACGATACCGCACGTGGCGATCGCCAGGACCGCGACGATCAGCACCCGCCAGCCGAACATGACCACCCCCGCCAGAAGCGGCGCGCATGCCGCCCCGAGCGTGACGAGGTAAACGGTTCGCGCCTGTTCCGGGGCGCGGAGGAAGGGGGCCTCGATGATGCTGTACCGCAGCTGCGAGTCGGGCGCGGGCGGGGCGGTGGCGTCATGGGGTTCGCTCATGAGCTCTCCTTGTCGTCACCGGCGTTCTGGGCCTTCCGGGCGTGTTCGGTCGTCGCCTCGGCCCGTCGCATGACGTAGATCGAGCGCTTGAGTTCCTGTACGCGCTGGGCCAGCGGCAGCCTCGCCGGGCAGACATAGGCGCAGATCCCGCAGTGGACGCAGGAGAGCGTCCCCGACCGCCAGGCCGTGTCCACGTCGCCCATCTCGAAATGGTCGTTCAGCGCCGAGACGTTCAGCCTCGCCGGGCAGTGGTCGGTACACCAGCCACAGCGGATGCACGGGCTGGGCGGCAGTGGCGCGGGGGCAGCCAGCGAGAGCACCGCGTCGGTCGTCGGGCCCACCACCACGTTGGATCGCAGACGCAGTCCGGTCATCGGGCCGCCGTGCATGTGCGTTCCCTCCAGCGAGCTCACCAGGTGTTCGCACGGCGTGCCGTAGGGCACCCAGAAATTGCCCGGCTGTTCGGCGTGCTCCCCGCTAAGCGTCACCACCCGACCCAGTGGGGGCGATTCGCACACCACCCAGCGATACGCCGCGAAACAGGCGGCCGGGTCGATCATCGCAACGCCCAGGTCCATCACCGTTCCGCCCAGGGGGACTTCCCGCTTGGTGAGCACCTTGGCCAGCACGGCGTCCGAGCCGGTGGGGTATTTGTGTCCCAGGGCGATCAGGTCCACCCCGAACAGCCTCGCCGGGCCCACCAGCTCGCGGTAGTCGTCCGTGCGCCGCCCGTCGACGGCCAGCAGGATCGTATCCACCTCGATGGCCCGGGCGAGAATCGCAAGCCCGCGGACCACCTCGGTTCCGTACTCGCACAGCAGGCGGTGGTCGCTGGTGACGTACGGCTGGTGTTCCATCGCGTTGGCGATGAGCGTGTGGCAGCGGTTGTCCCTCGCCCGCTGCACCCACCATCCCAGCGGCTGGGGGCGACGCCGACAGGTGCTCAGCCCGCCCTCGGCGATGCGATCGCGCAGCTGGGAGCTTTCGGCATTGCGGAAGTCATACACCGGCGCGAGCGGTTTGATCCCGCCCGGCGGTGAGCAGTCCACCAGTTCGATGGCGGGCGTTGTGGCGTAGTCGTCGCGGTCGGCGGTATGGGCGGTGGTGAACCCCGCGACCCGACCGGCCAGCGGTGAGTAGATGTTCTGGCTGCGGGGCTGGCGAGGCTGGGCGATGTGCTGGGCGAACGAGACATGCTGGCCGACCTCGACGATCGGCTCTGCCGGTGCGCCGCTGGGTGCCAGCGGGACCAGCAGGCGAGACGGCGTGGAGGGCATCGGCGCGATCGGCGAGGCCAGTGTGCGGCGTTTGTCGTCCGGCAGGTCAATGCCGCCGGCGAAGCTTCCGAATCGCCCGAAGATCATCCGTGGTCCGTTTCTGCTGTGGCGCCCGCCTGGGGGCGGTTCCCTGGGTAGTCCGCGTCCGCTGCCTCCGCCACGGGGGCGGACCTCAGCGGGCTGACTCGGCCTCAACGCGCTTCTTGAACTGGGCCTTCAGGACCGGGTTCGCAAAGCGGATGCGTCCGTCCCGGACTGCCTTTTGATACAGTTGCATCAGGTAGGTCTGTTTCTGCTGATTCACGACGCGGCTGTGGATGATATCGCGCAGCTCATCTTTTTTGTTCTCGAACTTCACGTCTCGCGGCGGAATGACCTTTTCCAGCTTGAGGATGTGGAACGTGGTTTCCACCTTCACCGGATCGCTGAGTTCGCCAACCTTTTCCATGGATACCGCCACCGACCGCATCGCCGGGGGAACGCCGATGGTTTTGGAACTGATGGGGGGCAGCAGCCCGCCGTCCTTGGCCGAGGGGTTGATGGAGTGATTCCCGGCGACCGTCGCGAAGTCCTTGCCGGCCTGGAGCTCCTTGAGAACCGAGCGGGCGTCGGCCAGCGAAGACACCTCGATGTGCCGGACCACCACCTGTCGGCCGAACCGGCGATTGAACTCGTCGCGAAGCTGTTGGTCGGAGACTTTCACCGTCCGCGCCAGCAGCTTACCCAGCAGCGCGTTGCGATACATCGTCAGGTCCCACTGGGCCCGGGGGATGCCCGTCTGCTTGAGGTACTGCTCCAGCAGGGCGTCCCGCTGCTCGGCGGTAAGCTCCCTGCCGCCAAAGCCCCGGGCGATGGTCTCGTCGCCTTCGCGGCGGACGTCCTTGTTGCTGACGGTAAGATCGTGCTTGGCGGCCTCCTGCTCGACCAGTTCGTTGACCACCAGTTGCATCGCGAGGGAGAGCCCCTCGGTGCGCACCAGAAGCCGGTGCAGCCGAGCCATCGGAATGGGCTTGCCGTTGACGGTGGCCATCACCGCGCCGTTGGGGTCGTCGGGCGCGTTGGCGTCGGAGAGCGCGGGCATCTCGTGCGACTGGGGGGAGGGCGTCGCATCGTCGGCGGGCTCGGGCTGAATCTTGTCCGGATTGTCGCAGCCGAGGGGGGCAAGCAGGCCTGCGACGGCGAAAAGCCCCCCGACGAGGGCATACGCGATAGTGCGGTGCGATCTCATGACCATGAGCGTATCGGCCCGGGCGGGGCGAGTCAATGCGCCGCCGGGAGTCCTGAACGGTCAGGACGTTTCA
>CAZYIH010000005.1:0-40864 GCA_964646915.1 uncultured Planctomycetaceae bacterium | reverse complement strand
GCCTCCACCTGTGCGGGTTTCTCGGCGGGTTTCACCAGCTCAGCCAGACTGCCGTTGACCCCGGTGAAACCCATGAACGCCAGAGCGAGAATGCCCGCGACGATCAGCGTGATCCCCGCACCCTTGAGCGGCTCGGGAACATCGCAGAGGTCCAGTTCCTCGCGGATGCCCGCCATGATGACGATGGCGAGCGTGAAACCCACCCCGCCGAAGATTGCCAGCGCCAAGGCCCGCCCGAGGTCCCACGCCATGGTCGGGTCGCTCACGCCCGAGACGTTTTTCATGATCTCCAGGCAGGCGAAGAGGATCGCGCAGTTGGTGGTAATCAGCGGCAGGAACACCCCGAAGCTCTTGTACAGCGGCGGGAAGAACTTCCGCAGGTACATCTCCACGAACTGCACGCTCGATGCGATCACAAAGATGTACACGATGTAGCTGAGGATGCTCAGGTCGGTCTGTGTTTCGGGGCTTCCGCCGGCAAGCTGCCAGACCGCCATCGTCAGCGGCGCCCCGGGCCGAAGGATGTAAAACGTGAACGTCCAGCTCAGCAGCGCGGCGATGGTAATCACGAATGTCACCGCGCAGCCCATCCCGAAGGCCATGTCCACCCGGCGAGAGACGCCGATGAACGGACAGATGCCCACGAAGTAGTGGAGCACGAAGTTGTTGATCAGGGCAGCCCCGACCGCGATGATCAGAATTTCGCCGAGATATTCCATAGGTCCGATCCTGTGAAGGTTGACTCAGATCAGCGTTGCGTTCTTGCCTTGGCCCGCGAGAGGGCGATCCAGTTGACCGCACCCAGCAGCACGCCCAGGGTGAGGAATGCCCCGGGCGGGAGAATCATGATCACCCAGTTGGGCCAGTCCGCCCACGCCAGTACGTTGATCTCGATGGGCATGTTCTTGAACAGGTAGCCCGTTCCCAGCAGCTCGCGCACCGAGGCGATGCTCAGCAGCGCCAGCGTGAAGCCCACCGACTGGCCCACCGCGTCGGCGGCGGCAGTGGGAATCGACTGCTTCGAGGCGCACACCTCGCAGCGGCAGATGATGATGCAGTTGACGATAATCAGCGGGATGTACGGGCCCAGCTGCTTGCTCATGTCGTACATGAACGCCGCCAGGAACCGGTCCGCGATCGTCACGAACGTCGCGATGGTCAGCGTGAACACCAGGATCCGAAGGTGAGGCTTGAGCAGGCTTCGGATGGCCGAGACCATCACGTTCGCGCAAAGCAGCACGAACAGCACCGCCCCGCTCATGGTGAGTGCTCCGCCCAGGGAGTTGGTCACCGCCAGCACCGGGCACATCCCCAGCAACTGACGATACACCGGGTTCTCCGGCAGGATGCCCTGGATGAATCGCTCCATCGGCGTCGGGCCGCTATTGGCCATCATTGCCTCCCGTCTGATCGCTGCCCGCCAGCTCCTTGGCCGAGCGGAACTCACGGACCGCGCTGTTCACGATGTCCGTCACTGCCCTGGAGCTGACCGTCGCACCGGTGATCGCTTCCACCTCGTTGGCGCCGTCTTTCGGCTGACGCTTGACCACCGTCAACGGCTCCGTTGCGTTCTTGCCGGTGAAATTGTCCAGGAACAGCGGCGCCTCCTGCGGCGAGTCGGCCCGCATGGTGATCTTGTTGCCCAGCCCGGGCGTCTCCTTCTGGTCCAGCACGTACAGGCCGGTAATGCGCTCACCGCCGCGGTCCAGGCCGATGAGAATCTCGATCCTGTCGGCGAAGCCCATCCCGTTGGCCGGCAGGACCCAGCCGATATGCTCGCCGGCGTCGTCGAACACCTTGTAGGCCGACTTGCCCTTCGGCCCGAAGGTGATCTCCTCGGTCTTCTCGATCGACGCGCCGGGTACGAGCGTGGGAATCTGCCCGAACGTCTCGTTCCGCTTGTTCTCGGCGATTCGGTCGGACAGTGAAATCTGCATCCCCGCCAGTGCCGAGCCGAACACCATCGCCAGCAGCAGCACCAGCCAGGCTTGTTTGAGGTATCTCATGTCGCTCCCTTGCTCTGGAGTTTGTCGTGTTCGTTCTCGTCAGGCCGCCCTGGCCGGGACGGGCCCGCCCACCGGGCGCGGAACCGTCCACCGGTTGATCAGCGGAACCACCGCGTTGACCAGCAGCACGCTGAACATCACGCCCTCGGGGTAGGCGCTGAGCGTACGCATCAGCATCACCAGAACCCCGAACAACGCCCCGAAAATCCACTTGCCCTTCGGCGTCAGCGGGCTGGAGACCGGGTCGGTGATGATGAAAAACGACCCGAACAGCAGCGCCCCGCCGAAGAGATGATGCAGCAGCGTCCAGTCGGCTGAGAGGTCCATCAAGTTGCCGATGCCCGCCCAGAGAACCACCGCTCCGATCGCGCCGGCAGGGATCTCCCACGAAGCCGTCCGGCGAATGCACAGGAACAATCCGCCCACCAGGCACGCCAGGGCGCTGGTCTCGCCCAGCGAGCCGTTCGTGTTGCCCAGAAACAGCTTCCACAGCAGGCCCGGCTGGACGTTGCCGCCCTTGTAGGCGTCGGTCATGGGCGTGGCCTGGGTGATCGCGTCGACGGCCGACCCGTCCGACGCGACGTAGGCCGTCGCCCCCATCGCCGTGGTGAAGGCGATCATCACGAACGCCCTGCCGACCATCGCGGGGTTGAAGATGTTGAACCCCACCCCGCCGAAGACCACCTTGCCCAGTCCGATCCCCGCGAAGGATGCGATCACGGCAACGTACCATGGCGCCGTTCCGGGCAGCGACAGCGCGAGAATCAGCCCCGTCACGACGGCGGAGAAATCTCCCAGCGTCAGCGGTCGTTTCCGCATCCGGGTGAATACAGCCTCGGCCGCCACGCACGCGCCCACGCAGAGCAGCAGTTGCTTGGCCGCGTAGAGCTTGAACACCCACAGCGACACCGCAATCAGCGGCAGAAGGGCGATGATGACATCGAGCATCATCTTGCGCGTGGTCAGCGACGTGTCCGACAGGTGAGGCCCGGGTGCGACCGGGGTGCTCACCGCCTGTTTGCTGTCGTTCTCAGCCATCCTCTCTCCAGACCATGTCCTGCCTCATCATTTCGTTCCAGGGAATCCGTCAGTCTTTGGGGGCCTGCACCTTGCCCATGCGGATCAGTTGCACCAGCGGAATGCTCGCCGGGCAGACGTAGGCGCAACAGCCACACTCGCAGCAGGCGGACATGTGATATCGCTTGGCGAGGTCCCAGTTGCCCGCGCGCGACGCCAGGGCGATTCGCGTGGGAACCAGCCCCAGCGGGCAGACGTCCACGCACCGCCCGCAGCGGATGCAGTTGGTCTCGGTGGCCCGGCGGACGTCGTCGCCGGTCAGTACCGTCACGCCGCTGGTGCCCTTGGTAACGGGCACGTCCAACTCGCCCAGCGTGAAGCCCATCATCGGCCCGCCGGCCACCACGCGGCCGACGTCGTCGCCCAGCCCCCCGCAGAAGTCGATCAACTCGCCGTAGCTCACGCCGATGGGCGCGAGGATATTCTTCGGCTGACGGATGCCCCCACCGCTGACCGTAATCACGCGGTGTGTCAGCGGCTTGCCCCGCATCACCGCGCGGGCGATCGCGGCCGCTGTCCCGACATTCACCACGACCACGCCCACGTCCAGCGGGAGACCGCCGGTGGGAACCTCGCGGTCCAGCGTCGCCAGAATCGTCTGCCGCTCGCCGCCCATGGGGTACTGCGTCTTGACCGCGGCGATGGTTACGCCGCTGCCGTCGGCGGCCTGTTTCATCGCCGCGATGGCGTCGGGTTTGTTGTCCTCGATGGCGACGTAGATGTTGGCTGCCCCGCATGCCCGGGCAGCCAGGATCGCACCGGTGATGACCGGGGCGGGATATTCCACCATGACGCGATGGTCTGCCGTCAGGAACGGCTCGCACTCGCAGCCGTTGATCAGCAGCGTGTCCACGCTCTTGCCTTCCGGCGGGGTGAGCTTCACGTGCGTGGGAAAGGCCGCCCCGCCCAGCCCGACGATGCCGGCAGCCTGGATGGCCTTGCGGATCTCCTCGGGAGACTGCTCGAATCCGTCCGTGGGCCAATCGCCCCCGAAGATATCGCCCAGCAAAGCCTCCCCGGCGAGTTGCTCTCCGTCGCCGGCCTTGACGGGCACGGTCTGCACGTGTCGCCCATTGGGCAGGGTAGCCACCGAGGGCATCTGCGCCAGGCCGTCAATGGGGCTGTGCGCCGGGGCGGAGACGAATCCGCCCGCCTCGCCGAGCACGTCGCCCATCTTCACTTCCTGGCGTGGCTTGGTGGTCGGGGTGCAGGGCGCGCCGATGTGCTGCAGGAGCGGAACCGCCACCTGCGCGGGCGTCGGAAGCACCTCGATGGCGGCGTCCTTCGAGAACTGCTTGCCGTCGGGCGGATGCACGCCCCGGGCGAATTCGCCGGGGCCTGGAATGGATGATTGCGTTGCGGTCATGGAGTCTCCTTGGCCGGTACGGCGATGCGATGCACGATCGGGCGGGCCGCCAGCACCCCCAGCCCGCCGGCTGAGACCGCCGCCAGAAGCTGATGCGTGCGGTCGGGCCCGAACACCATCGCCGCGCCCATCGCACAGACCAGCGGCAGCAGGAACATCGTCGCCGCCGAGGTGCTCATGCGCCAGCCGACCGGTGCGTCGTCCAGGCAGCGCTGGGCGTCGTCGGCGCCGCCGCTGCAGTGCGGGCAACCGGTCGGGCAGTGATAGCCCTGCGGAACATCGCCCGATGATTTGTGAGAATCGTGCATGGTGGACCCTGCGATTCGTGGTCGATTCAGCGACCCTGAGGGGCATGCAAAGCCTCGCGGGCCGAGGAAAAGGAGTCCTTATACTAGCAATCGCCCCGCGTGTCTGCAAAGAAGTTGGACACATCGTTGTGAACTTTTTCACAAACGTTGCCGGCCGCCCTATTTGATATGGAAGCACGCCCCGTCTTGCGATACCATGCGCACCGACCATGAGCAATGTCGCCGTCATCATCCCCGCCGCCGGGAGCGGAACCCGCTTCGCCGCCGGTGAGAACAAGATCTTTCAGCCGATCGCCGGAACGCCGATGATTCTGCGAACCCTCCAACGCTTCGCCGGGAGGGACGACGTGCGCCGGCTGTTGGTGGTCGTGTCGGGCGACGATCGACCCGCCATCGAAGAGCGGTTCGGCCAAGACCTCTCGCTGCTGGGAGCAACCCTCGTCAATGGCGGCCCCACCCGGGCCCGCTCGGTGCGCAACGCGGTGGCGGTGGTCACCGACGAGGCCGACCTGATCGCCGTTCACGACGCCGCCCGCCCTGCCGTCAGCGACGCGGACATCACCGCCGTGTTCGCCGCGGCGGCCCGAGACAGTGCAGCCATGCTCGCCTGCCCCGTCACCGGCACGCTGAAGCGCGTCGACGAGCAGAACATCATCACCGAGACCGTCCCACGCGAGAACCTCTGGCAGGCCCAGACGCCCCAGGTGTTCCACCGAACGCTGCTGCAACGGGCCTACCAGGGCGACATCGAGGGCGTCACCGACGACGCCATGCTCGTCGAACGTCTCGGCCGGCCGGTGCGAATCGTCCCCGGAGACCCGCGGAATATCAAAGTCACCACACCCGGCGACCTGGCGTTGATCGAGGCGGCACTTCGGCCGATGGGCGACCCGAACGGATGAAACGCCACCTGCTGCAGATCCACGATCCACTGAGGAGACCTCGTGAGTTAGGCCGGCGAGATGCGCATCGAGCGGCTGCGATTCCGCGGCGAGGACGTCGCCATCGAATCGGTAACGCTGGCGCGCGGAGTCGGTGGCGTTGTCAATGTCCTGAGGGTACGCAGGCTCGGTGAGACTTGGGAAACCTCACGGACAAGCCGGTGCGATATTGGCTTTTTTGCTGTGCTTTACGCCGCCTTGGCCGAAATATTATCCAGTTTCTTCAACTCGGCCTCGATCGCTTCGAGCAGCTTGGACGCCGGGGTCGAGCGGGCATCGAGTTCCAAGGCCTTCTGGGCCGCCTCCCTGGCGGCAGGCAGGTGCGTGCCGGGGTTCGCCTCTCGTCCGGCATCGAAATGCACCTTGGCCAGGTACGTCCAGGCGTTGGCGTTCCTGGGCTGAAGCAGGAGCATCTGCTCGACGGCGGCGATGGCGGCGTCGTACCGACCCGCCCAGTAGTGGATCTCCGCGATCGCCTGGTAGGCACTGTATTCGTAGGGGTTGATCTGGGCGATCTGCCGGAAGTACTCCAGGGCGAGTTGATCTTCCTCCAGCGAGCGATAGATCTCGGCGATCTGCCGGGCGTACTTGGCGTCCTTCATGGTTCGCCGGTGCAGCTCGACGAGGTTTCGCAGGGCTTCCTTGGGTTTGCCGAACTGCTTGTAGAACTTCGCCAGTTGCTCGTAGCTGTAGGAGTCCAGAGGCTGGCGGGCCTGGAGGCGTTCCAGGGCGGCAATCGCCCGGGGCCAATTGCGTTTGGCCATGTAGGACTGTGCCATCACCCGGGCGGCCGTCACCGACGCCGGCGAGGCCTTCTCCAGCTTCGCGGCGGTTTCGATCGCCTTGTCGTAATCCTTTTTGGCCAGGGCGCAGCTGGCGAGCACCGCCAGGGCCTTGGTGTTGTCGGCATCGAGCTTGAGGACCTTCTCGGCCTGCTTCTTCGCTCGTGGAAGCTGCTTGTGCATGTACAGCGAGACGGCGTAAGTCGCCTGGATCTCGACGTTCTCGGCGTTTTCCTTCTTCTGGGCGGCGGTCTTGGCGGCGGTGAGGTCCGGGGCTGGGTCCGGCTCGAAGCCCCACTGGCGGACCTGCTCCTTCGCCCAGGTCTGGAAGACCTTGTTGAACGTCTTTTCGTCAGTGTTCAGGACGGTCTGGAAGACCTCTTTCTGGCTGAGCCCGTCGCGGAAGCCCTTGAGCATATCGAGGATCGCGTTGTAGCCCTTCTTCTCGATGATGTACTCCATGGTCCACTCGCTCTGGGCGTAGGCCTGGGAGCGATCGGTGCGGCGTTTGGGACGGATGAAGCCCCAGTCCAGCTCCTGGATGGGGAACAGCCGATCGTGACGCACCGCTCCCACCAGCAGCTTCACGGCGTTGTAGTTTCGCCGGTCGGGCTGTTCCCACACGGCGCAGGCTTCGGTGAACCAGTGCGGAATGCGGTTGTTGGTGGCTTCCAGCGTGACGGTGTGGGTGTACTCGTGGCGCAGCACCGTCGCCCAGTTGTGCGTACCGAAGGCGGAGCCCGGCTTGGGGGCGGTCAGCACGATCACCGTGCCCGTCGACGCCCCGACCGTGGGAACCCATCCCTTGCCCGAGATGCGCAGCCCGAACTGCTGCTGGGTGGGCATGATCTCGATGATGGTCTTCTTTTTGGGCTCGTAGTCGAAGTCCGCGCAGACTTCCTCGTGGATCTCCTCCATGAAGCGGGCGACCTGTTCGAGCAGGATCTCGTCCTGCGGGGCCACCTTCACCACGAAATGCTCGGTCTCTTTGACCAGGAACTTGTCCAGCCGATCGAGAATCTTGAGGTAGTTCACCACGTCCGAGCGGAAGTCGTCCAGCGTGTGCGCCTTCTCCAGGGCCGATCGGGCCTTGGTCTCCTCGCCGGTCTGCATGTACAGCAGCCCGAGGTTCGCCCAGGCATCCGCGCGTTTCGGGTCCAGTTCGATGGCTTTCTGGTAGTACGTCTCTGCCTCGGCGAACTGCCGTCCCGACGAAAGCCAGTCGGCGATCGCGGTGGGCAGCCCGACGTAAGTCTTGTTGATGGCGTGGACCCGGTCGATATAGCCTTGGGCGGTCTTCTCGTCGTACATCCGGATCTGGGCCGCCGCCGCCAGTGAGAGGGCGTCGAGGTGGTTGGGGTTCACCTTGAAGACCTTCTTGAGGATCGGCGGGACCTTCTCGAACTTGCGCCACTGCATGTAGCACGCCGCCCGGAGCAGATGGGCGTCCGGGTTGTTGGGGTTGATTTTCAGGGCCTTATCGGCGGCTTTGAGAACCTGCTCGAACTGCCATTTGGTCAGGGCGGCAGCCCCGATGCCCACATACGCGCGGGAAAGATTCTTGTTCTTCTTCAGCGCCAGCTGGAATTCCTTCACCGCTGTCTGCGGGCGATGCTTGTCCAGCAGCAACTCGCCGGCGGCGATGTTCGCCGGCCAATAGCCCTTATCCACCTTGAGATAGGCTTCCTGCAGGTAGTTGTGCAGAATGTTCTGGGCCTGCTCGGAGGCCTTTCGCCCGGTGAGAATGCCATAGCGGTCCAGAATGCGTCCCAGCGCCACCAGGCTGCGGGCGTTGGTGTGATAGTCATCCGCTTCGATGACCCGTTCCATGGACTTGTAAACGGTCACGGCGTCGTCGCGTCGGCCGACGATTTCCAGCAGCTGACCTCGCACCCAGATGCCCGGCGCCCAGGCGGGCTTGGCCTTGACGGCAGCGTCGGCGTGTTTCAGCGCGTCGGCGTATTCCCCCGTCCGGCGGAGTATGTCCGCCATCGCTACGTGCCACTCGGCGTCCCCGTCGGCCTGCTTGGCGACCTTTTTCAGCGACTCCAGTGCGTCGGTGTACTCGCCCTTCTGCGAGAGGGCCTCGGCCAGGCCGATCGACGCCCGGACCTGAAGCTTTTCGTTGTCCATCAGCTTGCGATAACCCTTGATGGCCGGGTCGTACTTGCCCGTTTCGTAGAGCTTTCGGCAGTCCTTGAGCGTCTCGGCCTTGGGGGGCTTTGGGGCGCTCTTTTTCTTCTCGGCCTGGTTGGGGTCGGAATCCTTCCCGCCGGCGATGAGCTTCTTGACGACGTTCTCGAAGACCTTACGCCGATCGGGTCCACCCTCGGCAGGCGGGTCGGCCAGCGAAAGCGTCGCCGAGAGAAGAACGACACCCACAGCCGACGAAAATAACGCAAACAGAGAGAGTTTTGGACGCATGGGATTCTCCATGGCGGTTCAGGTTGTCAGCGGGACGATGGCCCTATCCATATAAACGGAAAGAGACGACGATCGCTCCCGGAATTTCCACATTATATCCGACCCACCACGGGGGAAAATGTTCCCACCGTACCGCAAAAGCCCGATCACGCCCCAGCCGAGGCGCCCGCTTCTCTTCCCCGCGCATACGAAAAGGCCGACACAACGTTCGCCGCGTCGGCCCTCGGTCTGGTTCGTCGGGGCTCAGGCTTCGACGATCGCGCCGGACGGGCAGCTGTCCACGCAGCTGCCGCAATCGATGCAGGCGTCCGCTTCGATCGAGTACGCGCCGTCGGCTTCCTTGATCGCCTCGGTCGGGCAGGTGCCCATGCATGCGCCGCAGGCAACACAGTCATCGGTGATCTTGTACGCCATGTGATTTCGCTCCTGTTACGAGTGAGAAGTCGTTTCGCGGGCCGGACTCGGCCCTCGGCCAATGCGGACTATACAGAAACCCCGATGGGCAATTCAACCGCATCCGCGGATTTTACCCCGCATGTCGGCCGACATACCGACCTTTCACGTGCCCTTAATCAATCGAGAATACGCCCCTGACATGGCGACGATACATTGGCTGTGCAGAAGGAGGACGTCGAAAGGCGTTCAAGCGAGGATAAAGCCGGTGCGACTGATTCGATGCTGCCGGGATTCCGGTGATGACCCCCCGACGGAGTGGCGGGGGGTCGTCCTGTATCTGCAGCAATGCCAACCGCGTTACAGCTCGTCGGCGTGCTCGCGGTACCAGATCTCAGCGAGCTCACGCATGCAGCTCCAGCCGGTAAGCTCCGCCCGCACGCGCATCCACGATCGGATGAAATGGAACACGTCCGGGTCCTGCCGGGCAATCTGTCGAAGTCGTATCATCATCGCTGTGCTCCCCAAAGGTCCGGAGGCTTCTCAACAGCGCAGTTGGACACCGATCCCCTGAAATCGTTAGCGATCCGATGCGGATTATTCCGATTTTCTGAAGGGAATGTCGCGTTCGGCCCCGGTTCCATGGGCGAATCAGGCGTGGGTTTGGGTTCGTTGCAGTGCCGACCCCACCAGCTTCACAAACATCGGCTGGGGGCACAGCGGGCGGGATGTCAGCTCGGGATGGAACTGTCCGGCGATGAAGCACGGATGCACTTCGCGCGGGAGCTCGAGAATCTGCATGATCGGGTGTTTGGGGTGTCGCCCCGAGAAGATCAGCCCGTAGCTCTCCAGCGTTTCGATGTATTTCGGGTCCACCTCGTAGCGGTGGCGGAATCGCTGGCGGATCATCTCGGCTCCGTCGAATATCTCTGCCGCGACGGTTCCCGGTGTGATTTCCACGTCCTGCCCGCCCAGACGCATGTTGCCCCCGAGCCCTTCGATCTGCTTCTGCTCGGGGAGGATGTCGATGACGGCCGACTGGCACTCGGGGTCCAGCTCGGTGCTGCCGGCGTCTTCAAGCCCGCAGACGTTCCGGGCGTACTCGATGACGGCCATCTGGAACCCAAGGCAGATGCCCATGTACGGCAGGCGGTTTTCGCGGGCGTGGCGGATACACTCGATTTTACCGGCGGTCCCGCGCGTGCCGAATCCGCCCGGGACGATGATCCCGTCGACGTCCTTCAGTGCTTCAGCGACGTTGTCGGCGTCGATCTCGGTGGTGTCGATCCACTTGGTCTCGACCTGGCAGTCATTGGCGATGCCCGCGTGCTCGAGGGCCTTGATGATGCTGGCGTAGCTGTCGCGGACGGTGGTGTACTTGCCGGTCACGCCGATGGTGACGGACTTCTCACCGGCGTCGATCTTCGAGGTGAACTCCCGCCAGTCGCGGATCGCCCGGTAATCCATCGCGCTGTTGACGTGGTTGCCGAGGTTGAGCATCTGGACGACTTCCATGTCCAGCCCTTCCTCGCGCATGATGTCCGGAAGCAGGTAGATACTCGGCAGGTCGTGCATGCTGAAGACCCGCTGGATCGGCACGTTCGTGTAGACGGAGATTTTCTGGCGGACCTTGTCGGTCACCGGCGACTCGGCCCGCACGGCGATGATGTTCGGCTGAATGCCGTGCTCCATCAACCGCTTGATGCCCAACTGGGCGGCTTTGGATTTCTGCTCGCCCAGGGCGGGGGGTTTGATGACGTAAGTGAGGGCGACGAAAATCACCGAGCCGGGCCCTTCCTCGTAACTCAGCTCGCGCAGGGCCTCGATGTAGAAATTATTCTCGATGTCGCCCACCGTCCCGCCGACCTCGACGAAGACCACGTCGGCGTCGTCCTTGACGGCCAATTCCCTCAGCCGAAGCTTCACCTCGCCGGTGACGTGGGGGATCATCTGCACATCGCGCCCGAGGTAGCTTCCGGCGCGTTCCTTGGACAGCACGGAATTGTAGATCTGCCCGGAGGTGCAGAAATTCGCCCCCGAGAGGTCCTGGTCGAGCATGCGCTCGTAGGTGCCCAGGTCCATGTCCGTCTCCATGCCGTCATCCAGCACGAAGACCTCGCCGTGACGGTACGGGTTCAGCGTACCCGAATCGATGTTCAGGTAGCCCTCCAGCTTGATCGGCGTGACGGACAAACCCTTGTCCTTCAGCAGCTTCGCCAGCGAGGAGGAGAAGATCCCTTTTCCCAGTCCGCTGATGACCGTGCCCAGCACCACGACGTACTTCGTGCTGCCCAGCTGGTAGCCTTCGGGAAGAGGGGTGTAGAATTCCGTTTCGTCCGATCGATCCTTGACGGACCGCAACAAATCCATGGCATCGCTCATGGGAGCGTACCTTACCGCCCGGAGGGGTCGCGGGGCAAGAGGCTGGCCGATCATTTGCCCGGTTTCACGGCAAAGTGCGCACCGGCTGCACCGGCCGAGGCCCGTTGACGCCTGCAGGAGCGACCCCCGACGGGCCCCAACGGGGCGTTCCGGATCCCGCCCGCCCAACACGCTGCTTGCCACCGGAAAGGGATTATGGTAGCCCTTAGCGCATGGCCGAGACACAGACCGGGCCCTGGACCGTGCTGCGACTGCTGGATTGGACCAAGGGGCACTTTCAACAGAAGGACGTTCATGACCCTCGCCTCAGTGCGGAGGTGCTGCTCGCGCACGTACTGGGCTGCGAGCGGATCGAACTCTACACACGGTTCGACTACGAACCCACCCCAGATGAACTCACGGCCTTCCGCGAGCTGGTCAAGCGGGCGGCCAACCACGAACCGGTCGCCTATCTCACCGGCAAGAAGGAGTTCTACTCGCTGCCGATGATCGTGACGGCCGACGTGCTCATCCCCCGCCCGGAGACCGAAATCCTCGTCGAACAGGCGCTCAAGCACCTGCCCTGCGACGATGAGCCCACCGCCTGGGACGCCTGCACCGGCAGCGGCTGCGTCGCGATGGCCATCGCCGTCAACGCACCATCGGCGAAGGTGCTGGCGACCGACATCTCGCCCGAAGCGGTGGCCGTCGCCCAGCGAAACGCCGACGCGCTGAACCTCTCATCCCGCGTCCGCTGCATGGAGGCCGACATGGCCATCCTGCCCGAAGCCGCCGCCGACTGGGCCCCGTTCGACGTGATCACCGCCAATCCGCCCTACGTGGCCAAAGGCGACTGGATCGCTCCCAGCGTTGCCCACGAGCCGGACCTCGCGCTCTACGCCGACGACGAGGGGCTGGCGATGCTGCGACGACTTTTCGCCGAGGCGGCCGAGTCGGTCAAACCCGGGGGCGTGCTCATCAGCGAGTTCAGTTTCAACCAGGGCGAGGCGGTCCGGGAGATCATCGAGGGCCTGCCCGCCTGGGACGACGCGACCTTCCTGACGGACCACCAGGGGCTCGAACGCACCGTCATCGCCCGCCGGGGCACGTCCGACTAACCGCCCGCCGGCAGCGAATCTCGCAGAAACGCTGGCAAGACGGAAATGATCTGCTATCCTTCACCACCGAGATGAAACCACGGCTGGATGGCATCCTGTTCGATCTGGGGGACACGATCCTGAATTTCGGCAAGGTCGACGTCAAAGACCTCTTCGAAAAGGGAGCCCGCCGCGCGTACGCCTACCTCGACCGCATCGGCCAACCCGTTCCCTCCTTCGCAAAATTCCACCGCCGACAGCTCTGGTCGATCCGCTGGAGTTACCTCGTCAGCCATTTCACACGGCGGGAGTTCAACTCCCTGGAGCTGATGAAATCGCTCGCCCGCAGGATGGGCCAAAACCTCTCGCCCGAGCAGGCCGACGAACTGGCCTGGCAGTGGTACGAGCCGCTCAGCGAGCAGGCGACGCTGGACCGCGGAACCCGCCCCCTGCTGGAGGAATGGTCCGCGGCGGGGCTGAAGCTGGGAATCGTCTCCAACACGTTCGTGCCGGCCGTCGTGCTGGACCGACACCTCCAGCAGCATGATCTGCTGAAGTTTTTCCCGGTGCGCATCTACAGCTGCGACGTTGGACACCGCAAACCACACCGCAAGATCTTCCGGCGGGCACTCAAAGAGGCCGGGCTTCAGGCCGATAAGACGCTCTTCGTGGGGGATTCACTGCGGGCGGACATCGATGGTGCGAACCGCGCCGGGCTGATCCCGGTGTGGAAATTGCCCGAGAACGAGTTTCCGGGCAAATGTCGGCCGCGATACGTCATCTCGGAGTTGGCGCAGCTGCGGGACGTGGTCGCGGAATTCGACACGCCGTCCGACAGCGGCGAGGGCAACTGAGAACGTTCTGCCAAGTCGCGCTGAGCTCAGATCAGCAGGCCCGCCACGACGATCAGGGCAATACCACCGGCAACGAACAGCAGCAACTCCGTCACGCCGGCCAGGATACCATAGACTTTTTGCATAGGATGAGAATCCTTTCCGCACCCGCAAGTCCCGTCCTGCTTTCTATCGGCGCGGCCAGTGAGGAGTCTTTAAACATTTACCTCAAGTCAAGGCACCCGTAAGCCGCGGCCATAATTTCACTTGCGCAGGCCGCAAATGCATTTCCGACGGCCACGACATATGGGGCCTCGCCGGGGAGAAGACCGCGACATGGGGTATGCCTGCCGCCCCAAAGCCGGCCGGAACTCAGCCGAAAAGCACAAAAAAGCGGACAATTCTCTCAGATTGCCATTTCGTGCGAATGGATTGGCACGACGGTCGGGGGCAATCGTATGATTGTGGTTGGATCTGTCACAGTCGCGGCGGGCACGGCGGGGGAATCCGTGCGCTGCCGATCGCTGCGGGAGGAACACACAAATGGGCGTCGTCTTCCTACTGATGCTGCTGGCCGTGCTGGGGATGGCCGTTCTGGTGATGGCGTCGATGTACACCGTCTTCGAGAAGGCAGGCGAACCCGGCTGGTCCGCGTTCATACCGTTCTACAATCTCTATCAACTGGTGAAAATCGCCCACCTGCCCGGCCCGGCGATGCTGCTGTTCTTCCTGCCGCTGGTGAACTACGTCTTCCCGGTCTACGTCTGGTTCCGCGTGGCAAGGCAGTTCCGCCAAGGCGTTGCCTTCTCGCTGTTCAACGGAGTCTTCCCGATCTTCGGACTGCCATACCTGGCCTTCAGCGAACACTGCCGGTACGGCCCGAACGTTCCCGCCCGAGAGTTGATCGCGCGAGGCCGACGCTATGAACAGGGCGCGACAATGGCTCCGGCGTTGGCCGGCGGCATGCCCAATATCGCCGACGCCGGTTGGCAGACCGGCAGCACCCCGGCCGTCCAGTCGGACCTTCCGCCCGTCGAAGCTGCCTACGGCGGCCAACCACGTAAGACGCCATCGGCCCGGCAGGCACCCGCCGTCCCGGAAGCGAGCGCAGCCGGCGGCGTCACCTTCGGCGTCGACCTCTGAAACAACGTCCCCCAGGCGGGCTGGTCGTCGCTGGGCAGGTTTTTTCTCAGAAATTTCGCCCCACTTCTGAATCTTCAGTGGCCCCCATAGTTGTCCGGCAGGCCCTTGGCGGCCTCACTGGCAACCAGGGAAAGCAGCAGCACAACCATTGCACGCATCGACCAAAGGCAGTCAGCCATAATTGTACTGCATGTATTGCTTTGCGTCATACGGGCTCACCTTCCTGTATCGGCATGATCTGTTGGGGGTCGGGAGATGAATCCCGTATTCCTTTGAAACATGCCGGTTTGACTCAACCATGTCGCCGGGTCGGTCGATAGGCATTCCAGAGGACTGTTCCGCCTTCAACGAGGCAGCAAGCCGAAACACGGGCGGGATCTTCGGGTTGCAGGTGAATGGGGGAGCGGTCTGAAATCGCCCAGAGAGTCTCAGGAAGACACCAAGGCAGGTTACCGATGTACCGCCACACGATCAGCACCCTTCTGCTCGTCGCCGCCGGCGTTCTGACGTTCGCCGGTTGTGCGGAGAACGTGAAGGAGTACATGCGCTTCGGCGGCTGGGCCGACGCTGGGCGCACCAAGCCCGCCCAGGGGATCATCTCGGGCAACCCCGCCCGTGACGGCAGCGCTTACGCCGCCAGCGAGGAAGTCCTCTCCGAGCACGACTGGAAGCAGTTGGAGAAAATCGCCCCGCGCCCGGTCTGGGAGCGGATCCACAAACTCCGCAAGCTCTTCGCCAAGGACGAACCCAAAGACGGTGAAGAAGCAGGCTACGGACCCAAACCCTCCGAAATCAAGCCCGCCACCGACGTCCGCACGATGAAACTCCCCGACGGCCGCGTTCGGCTGTTTTACACGCTCAAGCACTTTGGCGGGGCCACCGTCCGCTCCCAGCGCGACGGCGGAACCGACCGGATGTCCATTCATCTGACCGCCGCCGACCTCAAGCCGGCTGTCTCCATCCTGCAGGAACACCTGGGCAAGAATGGAACCGTCCGGGCCCTGCCGACCGAGAACAAACTGGTAATCACCTGCCCCGAAACCGAAAAGGACGGCGTGCTGCAGGTGTTGGCCGGGATCGACTCCCCGGCCCGCCAGGTCGAAATCACCGCGAGGATCTTCGAGGTCAGCCACGATTTCGACTTCCAGTACGGCGCCCGGACCATCCTCGAACACCTCGCCAGCAGCGAAGAGCAGAGCCTCACCTCCACCTTCAACACCAAGGCCTTCCTCGACGCCGCCCAGTCCACCGGGCCGGGAGCGGGTTTCCAGGGCGCGGTGTTCACCGTGATGAAGGTCTTTGAGGAAGCGGGCGTCAGCCTGGAAGCCTCCTTCGAGGCGTTGGTCAACACCGGCCTGGTGAAGATGGTCTCCTCGCCGCGAATGACCGTCCGCGCCGGCAAGACCGGCTACGTCCTCGCCGGCCAGGAACTGCCCATCCAGTCCGGGAAGATCTCCAACGACAAGCTCGTCTCACAGAAGGTCAGCTACAAGCCCGTCGGCGTGCAGCTGTACATCACGCCCAAGAACATCGGCAACAACGACGTGGACCTCCACGTGGTGACGATCGTCTCGGCCATCAGCGGGTTCGCACCGCTGGCGGGCATCGGCGAGCAGGAAGGGTCGACCTCGGTGATCAACCCGATCCTCGACGTCCGCGAAGCCGAGACGGAAGTCGGCGTCAAGGAAGGCGACACGCTGGTCATCGGCGGGCTTCGGGTGATCCGTACCGTCACCCGCGAGCGGAAAATGCCCGGCCTGGGGGATATCGAAGGCGTGGAATGGCTGTTCAAGAACCACCGCACCCAGAACCGCATCAACGACCTGTACTTCTTCGTCACGCCGCGCATCGTCGGGCGCAACCGCGACTGATCGCGCCCTCACCCATCAAGACGATGGACCCACACACCCTCCCCGCGTAGGATACACCATCCGTTGCCGTCCGCCGCGGGACGCCGAGTTGCACGCACCCACACCGGAAACGCCTGATGCGCCGACGAGGACTGGTCATTCTCTGCCTGATCGCCGCGGTGGGCATCCTCTATGGCAGCCTCATGCCCTTCGCCCTGAACACCGATGAAGACCAGGTGCGCGCAAAGATCCGCTGGTTTCTGCACCAATGGCCACTCGGCAGCGGCCACGTCAGCCGCGGTGACATCATCGCCAACGTCGCTCTCTACATGCCGCTGGGACTGCTGCTCGCACTGGCGATCCGCCCGCGCAGCCGGGGCGGCAAGATCGTTACCGTCCCGATCGCCGCAGCCTTCGGGCTGGCGCTCAGCACCCTGGTGGAGGCCACCCAATTGCTCCTCGATGGGCGGGTTTCCAGCCCGTCGGACCTGGTGATGAACACGCTGGGGACCACCATCGGCGCGATACTCGGGGTGACCGTCGCGCCGGCGGCGTGGCGCGCCCTTCGCAGCCGATCGCGGGAAACCTGGCGCAAAGACCCGCTGGTATTGCTCGGATTCGTCCTTGCCACCCTGCTGGTCGCCGACGCCCTGTTCCCCCTGCTGCCGACACTGGACGTCGGGCAGGTCCTGCGAAGCATCCGCCGCAGCGCGCTGGACCCGCGTGTGGGCTGGCAGATCCATCCGTGGCATCACTGGCTGATCCGTCGGCTGCTGCCTTGGGCGGCCGTGGCGGCCCTGCTGAGCTGCTCGCGGAGAGACAATACCCTCGCCCGGCCGTGGCGGGTGGCAGGATGGGTCGTCCTCCTGGCCGCCGCGTGCGAGGCGGGCAAGCTGTTCATCATCTCGCGAGTCGCCAACGTCACCAACGTGGGGGTGACGCTCGTGGCCGCCGGCGCGGGCAGCCTGGCGGGCTACGCCCTGCTGCGACGCCTCAAGCCGGCCGACCTGCTGCGATTGGCCGCCGTCCTCCTGGTCGGCTACCTGGCGTACATCCAGTGGAAGCCCTTCACCTTCCGGTGGAGCATGGAGTTGGCCGAAGCCCACTGGCCTCGCGGCACGCGTTGGCTGCCCATGTACCACTACGCCATGGGAGCCAGGCCCGAAGATGTGCGACTTTTCCTGCGAAGCGTCTCGCTGCTGGCTGCCGTCGTTTACAGCCTGCTGGGTTGTCGCACGAACCGACCGAAGACAAAACCAGCCAGGATGGCCGCCGGTGCGCTGATCGGATTGGGGCTGGGAATCACCCTGGAAGCAGGGCAGTTCTTCCTGCCGTCGCGCGTCCCGTCCACCACGGACCTGTTCTGCATGACCCTCGGAGGCCTGCTGGGCGGCTGGCTGATTCACCGTTATCCCCTGCCCGACCCCGCGTCGACCGATCCGCCACTCGCCGGCCGGGACAGAACGAGCGCTCAGCCCTCCGCATCCACCGTCGTTCCGCCCTCACAGCCGTAGCGGACCACCGGACACGCCCTGCTGTCGGTCAGATACTGACACGCCGGCCCGAAGCGGTGCCGTTCCATCAGCTTTCCGAGCTTCCGCGCGGTCCGGGCCAATCCCACACGATGCCGCCACCGATTCCTCGCGTTCATCGGCAAGATCGGCTGATCGGGATCCAACTCCCACGGGTGAAGATACATCATCGCCGATTGCCCCTGGCGGTTGGCTGCCCGGAGTCCGCGTTCCACCAGCCCGACCGGCAACAGCCGAAGGTATCCGCCCCCGCCGACGGGCCAGTTGCGTCCCAGCCATCGCAGCGTCAGCGGCGGGATCTCCAGCACCTCACCGCCAGCCGGCCCGATCGCCCGATGACGCCACTGCGGCGCGCCGATCATGCCGTAACGGTCGTGCATCACCGGAACCATCGACGAGTCGTACCGGTAGCCCGTCTCAGCCAGCACGTCCACCGCCCAACTCGTCGCCGGCATGATCGAAAACGTCGGGGCCCGATATCCGTCCACCGGCTGGCCGCTGAGGTCCTGCAGCAGGGCGCGACTCTCGGTGAGCTCGGCGCGGAACTCCTCCCGCGTCAGCTCGGTGACCATCCGATGACTCATCCCGTGAGACGCCAGCTCATGGCCCGCCTGATCCACGCGCCGCACCAACCCGGGCTGACGGCGGGCGACCCACCCGAGCATGAAGAACGTCGCGCGAATGCCCCGGTCGGCGAGCATCTGCAGGATCGCGTCCATGGGGCGCTCGATGCGACTTTCGTAGCCTTCCCAGTCTTCAAAGCAGACACCACTTCGGCGGGCCGCCTCGACCTGGAAGAACTCCTCCACGTCGAACGTCAACGCATGGTCGTGGGCGGCCGGGGTGTGCATCGCCACGGTCATGCCGCCTCTTTCCTCTTCGCCATCGCCTCCCGGGCCAACTCGGCGGCCTGTGCGTCTGCCGGCTCGACGACGCGTCCGTCCTTGCGCGCCGCCTGGACCGCGTCCACCGCCGCCTGGTAGTGCATCCTCGCCAACTCATCGTTGCCCAGGGCCTGCTCAACCACAGCCAGGTGGTAGTGAATCTCCACCGAGTTGCCCGCACCCAGGATCGCCTCGCGGATCAACGCCGCCGCGGCGTTCGGGTCGCCCTGCAGGTAGACCAGCCAACCCTTCGTGTCCAAGAACGACGGCAGCCGACCCACGCGCTGAATCGCCTGATCCACGCGATCGATCGCCGCCGACAGCTTCGCCTTGTCATCAGCGTGCAACTGGCTGACCAGGTACGCCGCATTGTTTGCCGCAGCCGGGCTGGCTACGGCGTCCCAGACGGCCTTGTACAGCTCCAGCGCCTCGGCCCGGCCGTCCGACCGCTCCAAAGCAATCGCCAGACGCTCGGTCAACGCCCAGTTCGCCGGATACGTCTTGAGCAAATCGCGGTACGCCTTCGCCGCCTCGGCGAACTCGCCCTTCTCCAGCAGCTGGTCAGCCCGCAGAATCGCCGCCAGCGCCGTACCCTTCGGCCGCAGAGCCAAAAGCACCTCGTCGCGCCGCTCGGGCTTGACCTGCACGATCAGCGCCGCAGCCCACTGCGCCTTCGGCCGGGCCTGCAGCGACTTTTCAGAAATCCGCCGGGTAAGGTAGCTCATGCCCACCTCACGAGCGATCATCGCCTCCATCGCCCCCGCAGCCTCCACGCGGGCGTCGGCCTTCTGCTCGGCGTACCCGACCAGCTCCGTCGCCGCTTCCTTTAGCGATGGGGCCCGCCCGAAGCCGCCATCGAGCTTCTGCCGCGCGTCGATCACCCTGCCGGCGGTGATGTCCGCCAGCAGGTCCAACAGCTGCACGTGCGGCGAGATCGCCTTGGGGGGAACCGTCGCGAGCAAGGCTGTCATTTCGTCGCGATTCTTCGCGACGGCGTCCCATTCCTTCGCCTGCCCCGCCCTGGCCATCCGTGCCGAGAGCTTCATCAACTGGACGTAAGGCTGCTTCGGCAAGGTGGCGACAACCGCCTCGTTCGGGTCGCCCAGCAGGACCGCACGCAACGTCCAGTGAGGCTGCCGGGAGCGACGGGCAACCGCCTCGATCAGCTCCCGGGCCTGGTCCGTCAGGTTCGCCCGCACCAACGCCTGCAGGCCGCTCTCGGCCAACCGCAACGGCGGCGGGCCGGGGGCCTTGGCGTCGAACGTCACAAACGCATCAGCCGCCTCGGCGTACTGTTCGTTCCGCACCAGGACGTCGATCCGCTGGAGCGCGACGGCCGGGTCGTCCGGATATGCCTCAGCCAACGTCGCCAGCAACTTCTTCTTCTCGGCCGATTCGTCCGCCAGCGCCACAAGCATCTGCCGGGCCTGTCGGCGATAGCGCGAATGGTCCGGGACCGCCGCAAACAGTTCGCGGGCACGGGCCTTCTCGCCCAACGCAGCCAGCGCCCGGGCCTTGGTCATTTCCAGGTTGGGATTGCTGATCGTGGAGACCTCATCGAGCTCCTCGATGCATCGCAACGCCTCGGCGGGCAGCCCCCAGCCGGCGTAGTAACGGGCACGCATCTGCAGGGACACCAGCTTCGCCGTCTCGCTGCGGCTAGCCAATCGTCGCAACACCTCAAGGGCCTCGGGGAATCGATAGCGCGCGGCGAGAAGTTCCGCCAGTTGAAGCGGCGTTCGCAACTGGCCTGGCTGGGCGGCGATGGCCTTGCGATACCACTGCTCGGCCTTGTCCCACTCGCCGGCCGACCGAAGAACATCCGCGTGGAGCGTCCAGGCGTCGCGGGTAAACTCCGCCAGCACCGTGCTGAGCTCCAGCGCCCGCCGGTAATCGCGTCGACGCAGGTACACCCGCACCAGCCTGCCCAACAACCCCGGGTCCTTCTCGCCGATCGCCTGGCTGCGCAGCCCGGCGAGAATCGCGTCCGCCTGGGCCTCTCTGTCGGCCGAGGTCAGCAGCGAGCTCTTGGCCAGCAGCGCCGTGGTCCGTCCGGGAGTCTTCGCCAGCTCATCAAGCTGGTTCAGCGCGGCCGGCAGCTCACCGGCCAGCGCCAGCGCACGGGACCGCAGCAACCCCGCCCGGAAGCGGATGTGCGCAGCCGCCGACGTCTGTGACGTTACGTTTGCAAGGGACTTGGCCGCCGCCCGGAACTCGCCCCGCGCCAGGTTCAGTCGACCCAGCGTAAGATCCACCAACGGCGCGTCGACTCCGGGAAGCTTCCGCATGGTCGCCGCGACCTCCGAGAGCTCCGCCTGACGCGCCAGCAACTGCGCCACCCGCATGTACACCGACAACCCCGCCGACCCATCGGCCAGCACCTTCTTGTAGCTTTCCAGAGCGCGGCCGGGCTGATCCATCGCCAGCTGCGCCTCGGCCAGCACGAACATCGCCCCGCGGTTGTCCGGCTCGCCCACCAGCTCGGCATTGCAGATCTCGGCCGCCTTGGCGGGCTGACCCGCCCGCAGGTAGGTCAACGCCAGTTGCATCCGCGAGCGTCCCGCGCCCGTCGCAGCGGGAAGATCACCCACGTCTTCGCCCAGAACAATCGCCGCCTGGTTGGCCAGCAGCGACGCCTCGGCGTGATCGGGGTCCGAGGCGAGGATCCGGCGACATTGCTGATAGGCCTCTTCGACCTGGCCGCCGTCCAACAGCAACCGGGCCAGCAACAGCCGAAAGTCCGTCCGCTCGGGATCGATCGAAACAGCCTTCCGCGCCTGCTCGATCGCCTGGGGGGTTCGCCCGGTGCGAGCGTACAGCTGCGCCGCGTGAAATCGCACCACCGCCTGCTCGGGACGAGCCCGGATCAACTCCGCCATCCGCGTGTCCGCCAGCGACACCTTGCCCAGCCGACCGGCCGCCTGGACGATCGCCAGCTTCTCCATCCAGGTATCCGCCTCCAGCTCGCACACCATTTCGGCCACCCGGCGGGCCTTCTCGGCGTTGCCCAGCATCGCGTGTCCGTCCGAGACGGTCAGCAGCATGACCGCCTCGTCGGCATGGTCCCGATGGGCGGTTTCGAGCACTTCATCGGCCTGGCGCGAGCGGTCGTTGGCCTTCAACGCGCGGACGTACATCAGCACCGCCCGCGGATTGCCCGGCTGTACCTGGTACCAGCTGCGAGCGTCGACCAGTGCCTGGTCCTCGAAGCCCTTGGCCAGCAGATTCTCAGCCAGGAACTCACTGGCCCCCGGGTGGCCGGGCTGCAGGCGCGTCACCGCTCGCATGGACTCCAGGGCCAACTCGTCCTGACCGGTCGCGCGGGCCGCCTCGGCGTAAAGATAATGGGCCTCCGCCCAGCGCGGGAACTCCGTTTTCAGCGCGAAAAGCTTCTGCTCCGCGGAGACTGCCTCGCCGAGACGAATCAGCGCACGCGCCTCAACCAGGCGGGCCATCGCGTGGCGTTTATTTGTCTCCAGCACCCGCCGGGCCAGCGTAAGCGCGTTGCCGGCGTCGCCCTCCGCCAGTGACAGCTGCGCCCGGGCCAAGGCCACCTCCGACGCGTCGGGCGCCTTGACGAGCAGCTCATCGAGGATGCGTGCAGCCTCCTGCGGCGTGGCTGCCTTGCTGCCGGGCCGGTCACTCGCCATGTCCGAGAGAATCATCATCGCCGCCGCGACCGGGGGCTTCTCCTCGGCGTTGAGGATCAACGAACGCACCTCGTCTCGCCGTCCGACCAGCGACGGTCTGTCCGTCAGGCGAACCAGTGCCTTGGCGGACTTCTCGCGGCTTGGGTCGCGCCGCAGGACCTTTAGCAGGACCTCCGCCGCCTGGGAGAAGGCCTCCTCGCCGTGCTGACGGGCCGTCTGCGCGCGGGCGAGAAGGTCACTCTCGCGCGTCTCGGCGCGAGCGGCAGCCGCCTCGCGAGATCGACGGGTGAACTGGTCAGCCAATCGGCCGAACGCGAGCCCCACGCGCTGAAGGTTCAGCCCGCGACGCTGGTCCAGCTCGATGGTATCCACTCCGTTGGCGTCCCGGGAGAGCACGGCGTTGGCGGCGCGGAACTTGTCGATCGCCTTGCGAATCTCATCCTCGGTGATCCCCTCGCCCTTGGTGCCCAGCAGCTGCATCGCCCGCTGAGAGTGGCAACCCGCCAGCAACAACATGGGCGACAGCTCGTCACCGGCCAACTCGACCGCCCGTTCGAGAGCCTGTTCGGCGGCGTCGGTATTGCCCAGCCGGAGCTGCGCCTGGCCGACAATGCGGTGTCCCTGCCAGTCGTCCGGTTTCTGCGCGGTGTACTTCGAAGCCAGGTCCAGCGCCTTGGCGGGCTGATCGGCCCGCATGGCGACATCGGCACGGACCAGCAGATGCTTGCCCGTATTCCGGCGGACGTGCCAGTAGCCCAGCACACCCACACCCGCAACAACCGCCAGCACGACCAGAATGATGATGACCTTCTTCATAGTCTCCTCGTCTCTTGCCATCGAACCCCGCCCGAAGCGGGGGAAACTACTTCTTTACCGCCTTCTCCGCCAAGGCGAGAACGCGGAGTGTCTCGCTGGAGAGTGGTGTGTCGGCCTCCTTGAGACGGTTTCCCACGTCGACGGCCGCCTGCAGATGCCACCTCCCCAGCTTCTTCGAACCGCCGGCGCGCTCCGACATCCCGAGATGGTAGTGAATCTCCGGCGTCTGCGGAGCCCGTCGGACCGCCTGGAGCAGATGACGCCTCGCCAGCGGGTACTCCCCGCGGAGATACGCCAACCACCCGGTCGTGTCGTGACAAGCCGCCGAACCGGGGAACCGACGCATCGCCGCATCGGCCAGTGTCCATGCACGGTCCAACTTCTTCGCGTCGTCAGCGTGCAGCACCGCGATCAGATAGGCGGCGTTGTTCGCCGCCATCGGATGCTTGAACTCCTCGTAGACCTTTTCGTAAAGCGTCAGGGCGTCATCGAGCTTGCCTGCCGTCTCGGCTGCGGATGCGTGCAGCATGCCCAGATCCTGCTTGTCGGGATAGGCGTCGGCAAGCTTGGCATACACCTCCTGTGCCTCGGCGAACTTGCGATCCCACGCCAGTCGCGAGGCCCGCAGCAGGCGGGCGATGGGGGCATCTTTGGGCTGGATCGTTTCGGCGACTTCGCTGCGGGGTTTGTCCAGCTCGGACGCATCCACCTCCATCGCCACGGGCCACTGGCACGTCGGACGTGCCTTCAGGACCTCCACGCTCCAGGCCCGGCCCGCCTCGGGGACAGCGAGCTTCAGCGCGATCTCCGCTCGAAGCAGCCGCGCCGCCTCGCCGGGCCCGGCGGTTCCCTTGCGAACCGCATCCGCCAGTTCTGCGACCGCCCACGCCCAATGGGCACCAGTTGCCTTGTGTTCGGAAGCCAGCTTGACTCCCTCGTTCGGGTCGCCCACCAATGCCGCCAAAATGACCACACGACTGACAGACGAGACATTCTCCGGCTTGGTCGCCTTAAAGCGGGTCCACCACATGCGCGCGTCATCGGTGTCGCCGGTCAGTCCCGCTTTGGCGATCCCCAGCAGCATGTCCACCTCATCGGGCGTTTCCGGCTGCTGGAGCATCTGCGAGGCCACCTGGGGCTTGTCGGCCATGGTCAGCAGGATGGCCAGATACCGCCAGCCGGGTCGGCGGCTTCGCTTATCCAGCTTCATACACGTCTCGACCGCCTGGGAGAACTGGTCTTCCCGGATCATCGCCCGCACCGCCTGCATGGCGGCCGAGGTGGAGATAGACTCTTGGCCGGGGTCGTCCAGTAGGGTGCGGAACGCGGCGGCGGCTTCCTCATTGCGGCTGGACTGCAGCAGCACGCCCATCTGCTGGATCGCGATGGTGGGCTGATCGGGATTCTTCTCGGCCAGTGTCTTCAGGGCGGCGAGTTTCTGCTCGGGCGTCTCGGCCATCTCGGCGAGAATCTGCCGGGCCTGCACATACTCGGTCGCGTATTCGGGGATGGGCTGGAGAGTTTCGCGTGCTTTCTCGCGATGGCCCAGGCGGAAGTAGGTCATGCCCAGCGCCAACCGAACGCGCGGGCTCTTGTCGTACCCGAGCTCGTGCAGACGGACGTAGCGTTCCATGGCCGGTGCCGCCAGTCCCCAGCGAAGCAGCAGTTTCCCCTGATGAAACAGGGAGACGCTCTGGTTGGCTTTGCCCTGTTTCTCCATGGTCTGGAGGGCCTGGAGGGCTTCGGCACGCTTGCCTTGGAGCTCAAGCACTTCCGCCAGCATCAACTGGGCCCGGATGTTGCCCGGTTCTAAGGCAATCGCATCGCGGCAGGCGACTTCGACGTCCTCGCCCCGACGGGCCACCACGTGCACCCGGGCGATATCCATGTGCGAACGCGGATCCTTCGGCGCCAGGCGGGCCGCTTCTTCGGCAGCTTGCAGGGCCACGCCCGTCTCGCGGACCGCCAGCGATACGCGTATGAGGCGACGCAGGGCCGGGATGTCGTTCGCGTCGCGGGCGAGCTTCAGCACTCGCTGCAACTGCTCGGCGCCCGCTTTGCGCCGACGAGCCGAGTACATCAGCTGCGCCCGGGCGAGAATCGCCTGGGTCTGCCAGACGGGCATCTTCTCGACCTCGCCCAGTTGACGTACCGCGCGGTCGTACTGTTCGGCCCGGGCCAGAGCGTTCGCCCGCAACAGGCCCGCACGGCCTCGAAGGTACTCCCCAGCGGATTCGTCTTCCACCACGCGGGCAAACCGGGCAGCGGCACGGCTGGGCTCACCATTGCGGTCGAACAGCGCACCGGCCGTCATGTGTACCATGTTCTGTATCGAACCCGGGATGCCCGACAGTTCGCGTGCGACTTGGTCGACTCCTCTGGAACGGGCGAGCACCTGTCCCAACCGGATGTAAATCGCGAGGCGCTGGGGGCTCAGCTCGATCACTTTCTTCCACTGTTTGATGCACGCCTCGGTCTGGTCCATCGCGAGATAGGCCTGCCCCAGCAGCGTGAGCGTGCCGATGTCCTCGGGGTGTTTCTCCAGCTCCGCGAGGCAGATTTCGACACACTTGGCGGGCTGACCGTTCCGCAGGTGGATCAGCGCCAGGGGCAGCCCCTGACGTCGACCTTCCTCGACCTGCTTGATCAGCTCATCGGTCTCCATCGGCACGCCTCGCCGCAATTGGAGCTGAAGCCGCAGCAGGCTCGCCTGCGAGTGGTCGGCCGGGAGCGAATCCAACACGCGCAAGGCCTCCTCCAACTCGCCTTGGTCCATCAGGGCCCGGGCCAGCTTGATGGCATACCGCGGGCGCTTCGGAGCGGCGTTCGCGGCCAAACGGTATAACTCCAGAGCGTCGAGGATGCGTCCCCCGGTGGCATGGATTTGGGCCAGCTGCACAAGGACCTCGGGCTGGGAGGGGTTCTTCTCCCGTTCCTGCTCGAGCAGGTCGCGTGCGTCCTTGAGTCGGCCTGTAAGCATGAGGGCACGCGCGACGGCCAATCGGGCCGACGACGAATTTCCCTTTGCATCCGCGACCGTCATTGCGAGTTGCCGGGCCGATGCGCCGGCCCCGATCTCCCGGTACGCCTCGGCGATGGTGATGAGCATGTCGGGCTGGTCGGCGAACCTCGTTTTTGCCTCGTCGAGGTGCTTGCGGGCCCGATCCTCGAAACCGGCCCGGGCGGCGGTCACGGCATACAGGCGGATGGCTTCGGGGTCGTCCGGGGCAACACTGTGGAAGACCCGCGCCTCGTCAAACGCTTCCCTATAGAAGCCCTCCCGCAGCAGGTATCGCGCCAGGCGGCGACGGGCTTCGGGGTAGGACGGATCGATACGGGTTGCCGACCGCAGCGCCTCGCGGGCAAGGTCAGGGTAACCCGCCTCGGCCGCCGCGTAAGCGTACATCATCTGGGCCGCCAACCAGTTGCCGTATTGAGCACGCAGGGAGAACAACTCGCGCTCGGCCTCATTGAGCTTGCCCTCCAACCGAAGCAACTGGGCGTTCAGCAGGCGTCCTTCGCGATCATCGGGGGTGTGCTTCAGCAGCGTGTTGCAGTGGGCGCGGGCCGTCTCGATATCGCCCAGGTGGATCGCCAGCCTCGCCCGCAACAGCCGGGCCCGTTGCAGCTTCGGGCGGTCGGAGAGAATCTCGTCCATCGCCTTGGAGGCGCGCTGGAGTTGCCGTCGGTCGGCCGGGTTGGCTGCGTCCAGCCGATGCATGCGGTGCATCCACATGGCCACTTCCGCCTCGGCGGCGGGGTGCCCGGGCTGGGACAAAATCTCTTCGAGCTGCGCGAGGGTCTTGCGGTCATCACAAGCCACGCACAGCCGCACCAGAAGCCGACCGGCCGACACGCGGGAAGGGTCCTCCCGGACCACGTTCAGCAGGAGATCGCGCCCGAGGGCAAAGTGCTCCTTGGCGCGGTCCTCGGCGGACCGGCCCTGCTCGTCGAGCTTTTTGGCGCTCTCCTCGTCGTGGGTGGCCCGGGCCAGGGACGCCTTTTGGCGGAGCTTCTCGGCGAGCCGGTCATGGGCGAGGGCCTGCTCGAAGTGCACCTCACCCATCGCTTCGGACAGGTCGGGCGACGGCGTCTGGACCTTGTCGGCCGACGCGGTCAGGATCTCGCCGGCGTGGGCGAGCTGACCCAGGACGTCTTGCAGCGTGGCCGCGTTGGCGTCGGTCGCCGAGCGGAGTTCATTGCGGGCCGGCAGCGACCAGCTTCGCGCGAGCATCAAGGCGACTGGTTCATCGGGGCTGTCCAGGGAGTCGGCCGTCTTGAGCTTGGCGCGGGCGTCCTCGAATCGCCCGGCATGCATGAACACGCGTGCCTGCTCGAAATGCCCCTTCCAGTCTTCGGGATTCTGGTCGATGTACTGCTGGGTGTAGTCCAGGGCCTTGTCGATCTGGTCGGCGCGCAGGGCGACCTCCGCCCGCGACAGCAGCGTGTCGGCCGACTGGCGCGAGAGGTACAGGATCACCGCTGTCGTGAGAACCCCCATCAGCAGCACGACCACAATGACCAATGTCCATCGTCGAGTTCTCATCGCTTCGCTCCTTTTTCCCTGATCGCTCCTCAGCGGATGCGATCGAGGTGCTGGACGGCTGTTGTCATCATGGCCGTCGCTCGCCGGCGGGCGGCGTCGCGTCCGTCGGTCATCGTCGTGTTCACGCGGACCAAGGCGCCCGAGCCGGCCTGACGCAACACGCCGTTGATGAAAATGCTCCACTGCTGTACCCAGAAGCTGCGGGTATAGCTCTTGCCGATCCGGTAGGTGTAGAGGAAGTACGACCGGTTCCCGCCCCCGTCCTGCACGACGATCTCCCGGCAGGGAATGCGGCGGGAGGCATCAGCCGGATGGGGCAGTTCGAAGTCTCTTTTGGCGACGATTCCCTCGCCGCTGCCCTCCAGGCAGAGGTCCGGCGGGTGGGTCGCCTTGCGGTTGTTGCGGCTGAAGATCAGACAGAGGTCCACGGGCGGCTTACCCGGCGACACGTAGCGACGGTACAGATAGGTCGGATTCTCCAGCGTGGTCAGCGTGCCGGGGTCCAGTTGGATCGAATAGCTCCGGCGGGGCGTGCCGGCGACGGTCAGTGTGGCCGGCACGGTCTCGGCCAGCATATCGCCCTGCACACCTGCCGGGCCCGCGCGGTTCAGCCACAGGGCCCCCACCCCCACCAGCGCGATGAGGACCACGGCGATGGGGCCCTTCGCCCCGCGCAGCAGCTGCGCCCGCATCATCGGCCAGGGGGCGGGCTGGTCGTCCTCCCGACGGACCTCCGAGAACAGCGGCGTCACGCGAGCGGGCTTGCCGATCAGCCGACGGAACCAGAGGATGAACTTCTCAATGCCGAACATCAGGAAAAACGCCACCACGAAGATCAGGATGCCCGAGCTGTCATGATACCATCCGGTGGCGACCTCCACGCTGACCAGATCGGCCACCATGATCAGCGAGGTGATCCGTACCGCGTTGGCGATGACGGCTACGGGAATGGACAGCAGGAAAATGATGATGCGCCACACGCCATTGAGTCGGCAGACATAGGCGTAGATCGCCCCGAACACCAGCAGGCTGATCAGCGTCCGCAGGCCGTTGCATACATTGGCGACCACCAGAGACTTATCGCCTTCGAGGAACACACGATTGCCGCTCCGCTCGGCAATGATCGTCAGCAGATTCGCCCCGCGCACGCCCCAGTCAGCGGCGAACATCTTGAGTCGGAAGTTCAGCTGCGCGATGGAGACCTCCGGGGCGGGCACCATGAACAGCAGCAGCGCCACCGGGAACCACAATCGCCGCAGGGCGTTCCATCCCCACAGCAGGAGAATCAGCCCGGCGATGACGCCGACGAAGGCCACGCCGCTGGCGAAGTTCACCCGCGCCAGCGACGCCAGCAGGTGCATCAGCAGACTGCCCCCCAGGACCAGCCCGCCCCAGAAACGGTTGGGCTGCACCCGGATGCGCGTGTGGCGGATCAGCAGGAACGCGATCAGCAGCGACAGAAGCGGCATCAACGGGGCGTGGGTGTAGTAGCTTTCGCCTTCCATGAAGCGATCGTAGAGGCTCAACTCGGTTCGATCCCAGGCGGGGAACCATCGGTCCCACATCTCGACGAAGTTCGGGGCGAACGCCAACGCCAGGGCGCCGATCAGCAGCACCCAGCAGACCGTTCGTACCCACGTGCGATTGTGCGTTGCTTCAGCCAATGCGTCCCTCAATCCAAAGCCCTTTGTTCGCTCTGCGCGACCACAGCCCGACGGTTCCCCAACCGTCCGACCGACCTGCCGGCGAGGGGAATCCCTGGCAGATCCATACTCTATTCGGCCGCCGGCCGGGGCGGCCATAGGGTTTCCTCATTTACAGCCAAACGTTTACAGTCTCAAAGCGGTGCGTGCGTCGGGCCTTTCAGCGCCGTCGTCTTCGTCGTGCGCGAATCAGCGGATACGCGTAGACCGTCGCGGCGATCAACACCGCCAACCCCACAGCCGCCACGACGTAAACGCCCACCGCGGCAGGGTCACCGGTCAGGTCCATGGTGCCCAGTTCAACAGGCGGAACGGTCAGATCCGCCGGGCCGTCGACCTCTATGGGATCGTAGCCTCGCGGCCCGATATCCTCCATCCTTGGATCGCCCGAACGAATGCGTAATTCATCGGAGTCGGGGCTTTCTACGCTGAGTTCGACGTCGCGGATCGGAGAAAATCCCGCAATTCCGCTGACCGGCGGCGATTCGCCTCCCTGCCGATGCGCGACGTTCCGGGCGAAGTGGAAGCTATCCGGCTCGGTGGACGGACCGACGTTCACCAGCGAAACCACCCGGGCGTCGGTGACGATGACATTTGCCTGGAACTGCCCCGCGCCACATCGGCGAAAGCGTTTGTCGGTGCTTTCCTGCAGGACACGGGCCGTCCACTTCCCGGGCCGATAGAAGAGGTTGTGATGCACCCGTGTCTGCCGGGAGGTAACCCAGGCGATGTGCGCTTCGCCGCCAACGAACCGGTTGCCCGCGACGGTGATGTGACGGGCCTCGGTGGTGGCAGAGGAAGGTCGAAAGTACGGCAGGCCGGTCTGGCCGCCGATGGAGACCGCCCGCTCACCGGCGCGGAGAAACAGGCACCGCTGGGCGAGAACATACGACGAGCCGCCCTTGATCTGCAGGGCGTTCTTCTGGCGATATCCCGCCACGCCCTCGAATCGGCAGCGGTCCACCAGCCCGTTGTGACAGCCGACCATGTCGATAGCTGACCCGCCCCAACCACGGAAGCGACAGTTGCGGACGATGAACCCCCGGACGCCCGAGAGCTTGATCGCGTCGTGATTGCCGCTCGGACCGATGTCCGCAAACGAGAGGTCCTCGAAGACGATGTTCATCGACGGGGTGGACTCGTCACCGCCGTCATCGACGTTGATTCCATTGCTCCGGCACCCACGGAAGTGCAACCCGCGCAACGTGATCCAGGAACATCGGCTGAGCTTGATCGCTTCCTTCATTCCTTCGAACATCGGCGGATTGCTCATATCGGCAGCCTGCACGATGATGGGGGCGTCGGCACGTCCAAGAATGTCCGCCACCGAGACGCCACCGCGGTATACCCCCGGGGCGAGATGGATCTCCGTGCCCGGGCCTGCCTCGCGAAACGCCTCGGCGAGCTGGGCCGAATTGCTCACCACGCGAGGAACGACCCTTCCCGCCGGGGCGTTGGCGTCGCCCGCTGCCCGCGCTGCCGAGAGAGCAGCCCATCCGGTAACCATCAGCACGATCAGTCCTGCTCGGCCCATCGGTGCAACTCCGTTTCGATGAAATATCAGACAATGTCCCGCTACGAGAGCTTCGCGATCAGCCTCGGGCCCAACATCCTGGCCAGCCGAACCGGCAGCTTTCGCCAGCAGGCGGTCAGGAAGCGGAACTTGGCGCTGTCCGGGCGAAGCTCCGGAAGCGATCGACCCTCAGGCAGAATGAACTGCCAATGCAGCGGGATTTCCCGGGCGCCCCACTGCCGCTTGAATCGGTACGTGCCCGCCTCCCGCGTGGATCGCCCGAAATCGAATGTCTCGGCTTGCCGTTGGCAGGCGAATTTCAGCATCTCCCAGTACAGCAGCATGTTGGGGCAGTCGTTGCGGCGACTCCAGTCGCTGGCAGCCCAGGGCAGATGGGCCCTCCCGTCGCACAGGAGAAGCAATCCTGAGGCGACCGTGTCTTCGCCGTCCTGCACGAGGAACAGCGACACGTCCTCGCCGAACGCGCCGAGCACTTCGCGGAAAAACCGTCGGCTGTGAGGCGGGCTGCCCAGGTCGCGCATCGTCTGCTCGTAGACTGCGCAGAACTGATCTAGCAGCTCGCTCCCGCCCCGAATCGCCTCCATGCCGGCCTTGGTGGGCTTGCGGACCTGATTGCGGACCTTCGCCTTCAACCCGTCCCACAACGCGTCGGCGTCTGATGGCAGATCCAGCCACATCGTGACCTTGTCGGTGCGGGTGGGCAGCGAGTCGCTGACGGGCTCCATCTGTCGCAGCTCGAGGTGGTCGGCCTGGTGTTCCTCTCGCAGCGAGCGTGCCTCATCCAGCAGCGCCTCGCGGGCTGACTCGTCCGCCGCCAGAATGCCCGACGCGTCGAAGTACGGCAGCGAACAGAGATGCGTGCCGAACAGAAGACTCTTCTGAAGAACGAGTTGGGCGATGCCGACCACCGATCCGTCCTCGTCGCGGGCGGTCAGGTAGAATGGCCGATTGCCGTACCCCCGCTGCATCACCTGTCCCCAGCGGGGGTCATGGTAGATCGTCGCGTCCGATCGGTCGACCAGGAAGGCCGACCAGTCCGGGACGTCTGAAGAGACCTCGACGCGCAGATTCGCCCCGCCTCCGTTGTTTCGGCCAACCACACCGCTCTGAGTTTCGTTCTTCCGCATCATGCCCGGGCGATTATAATGCGCAAAATCGTTCCCTTGGAGAAGCTTCTGTGAATTCGCCGCATTATTCGCCTGTATGGACAATGGGATGATTCCGCACCGGAGGCAAGATGCTTACCGATCACTCGCTTGAGCTGTTGGCCGTCGGCGACCTGATGCTCACCTGCCCACCAGACGCTGCGGCCCCTGTGAGCGATCGCCTCCGCGATGTGGCCGACCTTCTGGGCGGGGCGGACATTACGTTGGGCAATCTTGAGTGCACGCTCCCCGGAAACGGCGAAGCCGTGCACACCGAGCCGCGAGTGATCACCACGCCGGACCGCATTCGCCCACTGGCTTCACTCGGATTCGACGTCGTCTCGCTGGCGAACAACCATGTGTTCGATGCGCTCCACGGGGGATTCGCTCAGCTGCGCGAACTGCTCGACGATCTGAACGTCGCCTCGTTCGGGGCCGGCGACGATCTGCCTCAGGCACGCCATGCCCCCGTCGTGGAACGTACCGGCATTCGGGTCGCCTTTCTCGGGGCTGCCGACGAGCGGAGCGGTACGCCGTTCTTTGCCTCGGACAATGGCTGGGGGATTGCCCCGTGGGACGTCCCAGCCTTGGCCGAACAGATCGGCCGGTTGCGAAACGAAGTGGATCACGTGGTCGTCTGCCCGCATTGGGGCGAGGAACGGCTGCTGATCCCCTCGCCGCAGCAGATTGCCGACGCGCGGGCGATAATCGACGCGGGGGCGTCTCTGGTCATCGGCCATCACCCCCACGTGGTGCAGGGGGTTGAGCGCTACCGGGATGGCCTGATCGCCTATTCTCTGGGCAACTGCATCGCCGGCTATGCGGGGTTTTCGGACGGCGACGCGATCGAATGGAACCGCACCGAGCGGACAGGACTGATGCTGCGGATTCGCCTCTCCAGCGATGCCATCCTCGATGTCGAAAGCATTCCGATTTTCGATGACGGGTCGGCTGTCCGGGTGGAAACGACCGGGGCGGGCGAGACACACCTGCGCCGCGTGAACCGTCGACTGACCCGCGGGGTCACCCCGGGCCGATACCGCCGGGAACATCTCCGCGTCAAGACGCTGATTCCCCTCCTCCAGCACCTGCGATGGCGAGAGCTCAAACGCCTCCGCTGGCGGAACATCAGGAACGCCTGTGCGAGGCTGGTCGCCGCCGGCCGGGCGCGCTAGTTAACTGTCGGTCGTCTCGGCTTGGGCCTGCTGCATCGCCATCGCCTTCTTGCCAACCACCGGCCGATATTTCCCGGAGGGGGCCGGGGCGATGTCCTCGACCACGTTCACCTCGATCGGGTCGTCGCCGCCGAGCCGGTCGCGTGCCTTCCGGCGCACCTGCTGGATCCCGTCGGGCGGGAAGTCATCGTCGGTCACCAGCGCGACGCGAATCTTGCCGGATTCCTCCTGAATCGCCTGGAACTTCACGATGCCCTTTACCGAGCGGCAGATATAGATAATGAAGTACCCCGCGACCCATTTGCCCTCCGAGGTGACCACGAAGTCCGCGACCCGTCCGCCGCTGATTTCGATCCGCCCCAGCGACCGCCCGCACGCGCACGGTTCGTCGCCGATGCAAACGATGTCGCCGGTACGATAGCGGATCACGGGCATGACGTTGCTGATGAGGCTGGTAATGACCAGTTCGCCCTCACCGTCGGTCGACTCGCCGGTGACTGGGTCGATCGTTTCCAGCAGGACCTGCTCGTCCATGGTGTGCATCGTGCCCTCGGCGCACTCGTGGCCGACGAGACCCGCCTCCCGAAGGCCGTAACTGTCGTACACCGGCACACCGAACCCCGCGGCGATCCGCTCGCGGTCCGGTACGGTGAGCATCTCGGAGGTGGAGCAGATCGCCTTGAGGCTTCGCCCGGCAAGACGCGTCAGATTGATCCCCTGTGCCTCGGCCAGCGTCACCATCAACACGAAGCTGGAAGGGTAGCCGAACAACAGCCCGGGCTTCCATCGCATCCAGTACTCGAAGTATTCGGAGACGGACTCTGCCCTGATCTCAAACCCGTTGGTGAGCCCGTCGTTGATCAGCCAGTCGCGCACGCGTTTGACGCGGTCCTGGCTGCTCAACTCGATCGGCGAGCCCCAGAAGTACATCTCCCGGTCGCCGCGACGGACGCCGATCCACTCGTGGCCTCGCATGCGGGCGGCGTTGATGTGTGCTTCGCGGCTGGAATTTGTATAAAACTCCAAGGCCTCATTGGTGGAGCCGCTGGTGCGGACCAGTTTCAGACGCGGGCCTTGCTCGCGGTACACCATCTCCTCGCGACAAGTGGAGATGGTCCGCTTCACCAGCAGCGGAAAACGACGCACATCGCCCAGGTCACGGATGCTCCGGGGCGTAATATCCTCGTCCTCCATGAGGCCCCGCCAATAAGACGTTCGCTCCCAGGCATCGCGAACCAACTGCTGCAGGCGCGAAAGCTGAATTGCCTCGATCTCCTCGCGCGACGCACGCTCTGTACGCCGCAACTCGGCCAGCAACTCGAACGAGTTCCGCCCGAGGAGCTTCTCCTGAATCCGAAAGAACGTTCTGGCCACCGCTGGAATCATTCGTTCATTCTCCTTCAGACCCAGTACAGGGAGTTGATTCCCTGCACCGTCTTACGCGTCCATGCCCGCAGCGGCCGACCCATCTGCGGAACAGGCGCAGAGCGAGGCTGGTAAGCACCGTCACAGAGCTGCTCATTCAGCGTGGCAAATGTCTCGACCTCGGGTGCCGACTCCCCCGCAAGCCAACGGCACAGTTGGCGGAACCGACGAGTGACGATTCGGTCGGGTCGGCCACCGTCGTACTGCACGTTGCGCACCTTCAGCAGGCTGAAACTGTGCAGGATGACCACGGCGTCCACACCCGCGTCGAGCACGGCGTTGATCCCGTCCCGCATCTCGCCGAATGAGATGGAGACCACATCCAACGGTTTCATCGGGTGCAGCATCGGCCCGGCGGGTTGACGGTAACCAGAGAGCGCGAGTTCCAGTACGTCGCCGTACCACTTCGAGCCGTTCCACCGCTCATCGGCGTCGAAGCGGCACTGCCCGCCGGCGAAGACAGGCGTGTAGCTGCTGTCGATGGTGATCCCGACGCGCGACAGGGCCGAGAGAGTCTCTTCCGAGGCCCCCATGTTGCCGGCGCGAAAGGCAACCGGGCGCTTCCCGGTCCACTTGGTCAGCCGGTCTGCCGCCTCGGCGAGCATCTCTTCTTGGGCATGGAGTGGCAGGTCGGCGATGGTGTCGGTAAACGGCGCATCGTGTCCCTGCTGCCTAAGGCCGTAGTGCTTGTGGTTGGGGTGCACATGCAGTTGCACATCCTGACTGCGATCCAGCAGGTACTCGCAAATGGGCTCCATCGTGCCCGGCCAGCCCTGTTCGTCGGCAAACGGCTCAACGAAGAACGTCCCTGTGAGTCCGCTTTCCTGGAGGATGTCCACGATCAGCGGCAATCCCATTTCCCGCCGACCGTAGCGGCCCATGATGGCACGCTCGGGCGAAACCGGCTTGAGCGATGGATCGCCCCATGTACCGCCCATGGAGCACTCCACGTCGATCGTAATGTAGACATGAGGGGTCATGTCTTCGAGTCCTGGCTTTCGGGATTCCCGATGATATCGAATGTCTCCGCCCCCAGCCGACGCACCATCTGGCGGAGATCCATGAAGAACGGTTTGGGGTCTCCCAGCGTGAAGCAATCGTCACGTGTCCACGGGCCGGAGTGCAAAAGAAAGCGAGCCATCGCAGGCAGCTTTCCCATGCGACGCTGGCCTGGCGGAAGTTGATCGCCGCGCATCATACCGAACATCCAGTTCGCATGGCCGCCGAGAATGCGCGTAGTCAGCCCGACCCTGTAGGGACTTCGTCGCATGTTCTGCGGTTCGAAATGGCTCTGCCACAGGAGGAACGGCGCCTCGAAACCGGCCATCACAACCGTCGGCAGACCACCGATGAATCGCGGATTGATTTCCAGGAAGATGTACTCGCCGGTTGCCGGATCGGTGTGGAACTGCACCCCGGCAATTCCCTCCCACTCCAGCTCGCGCAAAATGGCCACCGCGTCGCGGATGACACGCGGGTGATGGCAGCTCCGCCGAAGAACCGTAACCCCCCCGGCCAACGGCATATGATCCTCGCCGATGTAATCGCCGGTCATGAACGCTTCGCCGTTGTGCATCAGAATCTGCACGTGCTCCTCGGCGCCGGGGTGGTACTCCTGAACAAGGATGTTGTCGGCGAAACCCGCAACCCGCTCCGTAAGCGGCGAGAGCTGTTGTTCGTTCTCGGCGTAGGCGGCCTTCCAGGGGGCCTTGCGATCGGCTGGGGCGTTCTGCCGTCGGGTCCGCAGTACCAGCGGGAACTCCAGGGACGCATCGCCGGCGATGAGCTTGTCCAGCGTCGTTCCCTTGGCGACGGGCACGCCGAGGCGGGTGCAGAGTTGTTGCATGTAGTCTTTGTCGGTGGCAGCGTCAAACTTCTCACGCGACGGCGAAAAGACATGAATGTCCGGCTCGAAGCGATCACGGGCATCGATCAGCACCTCGTGATAACCTTCCGAGATGGTCATGATCGAACCGACGTCCCACCGGCGGGCAAGCGATTCGATCGAGTCGATGAACTCATCGGACTGCGCCGGGGCCGACAGCGCCCAGCTGCCCGAGGCGTATCGGCTGTGAGCGGACTGCCCCTCATCGCTGCGAACCACCGCCAGCACGCCAAGGTCGTTTCGCCCAAGGCTGCGCACCACCCACAGGCCCACCTGCGTGTCGCCCACAATCGCGAGCACACGCCGCTTGCGGGGGCGAGCGAACCATCGACTTCGATTCGGACGTTTCACACATTCCATCAGTAAATCTCCATATTCTCGGCGGCCGCACTGTTCTCCTCGGCGTCCGCCCGCCTCGTGGCGCATACGCCCTCAAAGACGCGGAACACGTCCCCTGCCACCGCGTCCCATGATTCTACTCCCGTCGATTGACGAATCTCCTCCGGCGAGGTGTTCATCGCCAGGACCTTGCGAATCGCCTCAGCCGTCGCGGCTGAGTCCTGCGGCGGGACAAGCTCACCGTTCCGCCCGGGCTCGATCAAGTCGGGAACCGCTCCCACGCTGCTGGCCACCACCGGCCGACCGGCGGCGAGCGACTCCAGCACCACGTTCGGACACCCTTCACGATAGGATACCAGGACGCTTGCATCGGCGGCTGCGAAGTACCGGGGAATTGTCTCGTACGGCTGCGGTCCGGCGAAATGCACACGCGCCCCAACGCCGAGCCGCTCAGCCAGTCGCTGCAGGTCGCGGATGTCTCTGTCCACGTGTCGCTCGCCGCCTACCAGCACCAGGCGCACATCGTTTGGCAATTCCGCCAAGGCTGTAACGGTTTCGCGATGCCCCTTGCGCGGCCCCATGTGCGCAACGGTCACGAGGAGCCTGCCTTGCTGTGGGAGGTCCAGTTCCTGCCGAGCCCGGGTGCGATCCATCGGGGTGAAACGATCGAGGTCGATGCCGTTGGCGATCACGTGCACCCGGTCGGCCGGCGCTCCCAGCGCGACGGCCTCCCGGGCCATCGGACTCGACACGCTGATGACCGCGTCGGCCCGCCGAAGGGCAGTGGCGACTTGGCGCTTCTGGGCCGGTTCGGTCAGACAAGGATAGATCTTGCCCCGCAGCGTGATGCTGTAGGGTATTCCCATCCGCTGGGCGAGCGTCGCGACGCCCACACCGTCCGGCCAGGCGAAGTGAGCGTCAAGAATGTCCGGCCGACCGTGCTGACGGATGTACTGCCTGAGCCACCGCCGCAGACCCCGAGCATAGAAGACGCCGTCCCGGTCCTTCAGAAAACCCGGAACGTAGAAGAACCGTGGGTGATATACCTGCAATCCGAAGCGACTGTCGCGGGCGGGCGGCAGGCCATGGCGAAGGCGAGTCACCAGGGGGAAGCATGGAACCGGCGCACAGACGTCGAGAGACACCTCCTGGCGACGCGCCAACGCTGCCAATCTCTGGGCCACAAACACCCCCCACCGGGGGCGATGCACGTTCGGGAAGCAGTAAGAGAAGGAGAGGACTTTCACGAGCCACCCGCCCTCTCTGCTTTCCCGCAAAGGGCGCCGGTGTACACACGGCGATATTCGTCCGCCATCGAACGGACGCTGAACTGTTCGACCGCCTTCTTCCGGGCGTTCTCGGTGATGCATTTGCGGAGATTGTCGTTTCTGAGGACCTCGGCCATGCTGTCGGCTAGCTCTTGTGGTGAGTGGGTTGCGACCAAAAGGCCCGCATCGCCGGCCAGGACGTCCGGAACGCCACCAACACGCGTCGCCACGATGGGCAGCTCGGCCATCATGGCTTCGAGGATGACCATCGGCATCCCTTCGCTGCGACTGGAGAGAACAAACGCGTCGGCTGCGGCGCGCAGTGCATCGCCATCGTCGCGAAAGCCCAGCAGCCGAACGGTATCGTCGAGGCCGCGTTCCTCGCGCTGTCGACGGATCCCACGGGCATAGGGCGTATCCGGCAGGTTCCCCGCCACCAGACAAACGAAAGGCCGATCAGGTTCCCGCTTGCCGAGGTATTCGACCGCGTCCAGAAGGTCCTCGAAGCCCTTTTCCTCGCGGATGTTGCCCATCGCCAGGAAAATGAACACCTCGGGCCCGATGCCCAGTTCGCCGCGGATACGGGCGGCGGCGTCCGGGTCCGGCGACACGTCCGGAACGCCGTTGGGCACGATCTCCCAACCGCCTCGCCAATTCAGCAACTCAGTGTGACGCCGTGCCACCTCGCGAGAAACAGCGACGGCTGCCGACGCCCAGCGCAGAGCGACGCGATAGCGCCACATCGGCTCACTGGGTGCGTTGAACAGCAGGCCATGGGCCGTGTACACGATCGGCCAACGCCCCAGTGGACTGGCGGAAACCAGATACGGCAGAGAAGCGCGATCGTGAATATTGATGACATCGGGACGAAGCGATCTGAGCAATTTCCGCAGCCGGACAATCGCCTTGAGATCCCAGCCGGCAGTACTGCCTAGAACATGGGGCGCGATGCCCTGCTCCCGCAGTTCGCCGCCGAGCCGGCCCTCGTCTTCCAGGCACACGACATCGGTATGGACGCCCAGCTCGCGCAGCTCTCTGGCCAAGTGGACCACAACCCGCTCGCCACCCCCGGGGTGAAGCGACGAGATCATCAGCGCCGCACGACGTAGGCACGCCGAACCGGACGGGGAACTCCGCCGGGAGCCGCGACACTCGTTACCGGCGCAGCGGGCCACCTACTTCACTCCTATCAGCTCTTGTGGCTGCGAGCCGGTCGCCGAAGAGTCGGCTGTTCCGCCATCGCGGCCGACGCGTTTGCCGGGCTTTTTCGAGTCGATCCGAGGGCGTTCCTCGGACTCCGAGAGTTGATGGGCCACGCTGCGCTCCAGGCAGACCGGCAGCAGCAGCGCCCACCACACGAACTCCACGTAAGTCAATGAAATCGTCAGGCAGCACGCCAACATCGTCGCCAACCCACACATCAAACCATGGGCGAGCAGGCGGGTCTGCTCGCGCTGCTTCTCCGGCAGATCGCCGGCACGACGCACGATCCGACGCAGGACAGTAAATCCGTTGATGATGAGCAGACAGAACACCGCAATGCCCTGGATACCCAACTCGGTGGCCGTGCGGACGTAGGTGTTGTGGGCATCCTTGCCCTTGTACTCCGGGATGTATCTGCCGATGTTCTGATAGAAGTTGCCCGCCCCGACCCCCAGGGGATGGTCCTGCAGCATGCGCCAGCCGGCCTTGGCAAGCTCGATTCGACTTTGCGCGGATGAGTCCCGCTGTTCCTCGCTTCGGGTAATCGTGGTCGAACGCTCGATGAACTGCGGATCGGTCAGCCAGAAGAACCCCGCCGCGCCAACCAGAAGTCCCGCGGCGATCTTCAGGCGGTGCTGCCTGGGTGAGACGATGATGGCCATCAAACCGCCTGCCGCCAGACCGACCACCGCGCTGCGGGAACGGGTCAGCACGATCGCGTTGGCGGTGAATCCGCCCGCCAGGAAACACACCACCTTGCCACCCCAGCCGCTGCGGAGAAACTGGAATCCGATCACCCAGAGCATCATCGCCATGTACGCAGCGAAGAAGTTGGACTCCGAGAAATCCGGGCCGCCCACGCCTTCCAGCCGACCTTTACTGAACGCCCTGCGCGGCAGTTCCCACGCATGATGGCCGAGAAACAGTGCTCCGAGGATCAACGTCCAGAGCACCAGGTTCAGCTTCCGCGGCTGAGAGGCTATATGCGTGAGCATCAGGGCGAAGATCACGATCTTCGTAAACTTCACCGAGGGATGATCAATGGCTGCAGACTGGTACCGCATCGTGGTCTGTTGCCCGATCAACACCGACAGCCACACCACGCCCAGGAACACCAGCAGCAGCTTCTCCTGACTTCCCAGGAGCGGACCGCGAAGATCCAGACGCCGCCAGTTCAG
>CAZYIH010000004.1:39197-41404 GCA_964646915.1 uncultured Planctomycetaceae bacterium | reverse complement strand
AAATGACTATCCCGGCCGCCGGCGCGTCGGGGATGCTTCGCACTTCAGCGGGAGTTCCATCATGAATCGCCCATCCTGTGGCCTGGCCGTCTTGACAATCGCCGTAGTCTCTGCACTGCACACCGCCGCCCTCGGGCAGGAGCCTCTGGGCTACCGCGGGATCAACTCCTCGGGCATCTACCCGGCAGAGGGGCTGGCCGACTCGTGGAGCCAGGACGGCCCGCCGCTGGCGTGGAGGTACGAGGTCGGCGTGGGCTACGCGGGGGTCACCGTCGCCGACGAGAAGGTGTTCATCGCCGGCGGCCTCATGAGCCACCTGTACGTTTTCTCCGTGGAGGGCAAACTGCTGGAGCGGTATCCCATTGCCGGGGCGGGCTGGAAGCGGTTCGGCGGCACGCGGTCGACGCCGCTGGTGAGCGGGCAGACGGTGGTCACCACCACTCCGGACGCGGGTATTCACGCCTTCGACCTCAAGACGGAGAAAACCCGCTGGCACGTCAACGCCTGGAAGAGCTTCGGCGCCGGCAAAGGCCACATGGGCTGGGGATACCCCGAGACCCCCGTGCTGCATGATGGGAAGGTCATCTTCAACACCACCAGCCGCATGGACGAAACGCCGCCGTTCGTCGCGGTCGATATCAAGACCGGTAACACCGCCTGGAAAACCCCCGCCCAGAAAGACAACAGGGACTACTACTCCGGGGCCGACGTCTCGCCGGCGTTGTTCAACCACAACGGCCGGGACCTGATCTTCTACCCCACCTGGCGGTACGTCACGATGCTGGACGCGGACACGGGCAAGAAGCTCTGGGAAATTCGCAAGGTCGGCGAGAAGACGCTCACCCCGATCTACTCCGAGGGCTACCTGCTTTACGGACGCGGCGGGGCAATCCAGATGCTCAAGCTCTCGCAGAACGGAGAGAAATACGAAGTCCTCTGGGAGCGCCGCTGGCCGGGCGGCTACGCACACGGGGTCATCATGGACGGGCGGGTGTACACCATCGGAAATCCGCACGAGACCGCCTACGAACCCAATCAGATCAACGAACCACTCAACGCACCCAGGAAGAAACGCCGGAAATCCGGCGTGAAGCGAGGAACCGGCCTGCTCTGCCTCGATGCCGAAACCGGCAAGCTGCTGCAGTCCGAACCGGCCTCCAACAATCGCGGCCACGTGATTGCCGCCGACGGAAAGGTCATCTACACCGAGTTGGTGCGAAAGGGCGGCTCGCGCGTGTCAATCCCGCGTGTGAGCCTGGCTGTGCCCACGAAGGACGGGTTCAAGATTACCGGCCGCTTCATACCGGAGATGTCGCCCGGCGAGCTGAGCATGCGGGATATCGACTGGCAGGCGTCGGCGAATCCGGTCGTCGCGAAGGGCCGATTGTTCCTGCGATACGGGCCGTTGATGGTTTTCGAGCTGCGGGCCGACAAGATGGCCGCTATCCGCAAAGCCCGCGCGGAGGTGGGCCGGTACGTCAAGGATCTGGACTCCGACGACGCCGAAACGAGGCTACGGGCGCTGGAGAAGATCGCCGCAGCCGGACCGGCCGCCCGCTCGGCGATGGATGCGCTGCTGCAAGGCCTGACCGATCCGTCGGCGGAGGTGCGCAAGCAGGCAGCGAAGATGCTCGGCAAACTCGGGCCGATGGCAGCGCCCTCGCTGGTGCGCGCATTGACCGACGAGACCGTCTGGAAGCAGGGGCACGCCGGGAAGGCACTGACGGCCGCTGTCCCCAAGGCCGACACGCTCGCCGAGGCAATCGCCCTGACCGGCGAGGCAACCACGGACGTCCGCGACGAGGCGGCCGCCCTCCTGCCGAAGCTCGGGAAGGAAGCCGTTGCCCCCATGCTCGCGATCATGAAACGCGCTCGTCGACGAGGGCGATGGTGGTCCATCGACGTGCTCAGCCGCATCGGGCCCCCGGCGGCGCCCGCCGTCAACGCGCTGATCGGTATCGTCCGTACCAACAACCAGTGGTTCCGTGCCCACGCCGCCGAGGCGCTGGGTAACATCGGGCCGGCCGCCGAAGAGTCGGTCCCCACCCTGGTGAAGCTCCTCAGCGACGGCTACCCCAATGCTCGTCAACAGGCCGCCATCGCACTGGGCAAGATCGGCGTGTCCGACCGGAAGGTCCTCACCGCCCTGAAAAAGTCGGCCGACGACAGCAATGAGAAGGTCGCCGCCGCTGCCGAGAAGGCCATCG
>CAZYIH010000004.1:27215-39097 GCA_964646915.1 uncultured Planctomycetaceae bacterium | reverse complement strand
TTCGGGGCCGTTGCCCACGTCACAATTGACACCCGTACAGGCCGTGACCATACTGCATCGCATGCGAATCCTGCTCGACATCGTCTATGTGTTCCTGCTGATCCTGTCCGGCCCGATCTGGATCTACCGTGCGATCCGTCATGGCCGATACCGCAGCGACATCCGCCAGTACTTCGGGGCGGTGCCCGTGCGATATGGCCTCCAGCCGATCATCTGGGTGCACGGGGTCAGCGTGGGCGAGGTGAACGCCGCCCGCACCCTCGTTCAGCGGTTTCACGAGGCGCTGCCGGACTTCCAGGTGATGATCTCGTCGACCACGGACACCGGGATCGCCGCGGCCCGCAAGCGCTTCGGCCACGATCACGTGGTGTTCCGATTCCCCAAGGACTTCTCCTTCGCCGTGCGACGGGCACTGCGACGGGTGCGCCCGGACCTGGTGGTGCTCATCGAGGGAGACATCTGGCCGAACTTCCTGGCAGAGGCGAATCGCCGCGACGTGCCCGTGGTGGTCGTCAACGGACGGATGAGCCCGAACAAAGGCTACCCGCGATACCGCAAGCTCGGCCCGCTGGCGGACAAGCTCCTGTTCAATCGCCTCTCAGCCATCGGTGTGCAGAACGAGACGTACGCCGAGTGCTTCCGCTCACTGGGAACCGACAGCGAGAAGATTCACGTCACCGGCATGCTGAAATTCGACACGGTGGAGACGCTCGACGACGGCGAAACACTGCCCGGCCAGGACGACCTGGCGGCGGCAGTGGGCATTGCCCCCAGCGATCGACTGATCGTGGCCGGCGGAACCGGGCCCGGTGAGGAGGCGATGCTGCTGAAGATCTTCGCCGGCATTCGCCGGACCTATCCGGACGCCCGGCTGGTGGTGGTCCCCCGCAAACCCGAGCGGTTCGACGAAGTCGCCCGCCTGATCGACGAGGCGGGCTTCACGGTCGTGCGTCGCTCCTGCCGGCAGGACCCGGCCAACCCGCCCCAGGACAAAGCCGAGATCATTCTCGGAGACACCATGGGCGAACTGCGAACCTTCTACGCCCTGGCGGAGTGCGTTTTCGTGGGGCGGTCGCTGGTGCCCATGGGCGGCTCGGACATGATCGAAGCGGCGGCACTGGGACGCCCGGTCGCGTTCGGCCCGCACACGTTCAACTTCCCCCAAGCCGACGAACTTACCGAGAACGGCGCTCAGCGGGTGACCACCGCCGAGGAGTTGGCCAAGGTGCTGCGACGCTGGCTGGGCGACCCGGAATCGGCCAGTCGGCAGGCGAGCGAGGCGCGGGACTACGTCCGCTCGCGTCAGGGCGCGACCGAGAGAAACCTTGAGATGATCTGCGAGGTGCTGGACCGTTGCCCGCCGGTGGCCCCGGGAGCCATCGCCACCGACCGGATCCGCTCGGCAGGCTGAGGAGACCCCATGCCCGGAACCGCAGTCAGACAGGACGTGATTCGCGCCGCCCGGCGAATCGTCGTGAAGGTGGGGACCAATTCCATCTGCGACGACGACGGACGCCTCAAACGGCGGGCGATCTCTGCGCTGGCCCGCCAGGTCGCCCAGCTTCGCGAAGACAAGCGGGCTGTGACGCTCGTGGTCAGCGGCGCGATCGGGGCGGGCATGGGCGAGCTGCAACTGCCCCGACGCCCCAGGACCATGCCCAAGCTTCAGGCGGCGGCGGCCGTCGGGCAGGGACAGCTGATGCGGACCTTCCACGACGTCTTCGCCAAGCGGGGGCTACGCGTGGGGCAGGTCCTGGTGACCCGCAGCGATTTCGAGGATCGCACGCGCTACCTGAACATCCGAAACACGCTGCGGTCGCTGGAGGAACTCGGGGCCGTGGCGATCATCAACGAGAACGACACCGTCGCCGTCGACGAGATCCGCTTCGGCGAGAACGACGTGTTGGCCGCCATGGTGACCAACATGCTCCGGGCCGACCTGCTGGTGCTGCTGACCAACGTGCCCGGCGTGCTCTGCGGCGGGGATGTTTTGGACGTCATTGAGGAGGTCGACGATGGCGTGCGGGCGTTGGTGACCCGCTCGCGCTCGCGACACGGATCGGGCGGGATGGCCAGCAAACTGACGGCTGCGGGAATGGTCACCGAGGCCGGCGAAGCGGCAATCATCGCCGCTGCCGACGAGCCGAATGTGCTGACGAAGATCATGGCCGGTAAGACGATCGGGACGGTGTTCGTACCGGCGGCCGAGAAAATGTCCTCGCGCCGGCGGTGGATCGGGCAGGTCTCCCGGGCGGCCGGGCGAATCGCCATCGATCCCGGCGCCGAGCGGGCACTGAGGAAACGCGGGAAAAGCCTGCTTCCCAGCGGGATCACCTCCGTCAGCGGGACGTTTCACAAGGGCGACACGATCATCATCGAAGACGCCGACGGACGCGAGATTGCCCGCGGACTGACGAACTACGATGCCGCCCAGATCGAGCGGATCAAGGGGTTGCGGTCCGCACAGATCGCCCCGGCGCTGGGCGACAAACCCTACGACGAAGTCGTGCATCGCGACAACATGACACTGACGGCTGCGGGGGGCTAACCCTTCATGGGGACATAGCCCACCTGCGACCAGACAACCGGGCCGCGGGCGGGCTTGTACCGGGCGACGATGCTGATGCGATCGGTCGAACCGCCCGAGGGGACCTGGTCGCCCCACGTGAGCGTGAGCGAGTACGCCCACACACCGTAGATCTGCCCGAGGTAGCGACGCAGCTCTCGTCCGGTGAACGTCCACGTGTGGAACGGCGCAGCCGAGTCGATGTTCTCGAGCTTCACCGTTCCCTCGTACAGCCGCAATTCGAGCGTCCCGTCGATGCCCACCGACTGGGCCTTCTCGTCGCGATAGAACATCATCGTGAGATTCACCCCGTCCACGCCGGGCTCCGAGTCGAGATTGCTCGGGGCGTTGGGCACCCACAGATCGATGTGATCGATCCGCTGGACCTCCGGGGGCGGCGCGGGCCGGGTCGTCTGAGGCGGACAGCCCGGCATCGCCGCGACGGCGACCAGCAGCAGCGCCGTCCGTGCCACAACGCACATTATCCGCGGAATAGGGCTCATTTCGCGGACGTCTCCATCGGTTTCCGGTCACCATCGCCGGTCGAGTTCGTATCGGAGGTGGTCTCCGGGTCGGTCGCACTCGGGCCGTCGTGGACCTCCGGGCCCTGGCCTTCCGCGGCGCGGCGGCGGGCTTCGAGTTCCTTATGGAGGCGATAGAGCTCCGGGAGCATCTCGACGGGGACCTTCACCGGGTCGGGAAGCCTCTTGGCCTTGGGCGTAGCCTCCGGCTCGACCGGATCGGCCGGGTTGGCGTCCAATGTCGGGGCGCCCTCTTCGAGCAACTCGAAGGCGGCGTCGCTGAGGTCGCCGCTGTTGAGCTTGCGGAGGTAGTTCATCCGTTGGACCTGCGGGTCGGTCACGCGATCGGCGTCTTCGGCGGTCCGCAGCACGCGCGGTGTCAGAACAATCAGCAGTTCGGTCCGCTTCTTCTTCTTCGTGACGGACTTGAACAGGTTGCCCACCAACGGCACGTCGCCGAGCACCGGAATCTTCGACTCGCGGTCCTCGACCTCCGTGGTGATCAGCCCGCCGATGAGAATCGTATGGCCGTTCTGCACGGTCACCGTCGTGGTGGCCTGTCGACTGTTGACGATGACGGCGTTGACGCCCTTGGTGATCTCGACGCTGGAGGTCGAGAGCGACTCGATCTTCTGATCGACGTCGAGCTTCACAAAGCCGTCCGGATTGATCCGCGGCGTCACCGACAATCCGATGCTCACATCCTGATACTGCACCGTGTTGATCGTGTCGCCGTTGTCGGTAATCCGCGAGTTGGTGATGAACGGAACACGCTGGCCGACGCGGATCTCGGCGGCCTGGTTGTCCACCGCGACAATCTGAGGCCGTTGCAGCACGTTCAGCCGACCCTGACTCTTCAACGCACGGAAGAAGAAGCTCAGGTCGCTTCCCGTGACCGACAGATTGAACCCGCCGGCGGTGTCGATCCCGGCCTCGACACCGAAGTTGGTCGACGCGTTGTACGTTCGGCTGCCACTTGTGCCCTCGTAGTTCCAGTCGAACCCGATATCCGTCTCGTCGTCCAACGTGATCTCGGCCAGCAGCACCTGGATAAGCACCTGGGGCGGCGGCTCGTCAAGTTCCTTGATCAGGTCGGCGATGGTCTTGAAGTACCGCGGACTCGCCGAAAGCAGCAGCGTGTTGGTGGTTTCCTCAGCCACCACCGTGACCTCTCGCTCCAACAACCGTTGGGCGGCGACCATGCGCTCCTCGCCGAGAGTGGTCTGGAGACGCTGACGCTCGCTGTCGAGGAAGTTCTGCAGCGTCCCCTCGATGTCGGAGGCCTTGGCGTTCCGCAGGCGATAGATCTTCGTCTGGCGTTCCTGGGCGGGGCTGGCGTCGAGTTCCTTGATCACCTCAGAGGCGAGCTTGACGTACTGGCTCGTCCCGCCCACCAGCAGACTGTTGGTTCGCACGTCAACCGTCACGCTCAGGGCGTGCTTGTCGGCGGTCCCGAGCGTTGCCGAAGCGCCGTCGCCCTCGACCCCGCTGTTGACCTGGGCCTCGGTGGCGGGGGTGACGAGCGTGTACCGGACGCTCTTGGCGGTCGTGCCGCCGCCGGCCTGGAGCTTGAACAGTTGCACCAACACCTCGGCCATCGAGCGGCAATCGGCATTCTTCAACTTGAACACCTGGATCTCCGCCACGCGCGGGCTGGTCGAATCCAGCGAGGCGATCAGCGTCGCCAGAAGCGGCATCGAATCCACCGGGGCCGAGACGATCAGCGAGTTCGTTCGCGGATCGGCGGTGATGAGCACTCCCTGCTGCAGCGCGGAGGTGATGAGCTTCTTGCCCTCCTTCGTCTTCGAGACGAACTGCAGGAGGTTCTGCAGGTTCGGGCTGCGGGCGGTCATCGCCTTGGGTTTCTGCGTGAGCGTCTGCGTGAGGATCTCGGCGAGTTCCTCCGCCTCGGCGTTCTTGAGCGTGAACACGCGGATCTCGGTCACGCGGGTGACCTTGGGTTGATCCAGCTTGGTCACCAGGGTCTTGATCCGCTTCATGTCGTTCGCACCGGCCGTCACGATCACGGCGTTGATCCGCTCGTCGACGGTGACGTTGATCTGCTCGGTCCCGTCCTTGGCCGGGTAGAGCTCCTTGAGCGTCTGGGAGACCTGTGAGGCGTCCGCCTTGCCCAGCGGGAAGATCTGCATCGACTCGCCGTCCGTGCGGTCCTCGACGTCCAGCTTGCCGATCAGCTCCCGGGCGAGCTTCATGTCGTCCCCGCCGGCAGCCACGATCAGCGAGTTGGTCTTGCGGTCCGACAGCACGGTGACCGTCTCGGCCGAGTCGCCGCGGTCCACACGCCCGTCAAAGAGCTTCTGGAGGGTGTCCTGCAACGTCGCCGCCGTGGCGTGCTCCAGCGCGAACACGTTGAACCCGGTGGTCTTGGCGGCCTCCTTGCGATCGAGTTGCTTGACCATCGATCCGATCGCGTCGAAGCTCTCCTTGCCGGCCGCCACGATGAGCGTGTTGGTCCGGGCGTCTGCGATGATCGTGCTGGGAAGGATCTGGTCGGACCCGCCAGCCGTGATCTCCGCCTGACGCTTGCGGGCGAAGAAGTCCTGCAGCGTCGGGGCGAGCTTCGTGGCGTCGGCGGATTCCAGGGCGAACGTGCGGATGCCCCCGCCGGTGAGATAGTCCTCCTCGCCGTCGATCTTCCTGATGATCTCCTCGATCACGTTGAAGTTCTGCTTGCTGGCCGAGACGATCAACACGTTCGTGCGGGTGTCGACTTCGATGGCGACCTTCTCCATCGCCTGCCGTGCTGCGTTGTCGCCGGCGGCCGCCATGCCGGGCTTGTAGAGGCCCTGGTCGATCAGGCTCCGCAGCAGTCCCGCGACCCGACTGGCCGAGGCGTTCTGCAGCGGGTACATGTTCACCACGCCGGTTTTCGATTCCGGCTCGACGTCCACCTTGCCCAGCAGGTCGTTGATGAGCCCGAGGTTCTCCTTGCTCGCCGAGACGATCAGTGCGTTGGACAGCGGATCGGTCGCCACGTCCACGCGGTCCTGGGGAGAAGGCGTCTGCCCCTGGGCGGTCATGGACTTCAGCCGCGCCTGGAAGATGTTCTGGATCATCGGGCCGACGGACGTCGCGTCGTTGTGCACCAGCGGGATCACCGTCAGTCGGACGGCCGGGTCGTCGAGCTTGACATCGACCTTCTCCAGCAAGCCGGTGAGCACCTTCGTGTCGTCCTTGTTGGCCGCCACCATCAGCGAGTTGGTGCGCAGGTCGGGCAGGATGATGGGCTTCTGCCGGGCCACGTCCTGCGTGCGGGCGGCGGCGTATCGTCGATCGAACAGGTTCTGCAGCGTCGTCGCGAGCGTCCCGGCGTTGGCCTCGGTCAGCGGAAACACCTGGATCTTCCCGCTCAGAGCGGTGGGCGACTCGTCCATCTGGCGGGCGAGTTCCTTGACCATCGCGAAGCTCTCCCGCGACCCGCCGACCACGAGGCTGTTGCTTCGCGGGTCGGCCAATACGATCACGCGGAGGGCTTCGGCGTCCTTGACGCCCAGCGCTTCCTGCCGCTGCACGCGAGCGTCCATCATTTTCTGCAGCGTGTCGGCCAGGGCGGGCGCCTCGGCGTTCTCCAGTTGAATCAATTGGATGTCACGAACGTCGACCGCCTGCTTGACGTCCAGCTTGCGGATGACCGCGTCGAGCACGGCATGGGTGCGGTCGGAGGTGGAAATCACCAGCGAGTTGGTCCGCGTGTCGACGGCGACGGAGGGCTTGTCCCAGGGTCGTTGCGACCACGACGTCGACCCGTTGGCCAGTTGCCCGATGACAGTCGCCACGCGCGAGGCGTCGGCGTTGGTCAGCGGAACCACCCGAACGGCCGCGCTGCCGCCGGGTCCGCGAACGTCCAGCGTCTCGATCGCCTGGGCGATCAACGGCATGACGTCCGAACGGGCCGCCACCAGGATGATATTCGTAGCCGGGTCGGCCTGGATGGTCAGCGGACTGCGGTTCTTGGGGATCCGCGAGGTCCGGGAAAGCTCCTCGTTGATCTTCATGCGAAGCCGACTGACGTACGTGCGAGCCCCCGCCAGTTGGGTGTCCGGGTTCTCGGTGAACGCCGCCTGCAGCATCGAGGCGATCTGGCGGGCGTCGGCGTTCTCCAACTGGAAGGCCTTGACGTCCGTGAGAATGCGTCCCTTGAACTGGTCCAGGTCGTTGACGATCGCCTCGGCCAGCGCGATCGACTCCTCCAGACCCGACAGGACCACCGTGTTCGTTCGCGGATCGGCTGAGACATTCAGCGGGTTCACCAGGCCCCGCCCGGAGGTACTCTTCGGCTCGGCCTTGCCCTGCACACTCGTGCCCTGCCTGCCGGCCAGCCGCTGCCCCTGGGTGAAGATGTCCTTGAGGATCCCCTCGACCGCCTCGGCGTCGGCGTTCTTGAGGTGGATCAGACGAACCTTGGTCCCCTCGGTAACCGGGACGGTGTCCAACACGCCGACGATCTCACGGAGGGCTTTGAGGTTGTCCTCGGTGGACGTCAGGATCAGCGCGTTGGAGCCCTGCGGCTTGGCGGGGTCGGCCGTGATCTTGATGGGCTTGGTGAGGTCCAGCTCGGGAATCTTCGCCTTGATGGTGGCTCGTACCCGCAGCAGGCGAACCTGCTCCTGCAACGCTCGCGCCTCGGGGGTGACCTGCTGGGTCGCCGACGGGCGAAGCATCTCGTTGAGCACCTTGGCCAGCTGCTCGGCGTCGGCGCGTTTGAGCGGGATGATGAGCACCTGCGCCTGGGCGTAGGCGGGTTTCTTGTCCAGCAGTTCGATGACCTTGGCCACCTGATCGAACACGTCGGTCTTGGCGGTGACGATGATGGACTTCGTTCGCGTATCCGCCTGGACGTCGATGGTCTCGCCCTGTTTGGTACGGACCACCTGCTTGAGCATCGCCCGCAACGGCGAGACGATCTTGTCGGGCTGGGCGTTGGTCAGCGGATAGATACGGATCTCCGCCTGCGGGGAGACCTCCTTCTTGTCCAGTTCCTTGATCAGGCGGGCGACCTCGGTGTGCTTCTCCTTGCTGGCCGAGACGACCACGGCGTTGGTGTCCCGCAGCGACGTCACGGTGACCTGGTCCTTCAGGGGCGTCTCCCGTGTAACGCGATACACCTGCCCCAACGCCGTCGCCACCTGCGTGTTGGTGGCGTTTTCGAGATTGTAGATCTCCACGCTCTTCTTGCGGTCGGCGGCCGCTTTGTCCAGCGCCTGGACGACCTTCAGAATCTCGGCGAAGTCCTCGTCGGAGGCGTCGACCATGATTGAACGCTGCTTCTCCAGGACCGTGGTATTCACGCGTCCGCTACCGGTCGGCGTGTTTCGCCCGCCACGACGATTGCGCCGGTCGCGCACCTGCATCGAACCGCCCTTCTCGAGCATCTGCTGGATGACTTTCTCGACCTCGGCCGGGTCGGCGTTCTCCAGGGAGATGATCCGGGCCTTGCCGCGCTCGGGCTTGAGGGACTCGACCTCGTTGACCCACGTGGAGACCTTCTCGAACATGGTCTTGGTGGTCGCCAGGACGATGGCATTGGCCCGTTCATCGGCAGAGACGCCCAGCGGATCGATGCTCTTTTTCTCTTCCTTCGCCGCCTGGGCCTGCGAACGGTAAAGATTCTCCACCATCACCGCCATGTCGCGGGCATCGGAGTTGTCCAGCCCGATGATGTACACGCCCGTACCCACGCCCTCGGTGGCCTGGTCCAGCTGCAGGGCCATCTTCATAAGCTTGTCGACTTCGTTGGTCGGGCCGGCCATCACCAGCGCGTTGGATCCCGAGTCGGCCGTCACGACGACCCCCTCTGCCGCCGAGCCGCCGCGTCTCCCTCGGCCGCCGGACGCGCCGCCGGCAGCCTTGGTCAGCACCTCCGCCAGTTCGCGCGCCTTGGCGTGCTGCAGCAGCAGGAACTCCGTCCGCCGCGAGCCTTCCTTGTCCAACTGGGCCAGCAGACCCCTGACCCGCGTGAGATTGTCCTCGTTGGCGGTGACGATCAGCGAATTGCTTGCCGACTCTGCGACGACGGCGACCTGCTCGTCGGCAGTGAGCTTCTGCCCGCGTTTGGGCTGGAACGCCTTGGACAGCGCCGTAGCCACCGACGCCGCCTGGGCGTTCTCCAACGCAAGAATCGTGCGGGTCGCCTTGCCGGAGGTTTCCTTGTCCAACTGGGCCGCCAGCTCGCGCACCTTATCGAAGGTCTTTTCGTCGGCCCGGACCATGATCATGCGCGAATCCTGCGATGCCTCGATGACGATCGTCTGCTTCTTGACGCCCCAACCGCCCCGGCGTCGACCGCCGGCCGCCTGGAAGACGCTCTGCAGCACCCGGGCGACCTCGTCCGGATCGGCGTTGTTCAACGGAATCGCCTTGATGGGGAACGTCACGTCTGCCGGTGCATCCATTTCGTTGATGAGTCCGGCGATCTGTGCCTGGTCGCGCTCGGTCGCCCGCACGACGATGGAGTTGCTGGAACTGTCCCCGGCGATGCGCGTCTGGTCGGTCGTGGACCGCGCCCGCTGCTGCTTCTGCCAGGCCTGCTGCAACGTCCAGCCCAGCGAGCGGGCCTCGGCGTGCTTGAGCTTGTACACCCGCACCACCACCTGGTTTCCGGTGGACTCGCTGTCGAGGTCCTTCACGATCCCGGCGATCAGCTCGTGTTTCTTCTTGCTGGCCGAGACCACGACTCGACTGCCGGGCTCGTCGGCCACGATGACGACGGGGACCTCCGGCGTCTCACCGCTTCGCCCGCGTCGACGGCGGGATCCGGAATCGCTCTGGAAGACCTCCTGCAACGCCGTCACCAGTGAGTTGACGTCCGCGTTCTTGATCGGATAGGTCTTGAAGACGGGCACGGTCTTGCCCTCTGCCGCGGAGTCCAGCTGCAACGCCATCGCCATGAGGCGATCGAGCTCCTTGCTGGGTCCGCTGAGCACCAGGGCGTTGCTTGCGGCGTCGGAGGTGACGGTCACCCCGCCGGCCGACGTGCCGCCGCTACGTCGCCCGCGCCGCGGACTGCTCCCGCTTCCACCGGCGACGGCGGAGAGCACCTCGGCCAGGTCGGCCGACCTGGCGTGCTTGAGAACGATGTACTCGGTCCGCGTGCCGTCGACGGCTTCGCTGTCCAGCTTCGCCAGCAAGGCCTGGACCTGCTCCAGGTCGCGCTGGTTGGCCGTCACGATGACGCTGTTGCTGGCCGGCTCGGCGACGATGTTGACCGTCTCGTCCGAGCCTCCGCCGCGCCGCCGACCCCGCTGGGGCGCAAACGCCTGCGACAGCGACGACGCGATGGTCACCGCGTTGCCATTCTCGATCGGCAGGATGGTGCGCGTCAGTCCGCCGGTGGCCTCGGTGTCCAGCTTGACCGCCAGGGACCGGATCCGCTCGAATGTCTCTTCGTCGGCCCGCACCATCAGCGTCCGGGAGCTTTCGTCGGCTTCGATGAGCACGCCCTTGCTCGTGGTGGTGGCCCGTCGACCCCGTCGGCTGCGCGAGCTGCCCCCCTCGCCGAACAGGCGAGTGAGCGTTTCGGCGATGGCAGCCGGCTCGCCCCGGGTCAACTGGATGGTATGCACCGTGGTCTCGGCGTTCGGCGCGACGTCCATCTGATCGATGAGCGAGGCGATTTTCTCGTGCTCCGCGCCGGTCGCGCGGATGACGATCGCGTTGCTGCTGCTGTCGGCCGAGATCCGCAACGTCGCTTCCTGGTCGTCCCCGCTCCGCCGCCGGCGCCCACCCGAGGAAGTACCCCCCAGCGAGGAGGCGATCGCCGAGGCGATTCCGTCGGCCTGGGCGTGGGTGATGCGATAGACCTTCACCGTCAGATCGTCGTCGCTCTTGGCGTCATCGAGGTCGGCGATAACCTGCGCGATCAGCTCGTGCTTGTCCACCGGCGCGGAGACCACCACCTGTCCGCCTCGCCCGTCGCCGGTGATGACGATGGGTTCTTCCTGCTGCCCCGTCGAACCGCGCCGCGAACGGCTTTGCCGACCCGAGGTGGCGTTGAAAATCTCCTGCAGCGTCGCCACCGTCGCCTTGACCTCGGCGTGCTTGAGTGGATACATCCGCACCGCCGCCAACGCGGTGGCCGCCGACTGATCCAGTTCCTGGATGAGCCCGCCGATGAGCCCCATCGCATCGGCCGGCGCCGCCACGACGACGGAGTTGGTCTTTGTGTTGGCCGACACACTCACCTGGGTGGCGGTGTCCACCCGGGCCACGCCGTCGGCACGCTTGAGCTCGATGACCTGGCGGACCATCTCCGCCCGCTGCTGGGTGGGGTTGGGCTTCCTGCCGCGGGTCGACTTGCCTCGGGTGGCGGGACCGCTCTGGCGGGACAGGCGGAACAGCTCGCGCAGATTCTCGGCGACTGCTTCGGCGTCGGTATTCTTAACCTTGAAGATCCGCACCTCCGAGACAATCGTCGAGACCTGGTCCAGCCGCTGGATCAACGGCTCGATCAGCTCCAGGTCGCGCGGCTTGGCCCGAACGATCACGCTCTTGGTGCGCACGTCGGCGACCACCGTCACGTCCGGCTTGCGGGGCGCGGGTGCCGGCTCGCCCTTCTTGCGCCGAGGCTGCTTGCCCTTGGGCTGAGTCGGGTTGAAGAGCTTGTCGATCGTCTCAGACACGGTGAGCGGATCGGCCTGGGCAACCTTGAAGACCTTCAACTCGGCCTCGATGGCACCCTCGCTGGTGGCGAGCTGATTGATGAGCGACTCGATGTTATCCAGCTCGCGCCGCGTCGCGGAGATCACCAGCGCATTGGTCCGCTTGTCCACCGCGAT
>CAZYIH010000004.1:0-27115 GCA_964646915.1 uncultured Planctomycetaceae bacterium | reverse complement strand
ACGTTGGCGTCGTCCGGGGCATCCGGATCGGGGGCGAAGTGCGGCAGTGAAACCCCGCTGCCGTCTTCCTCGTCCTTCTTGCTCTTGCGGTCCGGGAGCTTGTCGGTAATGACGATCTCGCTCTCGGTCATCTGGCTGTAAACCTGGCGGATCAACTGGGCCATCTTCTCGGCCCGCGTGTCCTTGAGCGTAACCACGCGAACGCGGATGTTGTTGTCCTTGGCGGCATTGTCGAGCTTCTCGACGATCTGCATCATCGCCTTGAGGTCGGCGTCCTTGCCGATCAGCGTCAGGGCGTTGGTGAAATAGTCCGGCTCGATCACCGGGCGATCCTGCGCGCGCCGGGACTTGAACATCTCCTCCAACTGGGCGGCCACGGTGGCGGCGTCGGCGTTGTCCATCCAGACGTATTCGACGTCGCGCTCGGCCTTCTCTTCCTTGTCCAGACGGGAAAGAATGTCCTCGACCAGCGCGAAGTGCGCCGAGGTGGTGGACACCACCAGGCTGTTGGTGCGCGTGTCGGCCGTCACGCTGAACGGCACGGACGGAGCGTTGCGCCGGCCCCGGGTCTGCTGGCGAATGATGTCGCGGAACAGCGTGCCGATCGAGTCGGCCAACTCGCCGGCCTGGGAGTTGGCCAGCGGATACACGCGCACCTCGACGTCGCCGCCGGTGGACTCCTCGTCCAGCTTCCGGATCATCGCGACGGTCTCTTCCACCAGCGACGCCGGCCCGCGGACCAGCACGCTGTTGGAATTGGTCTCGGGCGTGACGGTCACGGACGTCCCGCCGTCGGAGCCGCGACGGTATCGCCCACCCTTCTGCCCCAGCGCCTCTGAGACACTGACGGCGAGAGAATCAGCCTGCGCCTTCTCCAGGCGGACGATGCGGATGGTGGAACTGGCCTGGTCCTTCGAGTCGAACTGCTGGATAAGCTGATCCGCCAAGGCGAGCTTCTCGGGCGTGCCCTGCACGACGACGGAGTTCGTGGAGCTCATCGCCACCACGCGCGCGGTTCCGCGCGTCATCGGGGCCCGGCGGTATCGGCTTCGCCCGCCGGACGATCCGGTGAGCATCGGTTCGAGCACCGCGAGGATGTCGGCGGCCTTGGCGTGCTTCAGTTGGAAGGTCCGCGTCTGTATCGCCAGCGTCGTCGCGTCGGCGTCCAATGAGCGAACCATCTCGACGACGGCAGGAACTTCGCCGCGCGGGCCTCGCACCAGAACGCTGTTGGAATTGGTCTCGGGAATGACGGTGACGGTCTCATCGTCGTCCCCGCCGCCGCGCCTGCCCCACCGGGAACGACGCGAGCTCTGCCCGGACAACGTTGCATTGACGGCCTCGGCGAGCGACGAGGCGTCGGCATTGGTCAGCCGAACGATTTCGACGGCCGGCGTGGCACCCGAGTCGGCTGCGTCGAACTGCTCGATGAGCGTCTCGGCGAGCGTCATTTCCTTCTTCGGGGCCTTGACGACAATCGCATTGGCCGCCGCGACCGCCGAGATGGTGATCTGCGCCTGCGACGAACCCCGGCTGCGACGTCCCCAGCGCGAACGGGTCTGCTGTTGGCCGGTGACGACCTCCTGCAGGACCGGGACCAGGTCCGACGCCTTGGCATGCTGCAGCCGGAATGTACGTGTGGTCATGGTCATCCCGCCGGCCTCGGCGTCGATCTCCTTGACCATCGTCACCACCTCGCCGACGCGAGCCCCGGGCCCGCGAACCAGCACGCTGTTGGAGTTGGTCTCGGCGATGACCACGACCTTGTCGCCGTCGCCGCCGGACGAGCCGCCCCGACGCCGGCGCGATCGACCGGTGCTCTGGCCGGAGATGGTCGCGTTGACCGACTCAGCGAGTGACTCAGCCTGGGCGTGCTGCAGGCGAACCAGTTGGACTTTCGCCTTGGCGCCGGACTCCTCGGAGTCGAACTCCTTGATGAGTGCCTCAGCCAGCGAGAGTTCGGCCGGGGGCGCCTTGACGACGATCGCGTTGGCTCCGCTCACCTGGGAAATGCGGATGTCCTTCTTGCCGGAGGACGCCCCGCCGCGTCGGCCCCAGCGCGAGCGCGACGTCGATTGACCGCTCAGCATCTCTTCGAGCATTTCCACCAGGTCGGAGGCCTTGGCGAACTGCAGCTTGAATGTCTTCGTCTCGGAGGTGACCGCGCCGGCGTCGGCGTCGAGCTTGCGGATCATCTCGACGACGGTGGGCACATCCCCCGCCGGTCCGCGAACCAGCAGGCTGTTGGAGTTGCTCTCCGGGGTGACCATCACCGTATCGCCGGCAGGCTCGCTTCTGCGGCCTCGGCGCGGCCGACCGCCGCCGGACTGCTTCTGGAGAATCGCGTTGACCGAGTCGGCCAGCGAGTCGGCCTGGGCGTGCTCCAGTTGCACCATCTCGATGGCGGTCTGGGCGGTGCTGTCTTCCACGTCGAACGTGCGGACCAGTTCCTCGGCCATCGCGAGCTTGTCCGGCGGGCCCTGGACGACGATCGTGTTCGCCGCCTTCATCGACGCGATGCGAACCTGCCCGGAGCTGCTGCCGGAACGACGCGACCAGCGCGAACGAATGTTGGTGCTCTGGGTGAGCGATTCGAGCACCGGCAGCATGTCGTCGACCTTGATGTGCTCGAGCTTGAAGGTACGCGTCTGGGACGCCAGCGTGGTCGACTCACCGTCCAGCCGCTTGATCATCGCGACGACCTCGGGCACCTGCGTTGTGGGCCCGCGAACCAGCAGACTGTTGGAGTTGCTCTCGGGAATCACCGTCACGCCGCCCTCGGAGGGCTGCGGACTGCGACGCCCCCATCGACTCCGCGACGAACCGCCCTGACCCGCGAGCGTCTGGTTTACCGCGTCCGCCAGCGAAGCCGCCTCGGCGTTGGCGAGCTTGACGATCTGCACGTCGGTATTGGTTCCCGCATCCTCGCGGTCAAACTGCTTGATGAGCGTCTCCGCCAGCGCCATCTGCTCCTGGGGCGCCTTGACCACGATCGAGTTGGCCGCCTTGACGGCAGTGATGGTCACCTTCGCGCCGCCCGAAGAGCTGCCGCGACGACGACCCCAGCGGGAGCGCGCCTGCGACTGCTCGCCGGTGACCAGTTCCTGGAGGATCCCCGCCAGGTCGCCGGCCTTGGCGAACTCGAGTTTGAACGTCCGCGTCGTGACCGTCATCGAGGCGGCGTCGGCGTCGATTTTGCGGATCATCTCGACGGCCTCGGCGACTTCCGTGCCGGGCCCGCGGACGATGACGCTGTTGGAGTTGGTCTCAGCCGTGATGCTCACGCCATCCGTCTCGGCCGGCGCATTCCAACGACGACGACGCGACGAGCCACCGCTGCGCGAAAGAACCGCCGAAACCGTCTGGGCGAGCGTGTCGGCCTGGGCGTTGACCAGCGGAACGATCTCGATGGTCGTCTGCAGGCCGCTCTCTTCGGTATCGAACGACTTGATGAGTTCTTCGGCCAGGGCAACCTTCGCCGGGGGCGCCTGGAGGATGATCGTGTTCGCCAGCTTCATCGTGGAGATGCGAACCGTACCCCCACCCCCGCCGCCACGCCGGCCTCGCCGACCGCCGCTCGGTGCCGCCGACAGCGTGGTCTCCAGCACGGGGACCATGTCCTCGGCCTTGACGTATTGCAGCTTGAACAGCCTGGCCTTCATCGCCACAGCCGCCGACTTGGTGAGCTTTTCGATGAGCGGCTCGATGTCCTCGAACTGCCCCTCCGTGGCCGCGATGAGCACCTGGTTCGTGCCCGAGTCCGCCTCGAAACGCGGGTCCGGCTCGCCGGTGGTGCTTTGGCCCCGGCCGCGTCGACTTCGCGTGCTGCCGAACAGTCGCTGCAGCGACCGGGCGATCTCGGCGGCATTGGAGTTGCTCAACTGATACGTCCGCACTTCCATCTGCCCGCCCGATTCGTCGGTGTCGAGCGTGGCGATCAGCGAGGTGATTTCCTTCATCTTCGAACGCGGGGCGTCGATCACGAGCATCTTGTCGCCCGGGGCCGGCGTGATTGTCACGCCGTCGGGGTCTGTGGCGCTCGTCGATTGTCGCCGTCCCCATCGCGACCGCCGGGAGCTGCTTGCCCCGCCGGGGAACATCCGCGTCAGGACCTCGGTCATCGCCGCGGCGGAGGTGTGCTTCAGCGGGACGGTTTTCGTCTCGCGGGCTTCCTGCTGGGTGGCTGTGTCGAGCTTGGCGACGATCGTCTCGATCATCTCGCGCTTGGACTCGGGCGCCCGCAGCAGGATGGAGTTGGTCAGCTTGTCCGGCTCGATGAACACGTCCTGCGGGTCGCCTCGACGGGATCGAGGCAGCATGGCGCTGATCTTCGCGACGAGGTCCTCAGCCTTGGCCGATTCCAGGCGGATCATCACGAACGGCTCGACCTTCTCGGTGGACGGGACGTCCAGGGACTCCACCAGTTGCGCGATGGCCTTCTGATCGTCGTCGGCCGCCGAAACCAGCAGGCTGTTGTTCCGCTCCGAGGCGGTGATCGTCACCGGTGCCTTGGAAGACGACCGCCGGCTGTAGCGACTGCGACGTCCACCGCCATAGAGCGACTGGAGCGTGCGGACCATCTCCCCAGCCTTGGCGTGCTGCAGCGGAATGAGCTTCGTGGTCGGAGTGGCTACGTCCTCGGTAGACGCCTTGATCTTCTCCAGCACCTCCTGCACCTGAGGCCACTCCGCCGGGGTTGCCGAGATAATCAGCGTGTTGCTGCCCCGTGTCGCCGAAACGCGCAGCGTACTGGTGGATCGCGCCCGGCCTCGCGAGTCGCGCGTCTGGCGGGAGAACGTTGTCTGCAGTGCCCGCGCGATGGTGGAAGCGTCGCCGCTCTTGAGCGTGACCACGTGTACCTCGCGGGCCTCGCTCTGGGTCTCGACGTCCAGCTTCTCGATCAGCGAAGCCGCCATCTCGATCGAACCGCCGGGCCCGGCGATAATCAGCGCGTTGTTCCGCGGGTCCACGCTCACCGACACGCTGGAAACCCGCCGCCCTCGCGAGTCGCGCTTCGAGACGGCGTTGGCGATCACCCCCGAGAGTTGCCCGGCGTCGGCGTGCTTGAGCGTGAAGATCTTCGCCCCGCCGGAAATCGTCGTCGCCTCGTCGAGACGCTCGATCAGGTCGGCGACGGCGGCCATCTCGTTGACCGGCGCGGAGACCACCAGGCGATTGGTGGCTGTGTCCGCCACCACGCGCACGTCCTTCTGGATGACCGGCTTCTTCCTGCCTCGAACTTTCTTGGCCGTTCCCTGAATGACGGCATTGATCGTCTTGGCGACGTCCTCTGCCTGGGCCTTCTCGAGTGCGAAGATGCGGATGTCTCCGCCTTCAACGCCGCCCTTGGTGTCCAGCTTCTTGATGAGTTCCTCAGCCATCGCGAGCTTGTCGCCCGCACCCAGAAGCAGAACGGAGTTGGTACGTTCATCGCTCACCGCCGTGACCGCAGAAGGGGTGTTCTGCACCTCGTACTGGCGCGTCTGGGGGTTGTACACCCGTCGCTTGCCCGAGCCGAACAGGTTGCCGATCATCTCCGTGACCGTTTTGGCCGAGGCATTTTCCAGCGGGTAGCTCTTCATCTGCCGTTCCACGAGCGACTGGGTATCGAGCATTTTCAGCAGGTCGCGGATGCGTTTGATCTTCGAGAGGCGGTCGGTGATGATCAGACCCTTGCCCTTGGAGAGCACCGAAATCGATCCCCACGAGGATACCCATCGCACGATGGCCTTGGACGCGGTGCCCGCATCGAGGAATTTCAGCGGCAGCACGACCGTGACGATCTGCGACTCGCGAAGCTTTTTGGCCTCGCTGGTGTCCAGGCCCTTGAGGATCCGGCTCTTGGCGCCGATGTTGGTCAGCTCGACCAGGCGGAACCAGCGTTCCTCCTCGACCAGGGCGTAGCCTCGCATCTCCAGGATGGTGTTCAGCGTGTCGAACGCCTCGTCGAAGGAGTACTTTCGGCTGTCGTAGAACGTCAGCGTTCCGGGCACGTTGTAATCGCCGATGATCGGCTTGCCGGCGATCTGCGCGAAGCGGCGGATGACATCCTTATAGGATGCTCCGTCGAACTGGAAGCGGATCCCGTCGCGAGGTTCCTTGGCCGATTCGACCTTTGCGTCGTCGGCCTGGGCCTTTTCGACGGCAGCGTTGGCGTCGGTGGAGACGGGACGGGCTTTCGTGTCGTCGGCGCGCAGCTGGGGCGCGGCGTTGGCATCCGTGCTCGGGGCGGACTCCTGTGCGACGGCTTGGCCGATGACCAGCCCCGTCAGAATTATCACAAGCAGCGCCCGCGTCCAGCTCATTCCATGCGACATGTTCACTCTCCCGGGGCTCAGAGCCCCATGGCAGTCAGCAACAGCGGTACGGCGGATCAGCCTTCCGATGCGTCCGAGCCGGATTCCGTCCCGGTCTCGCCGGACGCCGTGGTCGGCTGGGTGGTGGTCTCTTTCCTGAGCGAGGGCGGGAGCTCATCGCCGCTGAGGCGTCGCTTCTGCGAGAGCTGCTGTCCCAGTTCCACCGCCCAGTACTCCTTGCCGGTCTTGATAATCACTCGGCTGGGCGAATCGATCTTCGGCTTGCCGGGCATCGGCATCGCCCGAACGTCCACCATGATAATCTCTCCACCCGCCAATTCATCCCCCGGGTGATACAATTTGGTCTGCCCGGTGGGTCCGGCGACGCCCACATCCTGCTTGCTTCCCCACTCGCTCAGATCGGTCACGCGGTAGCGGGCCAGCGGATTCGCCCTCGGTCGGGGTTGAGGCTGAGGCCGGGGCTGGGGACGAGGCTGGGGACGACGTCTTGGCTGACGTACGGGTGGCGCCGGCAGACGCTCCACGTACGGCAGCATTACGTTGCGTCGCGAGACCACGCTGTAGAGCGTGCGATCGGCCGAGTCCAGGTCGCCCCAGACTTTCGCGGAGGTGGGTTGGTTGGCGTCGCCCGGCTCGATCGGTCGGCCGGCATGATCCAGAATGATCACGGTGGAGTAGCGGCAGCTTAGCGTGACGTCGGGCGACTGGTCGATGCGGTCGATCTTGATATCGTCCACCCGGTGCAGGAACGGCTGTTGGTCCAGGAGATAGAGGAAGTCCATCACTCGTTTGAGCGACCCGCGTGCGGTGACGGCCCGGCTGACGATCTCGTAGCCGCGACGTCGGCCGCCCACGGTCGAACGGATGCTCTCTTTGACCAGGCCGGTCCGCGTGAGGAGCTTTTCGAGATGTTCGTGGACCCGCGCGGAAACCTCGTTGCGATCGGTCCCGTAGGAGCGCGACGCCAGCAGCTTAAGCTTGGCCAGGGCGACCTCGCCGGTGTTGGCGGCGTGGCGGTAGTCCCGGACCTCCTTGCGGTACTTGATGATCAGGCGGTCCAAGGCGGCTGTCGGTTCCAGGAAGGTCGCCTTGACGACGCCCCAACCGATCAGGAGCACCACCACAGCCCCGACGACGATCGCCAGAATGCGAACACGGGAATTCATCGCCCACCCCGTTTCTTCATGTGCTCGCGCCAGCGCCGGAAGCCTTCCGGGCTGGTCAGCAGCTTGGCGGCGGCGTCGTCTTCGGGGCGACCCACAGCCAGGGCCCGGGTCATCTCGCCGGGCGACTCGTCGGTCACGTAGACGGTGACCTCGTAGCTGTTGTAGTAGCCGAACGGGTCGCGGTCGACCACGCCCGAGCGACCCATCTTCATCCGGTAGCCGGCGCGCTGGAGATTCTCGGTGAGTTTGCCGATGGTCTGCACCTGGCGGGTGCGGACGGTGAAGCGGGCCGACCCGTCCTCGCTGGTTCGCAGCCCGCTGGGCAGGTACGCCTCGTCGGCGGGCGGCAGCAGCATGCTCAGGGCGGCCAGGTGCTTGGGCCAATCGTAGGAGGGTTCGAGGAAGTCGCGGACCTCCGTGTACTGCCTGGGCAGCGTCTTGGTGCGCTGGACCTTCTTCTTGAGCGTTTGCGACTGGCGGTACAGCTCCGCCCGCAGCGACCGTTTCGGGGCGAGGTAGCGATTCTGCAGCGGAATGATCGCCGCGATCAGCAAGACCAGCCCGGCTGCCCCGGCCAAGATGTACGTTCGGCGGTGATCCTTTTTGATGACGGGCTGTTTGGGATTGATGAAATCGAAGGGCAGCTCCTGCTCGCAGCTACCGGCGGCCAGGCCCAGCGCCGAGACGAACTCGCTGTGAGATTCGCCCGGTCGCAGGCGGAATCCGCCGGCAGGGTCGAGCAGTTCCACCTGCACGCCGGTGCGTTCGGCGAGGACCTCGGCAACGGTCTTCTCGATGCCCGTTCCGCCGGCGATGAGAATCGCATCCACGCTCTTGCCCCTCTCGATCGCCGAGAAGCTCTGCAGCGATCGGATCACCTCGGTGACCACGGTGTGAACGGCGCGGCGACCTTCGTCGCTCTCGGGATGAGGTCGCCCGCCCGACGGATTCATCGCCGATCGGCTGAACGCCAGCGACGGGCCGACCATCACGTCGATCTCGGTTTCGTCGGCGAGCACCTGCACCAGTGCGACCGATTCGTCCGGCCCGCGGACGGTGCACGCCTCGATACATCGCAGGTTCGCGTACGGCCGAAGGCCCAGGCGGTGAAGTTTCACGCCGGCGGCTTCGGCGACCTGGCGGTAGTAGTCCACCACCGGCAGCCGAGCTGCCGCCACGAGAACGTTCTCACCCGCTTCGGTGTCGCTGGACTGGTTGTCATCCACGTCGAAATGGCTTCGCGTGACGGTGAAATCGATCACCGCCTCCTCGGCGGGGAATGGCAGGTCCTCCTCGACCTGGTACCGCACCATGGCGGCCATCTCTTCGCGGGCGGTTCCGGGCGGAAGGGTCATGGGTTTGAGGACGGCCTGACCACGCGGGATATTCATCACCACCGGTTCACCGGCAAGTCGCAGGTCCTTCAGCGCGCCTCCCAGCGCCCGGCCGACGGTCTGGGCGTCGTCCAGGTCGATCTTCGTGGAGATCGGAACCGACGCCAGGCGCGTGATCTTCGGCTTGCCCGACGCCTGCTCCGCCTCGACCACGCGGAATGCGTCACGGTCCCAGTCGACGGCGACGAAACGTCGCGGGCCAAGTTTCTTCAACCAAGCGGGCATCCAGTCAGCTTCCTTCCCCGGCCTGGAGCAGGTCGGTATCCACGGCAAAGGGGAGCCCCATCCTCGTGAGGTCCCGCAGGTATACGATTCTCGGCCGGCCGTCGGCGAGGTCCACCACCGCCTCCAGCACGCAGTACCGCCCGGACGGAACGCCGAAGCCCACCACCCGAATGCGATACTGGAAACTTCGCGAGGTCAGCAGCGGCGCGATCCGCCGGTACGTCTCGGCGCTGACGACGTCGCCGGTCACCAGCCAGGCCGTCGTGGCGGCATCCTCGGGGGCGACCATCACGCGGGCATCCACGATTCTGGACGCCAGATCGACGTCGATGTTCCCCAGCATCGAGAGTACCTCGACGTTGGCGCTGAGCACGTTGAGAAGGCCGGTAACGCGTTTCTTCCGTCCGCCGGGGGGCTGGGTGGTCAGCCGATCCATCACCAGCGGCAGCGTGCGCTCGTCCACCCCGGATTTCAGCGTCACCCAGACCTCCACCGTTCGCGTGCGACGTCGACCAGCGCTGTCGGTGTACTCCTGCTCCTCCTTGACCTTCGTGCGGAAGGTCATTCCCAGCAGTTGCGAGGGGTGGTCGAACGCCTTGCCGGCCTTTCGATAGGCCTGGATGAACTCGACGGTTTCCTTCGGCAGCCCGACGCGGGCGATTGCGCCGGGATCGCCGTTGAGGTCCGTGCGGGGCCTCCCGCGGGAGTCCACGTCATACTCGTAGCTGTGCGTGGTCGCGACGCCCACCAGCCCGCGGTCCAGCACACCGTCGCCGTTGTCCAGATAGGGGAAGCTCGTCTCGCGGTCGTCCTCGCCGGCGTCCAGCAGGCCGTTGAGATTGTAATCCTCGCCGTAGACGATCGCGCCATGGAAGCCCTTGATGACGAGCGTCTCCTCGACGGTGCGAATGAACGGCCTGTTGCGGATGAGGAACGGATGGGGCAGCGAGTCGTAGTAGGGCTGCTCGGCGCCGTTGGTGCGAGGCTCGTCGTCCTCGTCACGGTAGTCCAGCAGCGAGTCGACCAGCTCGTCGGCTTCGGGTCTGTCGGCGAACATCGCCCGGAGCGTTTCCTCGGAGGCGGTGTTCAGGTTGATCTTGCCGGCTTCGTCGATTACGCCGTTTCGGACATAGGTCGCCTCGTCGGCGTTGGGGGCGTACACCGTGAAATACCACTCGTTCACGCCGTCGGAGGCGACGTATTGGCCGGCGAGATCGTCGGGGTTGTCCACCAGCAAAAGCGGGTCGCCGCCGGAGGAGCGAATCAATTGGATCGCGCGATCCAGCCCGCTCATGGCTGTCTGGCGGGCCTGTCGGCCGACACTGATCGCGTCGCTGACCGAACGCTCGGCGCGGATGCGGAAGGCCACCCCCGCGGCGATCATCGCACCCATCGCGATGATGACCATCACGGCAGCCAGGATCATGCCCTTGCGCGGAGTGGTCATCGTCCCCCTCCCACGCTCAGCCCCCGGATAATCCGCCCGCGGACGGGCGTCTTTCCGGCAGGCAGGTAGACCACGCGGCGGGAGTAGTTCGTCGGCCAATCGCCGATGTCGATCGGCTGGTTGCGGGAGAGGACGATTTCCACCGCCATCGGCAGCCCGCCCTCCGGCCAGGAGTCCACCCAGTCGCTCTGCTCGTTGCTCCAGTATCGCACGGAGAAGAACCGCACATTCGGCGCGACGATCTCGCTCTCGCCCGGCTCGTCGGGCAGGGACGCCAGCAGCTTCTTCGCGACGCGACGCAGCCCGCGGACCTCGCCGGTCTCCTCGTCGTAGTCCAATCGATACGTCACCAGCACCAGGTCACTTTCGGGGTCGGGCGGGGTCTCGGTAATGTTCCGCTGCACCCAGGCAGCCGGCCCGGGCAAACGGGCAGTGACGAACGTCAGCTCCGTGTCCCCGGTTTCCTCTTCCAACTCGCCGATGAGCCCGAACTGCAGCATCAGGTCGCCCTCGCTGTCCGGGTCGTCCCGCAGCCAGGGTTCGACCAGGGCGCAGGTGAGTTCCTCGGTAAGCCCCGAGAGCACCGTGCGGCGGTGGGCGATGTCGCGCGAGGCGGCCAACAGCTCACCGCGGAACGACAGCGCCGAGGCATACAGGCTGTACACCCCAGCCACCACGGCGACGATCAGCGCGATCGCCAGAACCACCTCCAGCAGCGTGAACGCCCGGGATGTCCGACGCGGGGAACGCATCAGGATTCCCCTCCCTCGTCGTATCCTTCGTCGTAGGGTTCGTCGTCTTCGGCGGCCAACAGATGGGACAGCGTGTAGATCGCGCCGCTCGGCTCGTGGGTGACCGTCACGGTTACGCTCGTGCCACCGGCGGCGGAGATCACGTCCAGCCGCTCTGCGGTGGTGACCTGCCAGAAGTAAAGGTCGAAGGGCTCCTCGAACGGCTCGGGTTCCGAGTCGACCGGTTCGATCAATCCCATGCGGATCTCGGAGAGCGTCGTGACGGCGAGGTCTTCGCAGACGGCGGCGGTCTCCATCCGCTGGACGGTCTTCGATGCGGAAATGAGCGTGCCCACGATGATCCCCGTAGCTGCGGTGACCAGGGCCAGGGACAGCAGCACCTCCAGCAGCGCGATCCCGCGGGGCGGCTGGGCGGTGCGGCGTCGGAATGGGGCGGTTGGCTTACTCACGTTCGTACGACGTGCGCTCCTGCTCGGTCAGGTTCTCGTAGAATCCGTCCAGCTCTTCGGCGTCCAGCAGCGTCGTCTCCGCCCGGCCGGGTCGGCCGTCCCATACGATCACCGCCCGGCGCGGGTCGTCCTCGTCGTCGGGGGCCAGTTCGATCCGGGCGCTGTCGCTGGTTCCGTCGGTCTCGAAGCGGATCGCCTCGAGCGGCTCGGCGTCGCCGTCGGTAAGGTTCTCGCGCAGCGCCGCCCGCCAGACACCCTCGCCGGCCAATACGCACCGCGAAACAACGACGTCTTCGGTGGGCACGTATCGCTCCCACAGGGCAGCGGTATACGGCACGAACTCACCGGGGCGCTCGAGCGGGTCCGGCTCCCAGGCGACGGCGAATCGGCCGGCTTCGTCGAAGCCCAGCTCGACCCGCCGGGCGCGCGTCGCCGCCTCAGCGCGAAGCATCGTCAGCAGCGATTCGCATCGGCTGACGTCCTCCTCGAACCGCCCGGTCCGCCAGGCGCCGAGACTGATCGCCGCCAGGCTGCCGATCATCACCAGCAGCGCGAGGACCAGGCAGAGCTCCACCAGTGTGAAGCCCCGCCGGCCGCGAGGGCTACATGCCCTCGTCGGGATTCCACAATCGCAGGTCATCTTCGGTTCCGGGTTCTCCGTCCGGGCCGTTGGAGGTGATCTGAACGCGGGTGACGGTCACGCCCGAGCTGTCGTCCTCGGTCAGCTCGTAAGTGAACTCATTGCCCCAGGCGTCCTTGAGCTTCTCGGGGCGGGCGAACTGTTCGATCCAACGACTCGCGCGATCCTCGTCTTCGAAAGAGGGCTTGCGCACCAGCGCCTGCAGGCCGCCCTCTTCCTCAGTGGGGTAATGGCCGATGGCGCTTTTGTACCGCTCCAAGGCGCCTTCCAACTGACCCATCATGGCGCGGGTCTGATCGATCTTCGCCTGCTTCTGGCTGCCGCCGATGGCGACCACCGCGACCGCGGCGAGCCCGGCGATGATGACCAGCACCAGCAGCACCTCGATGAGCGTAAAGCCCCTTCCGGGGCGTCGTGCGTTCTTCATTGTCCTCATGCTCCTTCCTTGGGTTCGTCCCACCGACGCACGTGCGCCGGTTATTGCAGTGTTCGGGACATTGTAAAGATCGGGTACAGCAATCCAAAGGCGGCAAAACCGATCGCCGCAGCCATCACCACGAGCATCAGCGGCTCGATGAGGCGCACGGCCGTGTCTACCGCACGGTTGGTTCGTCTCTCGACGCGGTCGGAAATTTCCACCAGCACCACGTCCAGCTTGTTGGACTCCTCGGCGACCGCGACCATCTCCAGGATCTCGGGGGGGAACAGCCCGCTGGAGCGAAGCGGCTTGGCGAGCGATTCGCCCTGCTTGACCGACTCGGACGCCTCGGCAATCGTCTCGGCGAACATTACATTGCCGGCCGCGTCTTTTGAAATCGCCATCGCCTGCAGGATCGGCACGCCGTTGGCCAACAGTGTTCCCAGGATGCGGCAGAACCGCGTGACGTACAACGACCGCAGCACCCCGCCGAGCACGGGCACCTTCAGCTGCCATCGGCTCCAGGTCCGTCGGCCGGCTGGGCTGCGAACCGCCGAGACAATCCCGATCACACTCACCGTCAGAACAACGCCCAGGATCAGCCCATAAGAGCGGAGCACGCCACTCATGGCGAACAGCGTTTTCGTCGCCACCGGCAGGGACATCTCCTGGAACACGCCCTCGAACTGGGGGACGAGAACCACCAGCACGAAGACCATCACAGCCGACCCCAACAACGCCAGGATCAGCGGATAGATCAACGCTCCGACCACCTTGGATCGCAGCTCGTCCTGTCGCTCCAGAAACGTGCCCAGGTTCGCGAAGACGTCTTCCAGGAAACCGGCCCGCTCGCCGGCCCGCACCATCGCCACGTGCAGCGAGGGAAACACCTCGGGGTGCTCGGCCATCGACTCGGCGAGGGTCTGCCCCTCGGAGACGTTCTGGTGAAGTTTCTCGAGCACCTTCACCAGTTTCGGGCGCGTCGTGGCACGGGCGAGCGTCCCGATTGCGTGCAGCAGCGGAACACCCGAGCCCATCAGGTCCGACAGTTGCATGTACAGCGTGGCCATGTCCCGCGTGCGAACCCGCCCGCCCCCGCGACGGATCAATCTGTCGGCTTTGGGCGAGACCTGCACGGGGAACAGGCTCTTCTCGCGGAGGGACCGCGCAGCGGCCGCTTCGTTGTCCGCCTGCAGCGAGCCGGTTACCTGCTCGCCGCCGTTGGTCTTCGCGATGTACTGGTAGGTGGTCATGAATCGTCGTGTGCTTTGCTGCCGGTCGATCAGCGGCGGGGACGTCCCCCGCTGCGATGGGCTCCACTATAGCGGATCAGACATGCCCGCGGGAGCCTTACAGCTTCGTCGAGCGAACGACCTCCTCGGGCGTGGTCAGTCCGCGACGCACCTTCAACCAGCCGTCCTCGCGCAACAGGCGCATGCCGCTTTCCTTGGCGGCGGCGGCCACGCGGTCGGAGGGGGCGCGGTGAATGACCAGCTCGCGCACCTCCGGGGTGGAGCTCATCAGCTCGAACAGTCCCAGTCGGCCTCGATAGCCGGTCTGGCGACACTTGCGGCAGCCCGCTCCGCGGTAGAGCTGCTCGCCCTCTTCCAGATGGAAGTCCGGCGGGATGTCGTCGCCCGAAGGCGTGTAGGCTTCCTTGCAGTCGGGACAGATGCGCCGCACGAGGCGCTGGGCCATCGCCGCTTCCAGCGTGCTGCTTACCAGGTAAGGCTCGACGCCCATGTCCACCAGGCGGGTGGCGGCCGAGCAGGCGTCGTTGGTGTGCAGCGTGGAGAACACGAGGTGCCCGGTAAGCGAGGCCTGGATGGCAGCTTCGGCGGTTTCGTAATCGCGGATCTCGCCGATCATCACCACGTCGGGGTCGTGGCGCAGGATCGCGCGGAGCCCCTTGGCGAAGGTCATTCCGATCTTGGGATGGACCTGGATCTGGTTGACCCCATCGAGGTGATACTCGACCGGGTCCTCGACGGTGAGCACCTTCACGCGCGGCGAGACGATCTCGCGCAGCGCGGCGTACAGCGTGGTCGTCTTGCCGCTGCCGGTGGGCCCGGTAACCAGGATGATCCCGTGAGGGCGACGGATCAGTTCCTCGAACGTGCCGTAGGTGTCCTCGGGCATGCCCAGCTCGGGCAGGCTGAAGAGCACCTGGGACTTGTCCAGGATGCGCATCACCACGCCCTCGCCGAAGAGCATGGGAATCACGCTGACGCGGATGTCCACCTGCTTGCCGCCGGCCTGGATCTTGATGCGTCCGTCCTGGGGGAGGCGCTTCTCGGCGATGTTCAGGTTCGCCATGATCTTGATTCGCGAGATGATCGCCGCCTGGAATCGGCTGATCTGCGGGGGCACAGCCGCGTCCTGCAACACGCCGTCGATGCGGTAGCGAATGCTCAGCCCGTGCTCGTACGGTTCGATGTGAATGTCGCTGGCCCGCTCGTTGATCGCCTCGATGAAGATCTCGTTGACCAGCTTGATGACGCTGGCTTCCTGGGCCATCTCGACCAGGTCCTGGTCGTCGCCGCTTTCGTCGGAGAGCACTTCCAGATCGTCGGTGCTCATCATCTCATCGAGCGTCTCACCACCCACGCCGTAGTGGCGTTTGATGACCTTGTCGATTTCTTCCTCGCTGGCCAGGGCCGGCTCGATCTGCAGGCCGGTGAGCATGCGAAGTTCGTCGAAGGCGTACAGGTCGAACGGGTCGGCCGTCGCGACGGTCAGCGTGCCGTTGTTGCGCGCGACCGGAACGAGGTGCTTGCGATACACCAGACGCGACGGCAGCGCGCGGAGCGTTTCCACGTCGATCTGGACGTCGCGCAGGTCCACCAGCGGAATCGCCAGCTGCTCGGAGAGCACACGCAGCAGGACCTCCTGCTCGACGTGGCCGAGCGACACCAGCGCGCGGTCCAGGCGCACACCTTTCGACCGGCGGAGATCCATCGCCTCAGCCAGCTGGTCGGGCGTGATGACGCCCTTCTCCAGAAGTACTTCCGCTATACTCATGCCCGTCCGCCCCTCTGCACACATGGAGCGAGAAAAACCTGCAGGTTGGTAATACTCAGCTGAAACACGCCGATCCCGCGGAGGTTGCTGTCAAGATTCTGTTTAACGTGAATGTTCTGACGCTATTGCAGCCGATTGGTTCAGACCGCTTCGCGCCTTTTTTCTCCCTGCATTCGGGAACAATCCACACTCCCGTGCGACCATATGATGGTACACTGATATGTCCGCTCGTCGGGGGGCTCTCGCCATCTGGGCGGGCGCCCTGTACATATCATCCGGAAGGAGAGACGGCCATGATGAAAAGAATCACTGCAATTCTTGCTTTAAGCTTCTGTTGTGCTTGGGCTGGGGCCCCTGGTGACGCTTTTGGCGACGACGCCAACCAGGCTGCCAACAAGCCGGCCGACCTGGCCAGGGACGCCATCGACCCCTACGTGCCCGCCCGGGAACGCACGCGATTTCTCAAGAATGCCGGCGTGGACAACGAGCTGGACGCCAAGGAATTCGCCGCCACCCAGGGCAAAAAGAACGCTTTCGCGCGCACTTGGGACCGCTGGGACGCCCTGGTGAAATACGACAAGGACAAAAACGGCACGATCGACTGGTTCGAAGCCGACGCCTGCCGGCGTGCCGTCCGCAAGCGTGTGCTCGCCGCCCTCGACGCCAACAAGGACGGCCGACTGACCGGCGACGAGCGCGACGCGCTGAACAAATCGCTCGCTTCCGGCAAGCTGCCCGGACAGGCTGCCGCCCTCGCCCAGGGAACCCAGCCCGCCAGGCGCCGGGGCACCCTCGACGATGAGACGCGCAAGAAGTACGACGCCGACGGGGATGGCAAACTCAGCCGCGACGAGATGCGCCGGCTCTGGAAAGACCGCCAGGCCGCCTTCGTCCAGAAACACGACGCCGACGGCGATGGCAAGCTCAACGAGGACGAAATGAAGGCCGCCGGGAAGGCCGTCATGGAAACCTTCAAGGGTCGGATGGAACAACGCATGATGCGCCAGTACGACACCGACGGCGACGGCGAACTCAACGAAGAAGAAAACGCCGCCTACGAAGCTGCGAAGAAGAAAATGGAAGACCGCCTGGCCGACTGGAAGAAACGCGCCGCGGAAAAGCGGGCCGAGATGATCAAGAAGTATGACACCGACGGCGACGGAGCGATCAGCGAGGACGAACGCCGCGCCGCCCGCGAAGCCGCCCGCGCCGGAATGCTCAAGAAGTACGATACCGACGGGGACGGCAAGATCTCACGCGAGGAACGCCGAGCCGCCTGGAAAGAACGGCGGCAAGAGTTTATCCTGCGTCGCTACGACGCCGACGGAGACGGCGAGCTCAGCGAGGAAGAGAAGGCCAAACACCAGGCCGACCGCGAAGCCATTCGCAAACGCATTCGCCAATGGCGACAGCGGACCGGACGTGGCAACGATGACGGCGACTCGTCGTCCAGCAGCTCGGGCGAATCGTCCGACGGACCGATCAACGTGACCCAGAACGAAGACGGAACCGCCACCGTCATCATCGGCCGATAGTCCTCGCCATCCGACAGCCAACACCCCTGCGCCCTCGCCTCCGCGGCGGGGGCTTCTGTTCGCGCCGGCCTCCCCGCGGCAGGACCGTTTGCATCGGACCGGTCGGCCGGTACAATCGCGGCGATGAGCGACAGCGCGAGCCCTCGTGGGGAAATCCTGGTCAACGATCGTTGCCTGTATCGTGGCGGAACGGGCGTGGCGATGTACCTTCACAACGTTCTGCGCCACTGGCCCGGCGACGCCGAGCATCAGCTTACCGGCCTGTGTACCCACCTGCTGCACCGGCGCGATTGGCCCAACCCCTGCCGCCGCGATGTGGACCTGTTCGAGCCGCTCCCGCTTCGCCCGCTCCGCGAGTTGGACCGCACCGGCCGACGCCCGTGGAGGCTGGGGCATCCGGTGCGGCACCACCTGCAACGAAGCTACGCCGCCGCCTTCGCCGCACGGTCACGTCACCGACGCGTCGCCGCCGTCTGGGAACCCAACCACCTGGCGATTCCCACGCCGCTGCCCACCGTGACCACCGTGCATGACCTCTCCGTGCTGGACCATCCCCAGTGGCACCCTGCCGACCGCGTGGCGTGGTACGAAACGGACGTCGCCCCGGCCCGGCGGACCACCACCCGATGGATCACGCCGTCGCAGTTCACCGCCGATCGGCTCGCGGCGCTGCTGGCTGTTCCGCCCGACGCGATCGACGTCATCCCCGAAGCCCCGCGCGAGCTGCGCCCCCCGCCCGGCGAACCGGCGGACCTGCTATCGCACCTCGGGCTGGACCGCCCGTTCGTGCTGCACCTGGGCACGCTCGAGCCGCGAAAGAACATCCCCCTCCTGCTGGACGCCTGGCAGGCGGTGTCGCCCGCAACGCGCGCCAACGCGACGCTCCTGCTGGCCGGCAGCGTCGGATGGGGCGACGCACCCTACTGCCGAGCCCTCGCCGACCACCCCGCCGCCGACGATGTGCTGATGTGCGGCTACGTCAGCGACGCCCAGGCGGCTGTCCTGTTGGCCGGCGCAAAAGCCACCCTCGTGCCCAGTACCTACGAAGGGTTCGGCCTGCCGATCGTCGAGGCGATGGCCGCTCCGTCCCCGGTGCTCTGTTCGGATATCCCCGTCTTCCGGGAGGTCGCCGCCGAGGCGGCTACGCTGCTGGATCCCCGGGACGCAACCCTTTGGGCGCGGGCCCTCGAACGCGCCCTCCGCGACGAAGACTGGTGCGGCGAACGAATGGCCGTCGGCCTGGAGCACGTGAGGCAATACGGATGGGCGCGCACCGCACGGGAACACAACCGCGTGATCGAATCCCTCATCGCCGAACGCCGCCGCTGACCAGCCCGCCCTCTGACGCCAACGGGCCGGCGAGTGTCCCCGCCAGCTGCTCCCACGTTTGCAGGGATGAAACCTCGACGCGTTTCCGGTCCATCGCCAGCGCCTCGTCCAGGGCCGACGCGATCGACGCGTCGCTGCCGGGGTGATAGGTCACCACGCCGGGTCGATCGGTGCGTATGAAATCCGGAGCGACGATCGGCAGCCGACAGTAGGTGTACTGGATGATCTTGAGTGTGTCGGTGAACGACTCGGCCCCGGGGCGATACCGCCAGCACGCCAGGCCGATGTCCGCGTGCTTCAGCCAGGCCACGGTCTGCTCGAAGGGCATGGGTCCGTGGCCGATGACGTTGGCGTCGCGCGGCAGGTCGGGGATCGGCCCGATCACATGGAAGTCCACGTCGCGACGAACCCGCGCCGCCCGCGCGAGGAAGTCTCCATCCATGTGGGCTGCCCCTACAAAGACAGCGGCCGGGCGATCGTGAGGGGCGTAGGGGTCGGGGCGATCGACGTCAAAGGCGGCAGCGTCGATCCCGTGATGGTCCAGGTGGGCGTTGGGCAGGTGCTCGAACCGCTTGTGAATCGTCGCCGAGCAGGACGAAACACGATCGAACGCGGGCGCTGCCCGTCGCTCGGCCCGGCGGATCACCGGATGCACGTCCAACACGTCCAGGCTGTCCGAGACGTGGTAAACCGTCCGGGCCTGGGGGGTGAGCTTTTGGAATCGATCGAACAGCAGCAATCCGGCGTGCGACTCGTAGATCAGCAGATCGGCCGACTCGACGAACCGCCTCAGACCCCGCAGCGGCAATCGACCATAGAGGCCGAACAAGCCCATGGTGGCGCGGTTCAGCCACCCCAGGCGCAGATTCATCGGATGCCACCCCGTCAACCAGACGTAGCTCGTGAACCGCTCGCGAACACGCACCGCCCGATTGCCCTCGGCCAGCACCGGGTACTGCAGCCGATGGTCCTGCCCGCGCAGCTGCGTGAGTCGGCTGATGTAGATCGTGACGAATACCACGTCCCAGCCCAGCCGTTCGTACGCCTCGGCCAGCCAGTGGAACCCGCCGCGCCGCATCGATCCGTGGTAGTGCAGGGTAAGCAAGACCACCCGCTTCATTCCGCGTTCCTTTCGCCGTTTCAGGGCGTGCTACTTTCGCCGCCGCCCGGCCCGCACGCAAGGAAACGTTGACAGGTCGGTCGGCAAAGGTATCCTGCGACCCGTCTGTTCCTGTGTCGCCCGAGCGATCATCCTGAGGAGTTTCCATGTCCGTTCCCCGTTTGTGGTTTGATTCATCCGACGTCGCCGCCGCCCGCAGGCGCCTGGCCGATGGCGAATCCACCACAGCCGCCATTTACGAGTTGGCCATGCAACGCGCGGGCGAGGAACCCGAACGTGCGCAGATCGATCGCCCCGGCGCCGGCAAAGTCGTCGAAGACGAAAAGCATGTCCTGATCCAGTCCTACCTGGTGGCGCATCTGCTGACTGGCGACGAGCAGTACGCCCGGCGGGCGTATGAGTATCTGCGGGTGTACGCGTGGGAAGATCAGCCCAACCTCGGACGAGGCAGCCAGTCGCTGATGACCGCCCTGTCGCTGGAATGTTGCTGGGATGGCTGGACGCCCGCAGAGCAGATCGAAATTACCAACCGACTGGTCGAGCTGCACCGGAGCTTCTATCACATCGGTGACGGTGGCGACCCGCACGCGGTGATCAACAATCATTGGGGAGTGGGACATGCCGGCAGTGCCATCGCGGCGATGGCGGCACACGGGCGGCCGCGCAGCGCCGAGGGCGACAAGTGGGATCTCACCGAAGGGATCGCCTGGTCGCGAGGCCGGGCCTGGCCGTTTCTGGCCCACCACGGCGACGCGGGGTTGTACCACGAAGGGCTGGGGTACATGCTGTATCCGGCGTGCTTCTGGATGCCGATGGTCCTGGCAGCCAAGCGGCTGGACGGAACGGACTTCGTCGCCGACCTGCCTCACCTGGCGAACATCGCCGCCTCGACGTACATCACCGCTACCGCCCGAGAGGTGGTGGGCGATGCGGAACAGAACGACCGAACCTTCGGGGCGATGCTCTCCTGGAACGACGCGGGACTCGTCTGGAACCGGACCAACTCCGCCATCAACGCCATCGCGCTGGCGCCGGATCATCAGAAAGGCGCCCTGCGATGGATGTACGACCGCCTCAACGGGATCGACGGGGAAAGAGATTTCGCTTGCCGCTGGGGCGGATGGGTGTTCACCCTTCTGGGCTACCCTTACGACACGCCGCCCGAGCCGCCCGAGAACGTCCTGCCCCTCAACGTGACCGACTCGCGGCAGGGGTTGGTCTTCCTGCGGAACCGCTACCGCGACGGCGACGATGCCGTCCTTGGAATGTACGCCAAGCACAGCCATCCCGGCGGCCATCACCAGGACGACGCCGGATCGATCCGCCTGGCGGCGATGGGACACGACTGGGCGTTGGGCGGCGGACAGGCCCGCGGCGACGCGGCGTATCAGTCGGTCTTCTTCCCGGCTGAGGGACGCTCGCCGAAAGGACGCGACCACGGGGCGATTCTGTACCGCAAGTTGCACGAGCATGGCGGCGTGGTGGGGATGGACCTCCGCAATGTGAACATGGCCTACTGCGAGCGATGGCTGGGAGCGGACTACTCCGCACGCGGCGGGTGCGACGTGCTGGTGGCGATGCTGGACCTCGCCGACGACCACCTCGGACGCCCGTGGACCTGGACGCTCTCGTTCGGACGGGATCTGCAGGCCGAACTGCTTGAGAACAACGCGGGGTTCCTCCTGAGGGCCGAGGACGGAACGGTTCTCTCGGCGAAGCTGCTGGGCTCACGGCCCCGCTCGCTGGAGGTCCGCAGGATACCCGACTCGACGCGCACATTTCAGTCGGGCGTGAAGCATCTCTACCCCGGCCGATCGTACCTGGCGGCCGAGTTCGAGCCGGCCGACCATCTGAACGTCTACTGCGTGATGGCGATCCGTCGCGGCGAAGCGGCGAGTATCGAACACGCCGGAGGACTGGCAGTCACGATTGACGGGGCTCGCTGGGATCGGCCGATGGGCGCGGGCATTCCGAGCGGCTACCCGCTGGGCGAGGGGGGCACGCTCTGCCGTTGGCCCACCGGCGTGGTCGAGGAGTAATCCACGCAGCGGACTACCAGGCTTCCAGCTCGCCGACGATTTCCTCGACGAGGTCTTTCATCGTGACGATTCCGACGTGCCGGCCATGCTCGTCGGCAACGACACCCATCACGGCGTGCGCGGTCTGCATGCCCAGCAGCGCGTCGTCCACGCTGGTCTGGTCGCGCAGGAGGGTTGGCTCGGTCATCATCTCGCGCGGGGTCGCTCCGTCGGGACTGGTCAGGGCGTCATACACGTCCAGCAGACCGGCTACCGACCGGTCCGACTGCATCAGCGGAATGCGTGAGACGTCGTGGCTGCGGTAGAGATCGATCAACTCATCCCGGGCGATCTCCGCGTCGGCCTTGATGACCCGGTCCATGGGCACCATCACGTCGCGCACCTTCACCTGCCCGATGCGCATGACCCTGTCGGCCATCACCGACTGGAAATGCGTGATCGCCCCGCTGGCGTGTCCCTCGGCCATCGCGGTTCCGATGGGGTCCTGCCAGTGCGGGTCGCTGCCCGCCTTGCGCGAGCCGGTAAGCTTCATGACGACGGTGGACAGGGCAATCACCAGCGGCGAGAGCCCCGTGTAACGGAACAGCAGATCGCTGATGCGGATGAACCGTGCCAGGGCGTACACCGGACGTTCGCCCAGCCGCTGAAAGCAGTTCTTCGGAACCGCGTCGCCCAGGATGAACAGCACCGGTGTCGTCAGCGCCACGGTGTAGACGTCGGCGTTCGCGCCGGCCCCGCCCATGAGGAACATCGAGGTGATCGCGAACGTCGAGATATAACGACAGATGTTCGTCCCGATCAACGACGTTGCCAGCAGATAGCGAGGCTTGTGGAGCATCTTCTGGAGCAACACAGCCGGGTAGTAATTGTCTTCGGCATGCAGATCCAGGCGGATCCGGTTGAGACGGTAGATCCCCGTCTCCAACCCCGAGTACAGCGCGTCCAGCGTGACCGAGAAGCACAGGACCACCACCCAGATCAGCCACGGCAGGATGTCCGTCAACTGACCGATCATGTCTTGACCTCATTTCGCAGCTCGACGCGGAGCTGCCCGATCCGCCGCCCCCGCATGGAGACCACCGCAAACCGCAGGTTCCGGTAAGTCGCCTCATCGCCCACGCGAGGCATGCGTCCCAGCAGCGATGCCACGAAACCGCCGATGGTGCGATGGCGCTCGACGGTGATGTCCATGTGGAAGGCGTCCACCCACTCGTGAATCGAGAGCATCCCGTCCACGAGGTAGGCGTCGGCCCCGATTCGCTGCACGGGCTGACGGGAACGCTCGCCCTCGGCGTCGGGGATGTCGCCGACGATTTCTTCCAGGGCGTCTTCCAACGTGACCAACCCGGCCAGGCCGCCGTACTCGTCGACGACCATCGCCATCTGCCTGCGCTTCGTGCGGAACTGCAGCAGGAGCTTTTCCAGGTCGGCTGCCTCGGGTACGAAGATCACGTCGCGCACCAGCTTCTTCACCGGGGCCTCGGGCTGGAGAAACAGCCGCTTGGCGTGCACGACACCCACGATATTGTCGATATCGCCCTCGAAGACGGGGATCTTCCGCAGGCCGGTGCGCCGGAATGTGTCTTCCAGTTGCTCCCGGGTCTCGTCGACGTCGCAGGCGATCATGTCCACGCGGGGCACCATGATGTCGCCCACGCTCAGGTCGGTCAGTTCGATGATGCCCTGCAGCATGCTTCCGGCGTCGTCGTCCAGCACGCCACGCCGCGCCGAGACATCCAGCAGCGTGGCCAGTTCGTCGGCGGTCATGTCGCCCGTGCCGGACGGCCGCGGTGCGATGATCCGGGTCAGCGGGACAACGAAGACCTTCTCGGTCAGCCAGAGGACCGGGGCCATCACCCGCGCGAACAGCGCGATCGGAGCTGCCCCGAGTACCGCCCATCTCTCGCCCAGCCGAAAGGCGAGCATCTTGGGGGTGACCTCGCCGAGAAGGATCAGCCCCAGCAGCGTCGTGAGCGTCAGGATGGCCATGTCCAGCCCGGTCGCACCGGGCGCCTGCCCGATTCCCACGGTGAGAATGGCGCTGTTCCCGGCGTAGGCGACGTTCACCAGCATGTTGCCCAGCAGAAGCGAGTTGAGCAGCCTCTCCGGGCGGCGCATGATCCTGGCGGCGAGGCGATCCAGGCGGTGACCCGACCGACCCATGCGATAGAGTTGCCCGCGGGTGAGGTTGAACAGCGCGGTCTCCGTGCCGCTGAAGAATCCGCTGAACCCCAGCAGGACCAGCAACCCCATCAGGGCCCAGAATTCCTGCAGAAGAAAGGCTCCCCAGTCCATCAGCGCCCGCCTTTCCAGCCGGCCGGCCTGGTCGGGTCTCCGGGAGGTTGTTCGCCGGGGTCGTCCTCGCAGAGCGAGGCGTCGGCGTCAGCGGAATGTGTGTCCTGGGAGTTCATGCGGCTGGCGGCAGTATAGCGGCCAAGGCGACGGGGCTAAAGCCAGTTCTGGGTGCGCATCAGCAGGTTGTCGTGCCCGGGGACGATCACGTCGGCCACCTCGTAGAGCTCCTGGAACGATTCCTGGGCGGCGTCCATGTCCACGCATCCCTCCCAGACCTGCCCGGCCTGAAAGTGGTCGGCCGTCAGGACGGCGTCGCCGGCGATGACGATGGTCTGGGTGGTCGGCGTGAGCACAAGACCCGCTGAGCCCACCGACGGGCCCGGCAGCGGATACAGCTGCACCTGGGAGGAAAACCGCTCGGGGGCGGGTTGGCACTTCGCCAGCAGATCCAGGTCGTGACGGACACTGGTGGCGTCTTCCTGTTCGAGACGATCCTCGCTCTCCAGCAGGCCCTGCAGATGGTCGCGATAGGCCTCCAGCTCGGGCTGATGCACGTGCCACCGCGCGCCGGCCAACTCGCCCAGCGCCCGTCGATGGGTCGGGCGAAGCGTGGTGAGGAACACGTCCGTCACGTCGGCCAACCGTTTGCCGGTGCGCTCGAAGAACTTCGCTTCCAGGATGGGTGCCGGCAGCGACGGATCCACGAGAATCCGCTTGTCGTCGTCTTCCACGAGCGTGGTGGTGGCGTGAGCGGTGCGGACGGCTGCGTTCTCGCCCCAGAGGCGATTCTGCGAACAGGTTCCGATACTGATGATGCGGTAATTCAATGCGGCTCCGTTCCGATTCAATGCCGGATAAGACTACTTCCTCAGACTCCCGTAGCTGAGCCCGTCGCGGGACCAGAGCTTCTTGCCCTCCGGCGTGATTTCGTAGGCGACGCTGTTTTCTGTAATCAGTGTATTGCCGCTCGGCAGGCGAAACGCGTCGACAGGGCTGTTCGCGCTGTGCGACCAGACCACTTTCTTGTCCCGGTTCATCTCTTCAATGCGGTTTCGGCTGAGCAGCGCGACCAGCACATTGCCGTTGGGCAGGTGCTGAACGCTGTACACCTGCGTGCCGAAGTCGTGCTCCCAGACCACTTCCCCCTCGGGCGTGACTTCCTGCACAGAGTTGCCGGCGGCCACCAGTGTGTTCCCGCTCGGCAAACGCTCGGCGTCGGCGCAGGTTGCCGGGGTCTTGTAGCTCCAGGCGATCGTCTTCTCGCGGGTGACCTCGATCACCCGATTGCCGCTGTAGTTGGCCACCAGGTAATTCCCGTTGGGCAGCAGTTCGGCGTTGAGGCAGTTCACATCATATTCCCAGACCCGCAGGCCCTTGGCGTTGACGACGATCACCTTATTCTCGGAATACGCGGCGATGAGCACGTCTCCATCGGGGAGCTTCTCGGCGCTCCAGGCCCCCTTCACCTCGTGCGACCAGACAACCTTGCCGCGAGGGTCGACCTCCTCAACCTTGTTCTTGTAGCCGCACGCCACGAGGTAGTTGCCCCCCATGTCCCCGCGACAGCCCTGAACGAGGCGAGCAGGCATGCGGAGCTTGGCCGAGCCGCCCTTCTGGTCGACCCATTGTGACCACTTTTTGATCCCCGCCTGGCGACCCTTCGCCGACTCGGTCGGGTTCAGGCCGAAATACTGCCCCGTCACCGCCCGCAGCGCCGAGACCGACTGCGATCGAACCTGCGGATCGTTGGCGTCCAGCAGGTCCACCAGTCCCCTGAGTCCGGCGCGGTTCTGCAGATTCAGCATCGCCACTGCCGCCCGGATGCGGATCTCGGGCTTGCCGCGGTTCATCCATTGGGTGAGCGTTTCGCTGCGATCCGGGCCCAGCGAGACGGCAAGGGGCTCGATGAGAATTATGCGCATCTGGGGCCCGCCGGCGTCAAATGCCCGCCGAATCGTCTCGAAGTCGCCGCGTTTGGCGATGGCCTTGAGCGCCTCGCCGGCCGACCGACGGACATGCGCCTTGCGGCACAGGGGCAGGACATTCAGCATCGGTTCCAGGCAGCTGAGATAGCCCCGGGCGCCGATCACCCGGAAAGACGCACGCAGGATCGGCGAGATGCCCTCCCCGCGACGGCGGAGGACCTCCTTCGCGCGGGCGGCGACTTCCGGATCGTCGCTCTGGGTAGCCTGTTCGAGCTGGTCGTTCGGGACCGCCGGCAGCGACAGCAGCGTCGCGGTGGCCTGCTCGCGTTTCCGCCAGTCGGTCGAGCCCAGCAGCTTCAAGGCCTCCCGGGCCCGCTTCTCGTGGTCGGCGCTGGGTTTCAGGTCCACCAGCCAGGAGCGGATCCCCTTCTCGGTCGGCTCGATGCCCGCCTCGCTCAGCCGGCGCAGGACGGCCTCGTCCACGTCATTGGCGTCGGACGAATCGGTATCGGCCAGGGCACCGCACGCCAGCGTCAGCACTGCCGCCGTGCAGACCATCCAGCCTGCTGCCGAACGAGCGAGAATGTCACAGAGCCATCGTCCCATGTCCTCATCCCACCTTTCGCATATGCATCGAGGGCGATTCTACTCCTCCAAGACGCCCGATGCGCCCCTGTTGTTCTGCGATATCACAGCCGACCACCCAACTCCCGGCGAAACTCATCGAGAAATCGCGATTCGATCGCCAGCCTCCGGTCCATCGCCTCGACGGAAGCGGCGAAGTTCAGGCTCGCCCGCGCCGAGGCGAGATACTGCTGGTTCTTCTCGCCCTGGTAGTAGGCGATCCACTCCTGCGGCGGGTCTTCGTGAGCGGCGTTCCAGTGAAACGCCATCCACACGCTCATCGCCCCGAAGTGGTCCAGCACGTCGGCGTCCTGCACAATGCGCTCGGCCACGCTGCAGCCGACGGTGTTACGCCGGTTGTGCATCGCCACCAACCGGGAGACCTGCGCGAGTTCCTCGGGCGCACAAACGTCGGAAAG
>CAZYIH010000003.1:25704-41944 GCA_964646915.1 uncultured Planctomycetaceae bacterium | reverse complement strand
CCTGGCCAGACCCGCGACGTCGACCATGGCGGCCGACCTGGTGGCTGCGCATGCCGGCGGCGAGTCGGCCATGCTCAAAGAAGAATTCCACCGCTCGCTTCTCAGCGCCTATACTCCCGATGAGGTCCGATCGCAATTGGCCGGCGTCGGGCTGGAAGGACTGATCGTGGAACTCGTTACGGACCGCCACATGGACGTGCATGGCCGGGTGGTAAAGACCTGACCTGAGCAACGGAGAACGCTGGTGACATACACGGTGGGCATCGCGGGGAACGGAGCGGTCGGCAGGGCTCACCTGTCGACCTGGCAGTCGCTGGACGCTGCGCGCGTCCTGGCCGTCTGCGATTCCATCCCGCAGCGACTGACCGACCTCCCCGCCGGCGTGAAGGGCTGCACGGAACTGGACGACCTGTTCGCACATCGGCCTGACATCGTGGACATCTGCCTTCCGACCGACCTGCACCGCGCCTCAGCCGTCGCCGCCATGGAGGCCGGGGCGCACGTCTTCTGCGAGAAACCCCTGGCCGTGGACCCCCGCGATGCCGAGGCGATGCTCGATACCTCCCGGCGAACGGGCTGTGTGCTGATGGTCGGGCACTTCCTGCGATTCCGCCCGGAGTATCAACTGCTGGGCGACCTCGTGCGGAATCAGACTCTCGGTCCGCTGAAGTACCTCTCGCTGCAGCGATTGGCTGTTTGGCCGACGGACTCCGCGGGCGACTGGGTTTCGCGGTGCGACCGCAGCGGGCTGGCGGCGCTGGACCTGCACATCCACGACGTCGACGTGGTGCTCTGGTGGCTGGGCATGCCCCGGGCCGTCACTTCCTCAGGCGTGCAAGAGGACGATGGCGGCGTGAGCTACATCCAGACGAGGTACGATTTCGGCCCGCAGGGCCCGGAGGTGACCGCCGAGGGCGGCTGGGTGCATGACGCCGACCCGCTGCACGTGGGTGCGGTGCTGGAGTTCCAGCGCGCCTCGGCGGAGTATCACTCGACCGAAGCGGTCGGACTGACCATTCGCCACCAGGACGGCCGGGTCGAACGGCCACACCTGCCGGTACGCTGTCGATACCGCGAAGCGCTCAGTCACTTCCTGGAGTGCGTCCGCAACGGCCAATCGCCCTGCTGCGCGACCGGCGAGGAAGCTCTCGACGCCCTGCGCGTGGCGAGGGCGGAAATTCAGTCCGTCCTCGACGGGAGAACAATCGAACTGCAGTAAGGCATTGTCGGCAGCCGGCAACCGCTTGTCCGTTGCCGGTTCCTCCTGACTCACGTCTGCAGCGCCCGGAAGCGGGCATATTCCCCTCCCTGCGCGAGGAGCTCCTCGTGGGTGCCGATCTCCACAGCCAGGCCGTCGCGCATCACCACGATTCGGCCGCAATGGCGAATCGTCGAAAGCCGATGCGCCACCACGAACGTCGTCCGCCCCGAGATGAGCTGCTCGATCGCCTCCTGAACCAGCGCCTCGCTGCGGAGGTCCAAAGCGGAGGTCGCCTCGTCCAGGATAATCACCCGCGGATCGCGAATAATGGCCCGGGCGATGGCGATTCGCTGACGCTGACCGCCCGAGAGTGTCGAGCCGCGCTCGCCGACGGTGGTGTCCAGCCCGTCGGGCATTTTTTCGACGAACTCCAGGGCATTGGCGTCGCGCAGGGCGTTCCAGACGCGGTCCTCTTCCACCTCGCCCAGCCCGTAGGCGATGTTGTCCCGCAGCGATCCGGAGAACAGCAGCGGCGTCTGCGGCACGACGGCAAGGTGGTTGCGGTAGGTTCGCAGATCCAGCTCGGACATGTCGTTCCCGTCCAGCAAAATGCGTCCCTCGGTAGGGCGATGGAAGCCGATCAGCAGGCTCATCACGGAGGTCTTGCCCGCCCCGCTCTCGCCCACGAACGCCACCGACTCGCCCTGCTCGACGTGCAGGTTGAAATCCTTCACCGCCGGGGTTTGGGTTTCCGGGTACACCAGCGTGACGTTCTCGAAGGTGAACTCCCCGTCGACCTCGTCCAGCCGTCGCTTTCCCTCATTGTTCTCGATGTCCGGACACTGGAGCACGTCGCCGATCGAGTAGATCGACTCGAACCCGCGGGCGATCATCGGGTAGGCGTTGAGCACCTGCATGACCGACCGGAGAATCACCTCGAAGAACCCCTGGTACAGCACCACCTGCGGCAGGCCCAGCCGCTGAGGATATCGCATCGCCAGGTAGCTTGTGACCATCAGGCAGGACAGGCGGATCACATTGAACGTCACCCAGTTGGCGCAGGCGAACAGCGCGTTGATCAGGTCCAGGCGGTATCCCCGCTCGCGGACGTGGTCCAGTTCGGCGTCGACGCGGCGGATCTCTTCATCCTCCACCGCGTGGGCCCGGGCGATGGGGATCATCTCGATCATCTCGCTCACCCGGCCGGACATTTCTTCCACCCGGCCACGGAATTCGCGGTTGCGCTTGCGGATTCGGCTGCGGAACACGCCGCGAATGATCAGCCCGACGGGGATGGCCACCACATAGAAGCCCGCCACCGCCGGTTCACGAAGCACGGTGTAGATGATGGCGACCAGCATGCCCAGGATGCCCGGGAGCATGCTGTTGATCAGCATGTGGGAGAGTCGCTCGACTGCTTCGACGTCGCGCAGGACTTTCGCCTGCAGCTTCCCCGAGCGCGTGCGATCGTGGTAGGCGATGGACAGTTCCTGAAGGCGACGGATGATCGCCCCGCGCAGACGGGCTTCCATGTTCCGCTTCGCCCGGGAGAAGAGCTTCATGAACGCCATGTGCGACGGGATGTTCTGGACGAAGATCAACCCCACCAACGCCCCGCTGTACAGCATCGGCCAAAGCCCCTCCGGCCAGCCCAGCAGAACCGCCGAGGTGATCCATTCCATCCCTACCGGCCAAAGCCAGACCGGTGAATGCTTGAGGACATAGAACACCAGCGATAGGCCGATCCGTCCCCGCTCCTCGGCGTAGAGAAACCACAGCGAACGGACCGGGCGCTCGCGATCGTATCGATGAGAAAGGATATTCGCCTGCTTCGCCAGCTTCACGGGACCTCCAGCGGTCGAGGGGAACAGCAACGTCGATGGGTTTGGATCCTACCCCACTGCCGGGAGATTGCAATGCCCGCCGGTGCATTTGGCGTGAATTCGCCCCGAAAAAGAGGAAGCGACGGGCCCGTTTACCGGACCCGCCGCCGTCCCCCCGAATCAATCATCGCACCCCCGCAACCGGGGATGATCGGTCTGCTGCAATCCCCCGATCAGGCCAGGCAGTTCACGCCTTGGCCCGCGCCGTTCATGACGCCGGCGTTGGCGATATGCTCGGCCAACACCACCGGCGAATGCACTTGGGCGGCTTCCTTCTTGTTCCAGTTCTTCATGGCCGATGCGGCATGGCCGAGACTTCCAACCGGGTTCTTCAGGGTCATCTGCCCCATCGTCGCACCAACGGATTGAATGGACATCGACATTTGCTTCCCTTCCTTTCGAGCGTGTGTGCCCGCGCCCACGCGCGGACGGTGATCGTGTCGACCAACCGGCCCGGACGCCGGACCCCACGGATCCGACGTCCAAAGCCGGCATGGCCACATGGCAACGTCACACAGAACACACAGTGCAGCAAAGAGCTTGTTGCATCTCCCCGGCGGGAAGCGCGCAAGACCGGTGCAAACACCGGCGCGCGGACCTTCCGCCAGGCAGGGTCCTTCGGGGTTCGCGAGCGAGCGAACCACCCCGGCCGGCGAGAATCGCCGAGGGCAGCCGGGGCACGAAAAGAACGTAGAATACGCCTGGGCAGGAGGCAAATTGCGGCGATGGTTTTCACGCAGATTTCGGCCGGGACCGGCCCGTTCGACCGTGCGCCTCCCGACGCCTGCTTGACCGCCACAAGGCGGGCATCTAGCATGGGGCTCCATCGAACTCATCACCGAGAGGACACCAGCATGCCGGACAATCAGATACCCGTTGGAATCGTAGGCGGCGGCCGCGTGGGCGAGGGCTTCATCCGGTCGCTTCAGCGACAGCCGGACATGCGCGTCACGGGCATTGTCACCCGGACCCCTGCCCGCCAGGAAGAACTCCACCAGAAGTACGGCGTCCCGGGCGTGAGCACCATCGAGGAACTGCTTGATGTCGACGAAAAGCCGGCCGTCGTCTGCGTGGTCAACGCCAACGAGCATCACCGCGACCCGACAATCAAGGCCCTCCAGGCCGGCTGCCACGTGTATCTCGAAAAACCGATGGCCGCCACGCTGGAAGACTGCGTCGCCATGGTCGAAGCCGAGAAGAACTCGCCCGGACACATCCAGGTGGGCTTCGAGTACATGCACGGGACGATGACGTCGCGACTCAAGCAGCTCGTGGACGAGGGCTACTTCGGAACGCTGCAGTGGGCCAGCGTGCTGGACTCCCGCGGCCACTGGTGGTCGATCGACCCGCACGCCTCGCCCGACGAGATCTGGAAGCTCGATCGCAGTCGCGGCGGGGGAATCATTTTCCATTGCGGCATCCACCAGTTGGACATGATCCGCAGCTACCTCGGGCCCATCGACAAAGTCACCGCGTTTGTCCCGCCGAAAAACCCCCTGCCGTTCTACCCCGACGACGTCCCCGCCAACGTGACGCTCATGCTCACCGCCGCCAACGGGGCCGTGGCGAACTTCCAGGTGTTCCACGACCGCGCGCCGACCTATTACCGCGAGGCCGTCCCGTTCCATCCGGATTGGCGCACCGTGCCCGGCCACGAGTTCAACGTCTCGCTCGTCGGCGACGCCGCCAGCTGCAAGATGGAAATCTACGGCGAGGACCTGCACCTGTTCCGGTTCGACATCGAGAACAAGGACACCGTCTTCGAGAGGACCGAGACCTTCAGCCCCAACGTGCCCGACAAGTCCCACCACGACATGCTCGGGCTGCTTCTGCGGTTCATCCGACAGGTCGCCGCCGGCGGAGAGGCCGTCGACGCATCGAGCGGAGCCCTGGAAACAATGCGGCTGGCGTTTGCGGCAGAAGACGCACTCACCCGTCCGGGTGAAACCGTCAAACTGGCCGACTACCGGTAAGCCGCTGCCGCCGGCGCCCTTCCGCGGCGCGTCATCGGCACGGTCACTCGGCCGGAACGGTGGGTGGACATTTGACGTCCGAGAGAGTTTTTCCGCCATCGGCCGACAGGGGGATGTCCCGCACGGTGAGGTCGGCGAAAATGCCCCGGGCGTGATCCTTGCCGCGCTGTTTCCACCAGAGCACGACGGTGTCCGGCTCGCCGAGCTTCACGCCCGATCCGCAGTAGTGCCATTCGCTCGCACTGTCCGGCAGCGAGCAGAGGAACACGCTCATGCGCGTCAGCGACGCCACCAGTGTGGTGATCTCGTCGTACTCCAGATCGCCGCTGACGATCCTGCCCACGTCGGGCGTCCACAGGGCGGGCTGATCCGGGAACACCCCGCCGCGGAGCTTGGCCAGCAGCCCCAGTCCGGTGACCAGGTCGCGTTCATTGGCGGCTGCGACGTTCAGCGGCGGGCCCGGTTCGAGTTGATATCCTTCCGGGGCCGACAGGCTGAAAAGTTCATCGTCCAGCTCGGCGTCGAAGTCGAACTCGCTGAGCACCACCCGTCCGTGCCCCAGCGGGCCTGCCATCACGATCCGCAACGGTTCGCCGGTTTCCGAGTCCAGCCAAGCCCGCAGCCAGCGCCGACCGGCCTGTGCGTACCACCCGGAAGCGACGCGCCCGTTGATCCGCCGCGAACCCAGCGGCCGAACGTTGGGCGAGTCCAGCAGATCGCGGACATCCGCGACGAAGTTCCATCGCCCGTCACGCAGGCTGCTCGGGTCGGCCAAATTGCCCAACGTCAGGCGGATGGCACGGTTCTGGGCGGGAATCAGCGTCAGCCCCTGGCGGGTGGAGAAGTCCAGCACGCTGACGATGCCGCTGGGCGCTTCCTGCCGAACCCAGCCAGGCCGGCGGAACTGCACACGAAACTGGGAGCTTTCGGCGTCGCCGGGGGGAATGACCCGGGCGGTGAAGCCGATCGTCTTCGCCGCGGAGATTCGCTCGCGCACGTCGGCCAACACGGGTTTGTACCCGCCGCCGGTCAACAGCATGTTCACCGTGCCACCGAAGCCGATGATAATCACCGCGGCGGCAGCGACTTTGCACCAGAAAGGCAGCTGCACGATGCGCCGTCCGATCCACGTTCGCCCCGGTGGTTCGGTATCGATCTCTCCGGCAGTGCATCGCGTCGGGCTGGTCGCCAACTCGGCGTGCACCGCCAGGCTCGCTCGCTGGAGCACTTCCGGCGGGCAGGGCTCATTCGCATGAGCGTTGCGCAGCGCCTCGGCCGCCCGAAGCTCCATTCCGTCCGGCTGGTACGTCTCGTCCATGTCCATCGCATCGACCTCGTCAGGCGTCGGGGGTCGGCATTTGTGCCGAAACCAGATCCCGGAGTTTGGCGCGGGCACGGTGAAGCAGAGCACCGACGTGCCCAGCTTCCATGCCCATTTCTTCGGCGATTTCCCGGTAGCTCAGATCACTGAGATAACGCAGCGCGAACGCCTTCGCCTGCCGGGGCGGCAATTCCACCAGCGACATCTTCAACCTGGCGGCCAGCTCGGCCTGCTCGGGCGCCAACGTCGGATCGCAGTTTTCATCGGCGTGCCCGCAGAGATCCACCCCGCTGGTGCGGCGGTCTTTCTCCCGACCACGTGAACGGAGACGATCGATCGCACGAACCGTCGCCAGGCGGATCATCAGCGCACGCCAGTTCCGTATCTCCTGGCGACGCGACATGCGCACTGCCGCCACGAACGCCTCCTGCACCACGTCGGCGGCGTCCTCACGATTGGACACCATCCGCAGCGCAGTCGACCACGCGACCGGCCCGTATTTTGCTACGATTCCGTCCCAGTCCTGCATCCGCAGCTGCCCTGCCTCCCGGGTACGCTTCAATACCCCAGTCGATGCAACAACACGATGTGTTCGTTTCTTTTTCCGTTTTGCGGCGCGATCCCCTTCATGGACCCGCCCCCGGATGTATCCGCCCGTCGCAACGGTGCGCAGAGAATCGCGCCGAAGACCATGCACGAGCAACTATTCAGACATGCTGCAACGGTGAATTGTTCACCGAAATCTGCCATTTTGCGGGGAATGGCATACCGGCTGACCTTTTCCATCGATCGCTGTAATTCCCGTGCAGCAAGTGGGGATTCTGCTATCATGTCCGCCAATCCGGACCTCAACGAAAGGCGATCCCATGCAGCACCCCAACCGTTTCTGGACCGACCCGTCCACACCCGCCGTCGGGCGCCATCCAGGCCGAGCGACGCTCACCCCCTATCCCAGCCGCGACCTGGCCGTCGCCAACGTCTCCGACGAGTCGCCCTGGGTTCGATCGCTCAACGGGCCTTGGCGATTCGCTCTCGCCGATCGCCCCCTGAACGCCCCAGCCGACTTCGCCGCACCGGAATTTCAGGACGACGACTGGGACCAGGTCGAGATGCCCTCCCTGTTCACCATGCAGGGCTACGACATACCGATCTACACCAACATCACCATGCCCATCGCCACCGACCCGCCGGCGGTGCCCGAGGAGAACCCCACCGGGCTCTACCGGCGAACGTTCACCCTTCCCGCCGGCTGGGCGGGTCGACGCGTCGTGCTGCATTTCGGGGGCTTTGAGAGCTGCCTGAAGGTCTGGGTCAACGGAACCGAGATCGGCTTTGCGAAAGGTTCCCGTCTGCCGGCGGAGTTCGACGTCACCGACGCCCTCAAACCCGGAACCAATACGCTGGCGGCGATGGTCATTCGCTGGTCCGACGGGTCGTACGTGGAGGACCAGGACCACTGGTGGCACGCGGGGTTTCATCGCGACATTTTCCTCTACGCGACCGGGCCGACCTGGATTGACGACGTCTTCGCCCATCCGACGCTGCGCGAGAACAATACCCACGGCGACCTGGCTGTCGACGTCACCCTCGGCGGGCTGGAAGCCTTTGGCGAAACCGGATCGGTCCGCGTCGAGCTGCTCTCGCCGACCGGCAAGAGCGCTCTGCGCAAGGACCTCACCGAGGAGTTCAACACGGCAGAGCGTCTTCGACAGGGCCCGGTGGTCACGTTGGAAACGCCCGTCGGCCGGGTCAAGCCCTGGACCGCCGAGACCCCGAACCTCTACACATTGGTCGTGTCTCTGCAGGATGCGGCCGGTGAGCTCATCGAATGCACCTCGATGCGCGTGGGCTTCCGCCGCATCGAGGTTCACAACCGTCAGTTGCTTCTCAACGGTCAACCGATCCTGCTCAAAGGCGTCAACCGTCACGACCACCATCAGACCACCGGGAAAGTGCTCTCGCGCGAGGACATCCTGGCCGACCTGACGCTGATGAAGCGGTTCAACATCAACGCCGTCCGCACCAGCCACTACCCCAACCCCGAGATGGTCTACGACCTCTGCGACGAACTCGGGCTGTACGTGATCGACGAAGCCAACATCGAGTGTCACCACCACTATCACCGCCTCTGCCGCGAGGAAAGCTGGACACCGACCTTCCTCGACCGTGGCAAACGGATGGTCCTGCGGGACAAGAACCACCCCTGCATTCTCATGTGGTCGCTGGGCAACGAGAGCGGATACGGCCCCAACCACGACGCCATCGCCGGCTGGATTCGTGGCTACGACCCCGCGCGCCTGCTGCACTACGAGGGGGCGATCCGCTGGCAGGGGCGAGGCTGGCGATACAACGGAGACCCCAGCGAGGTGCGCGGCGCACTGGCGACCGACGTCGTCTGTCCGATGTATCCGCAAGTCTCGGCCATGGACCAGTGGGCCCGGACAACCAAGGACCCCCGACCGCTGATTCCCTGCGAATACGCCCACGCGATGGGCAACTCCTCGGGCAATCTCAAGGAATACTGGGACGTCATCGAGAAATACCCCAACCTGCAGGGCGCGTTCGTGTGGGACTGGATCGACCAGGGCCTGCGCAAGACCGACGAGCAAGGCCGACAGTTCTGGGCGTACGGCGGGGACTTCGGCGACGAGCCAAACGACCGGAATTTCAACATCAACGGCCTCATCTGGCCGGACCGCACACCACACCCGGCGATGCACGAACTCAAAAAGGTCCTGCAACCGGTCGGCCTCCGCGCGGTGAACCTGAAGAAAGGAATCATCGACGTCATCAACAAGCGGTTCTTCACGGACCTTTCGGACCTCGCGGGCACGTGGCGAGTGACCATCGACGGTGAAACCGTGCAGGAAGGCAAGCTGGGACGGCTCACACTCGCGCCGCAGCAGTCCGAACGCATCGAGATCCCGCTGGAGAAGCCCGACCTCAAGCCCGGGGAGGAGTGCTTGCTGACGGTCGAATTCCGCCGGCGTCGTGACACGCCGTGGGCCCAGGCGGGCCATCGCGTTGCCGCCGAGCAGTTCGCCCTGCCGTTCAAGGCGCGGGCCCGGAAGACGAAGGCGACCTCCGCATCCCAGCCGGTCGAGATGGTCCGGGAGGACAACATCGTCCGCGCGTCGTCAGCCGGCGTGACAGCCACGTTCGACCTGGGCATCGGAAAGCTGATCGAGATCGAGCGGAATGGCCAGCCGCTGCTGGCAGCTGCGTGTGAGCTGAACCTCTGGCGCGCGCCTACCGACAACGACGGCATAAAGGGTTGGACCGGCCAAAAGAACAAACCCCTGGGGCGCTGGCTGGAGGCCGGACTGGACAAGGTCTCACCGAAGCTCCTCAAAGCCGCCGCCCGCAGCGAAGACGGCTGCGTGGTGGTGCGGGCCGAGCATTCCGCTGCTGCCGGTGGCAAGACCAGCGCGATCCGCCACATGCAGAAGTGGACGCTTCGCCCGGACGGTACGCTCCACGCCGAGCATACGGTGAAGGTCGACAAGTCCCTCCCGGACCTGCCGCGCGTGGGCGTGAGGCTGACGCTGCCACCTGGCTTCGAGCAGGTGGAGTATCTCGCCCGCGGACCCTGGGAGAACTACATCGACCGCAACAGCGGAGCGTTCGTCGGCCGATACGCCACAACGGTCAGCGAGATGTACGTCCCTTACATCCTGCCCCAAGAGTGCGGCAACCGGACCGACATGCGATGGGTCACGCTGGGCAGCGAAACATCCCGGCTGCTGATTGCTGCCGACGAGGTGCTGGAGTTCTCCGCGCTGCACGCCTCGCAGGAGGACCTCTACGCCGCGTTCCACACGAACGAAGTGGTCCACCGCGACGAAACGTTCCTCACGCTGGATGCCCGCCAGCGAGGTATGGGCGGCCAGAGTTGCGGACCCGACACGCTGGAGCAGTACCAGGTGAAACCGGGCACGTGGACGCTGGGATTCACGATCGCCGTCCTCGACCGCGACGCCGACCCGGCGGACTTCAGCGAAACAGCCCGTCGGCTGAGGGAGTAGCGGGTTCTCCGTGCGATGTCCTACCGATCGGCGACGGAACCGTCGTTGAGGAAGTAGGCCTTCTTGAGACCGGTGGCTTTCTCCGCGCGTTTCGCGACGGCGGCCTTGAGTCCGTCGAGGTCCACGTTCACGCCCAGCCCCGCACCGTCGGGCAGCTTGACGGCGGTCTTGTTCTTCGTCCACTCCAGCGAACCGACAAACGACGGGCCGTTGGCGATGTGCGAGTACGCCTCGTGCACGAGGAAATTGTTCACCGAAGCAGCCACGTGCAGACTGGCCGCCAACCCGATCGCCGAGTGCGTGCTGTGCGGCGCCAGCGGCACGTCATACAGCTCGGCGATTCCCGCGAGTTTCCTCATCTGGCTGATCCCGCCGACCTCCACGATGTCGGCGTTGAGCACGTCGACGGCGCGGGCTTCGAGAATCTCGCGGAACGGCCAGATCGTCGCCATCCGCTCACCGGCCGCCAGCGGAACCGTCGTCGCCTTCTTCACGCGGATCAGATCTGCGTTGTTCTCCGGCGGGACGACCTCCTCGAAGAACAGCACCCCGGCGTCCTCGATTTTCTTCGCCAGTTGGATCGCCACCTGCGCGGTGAATTTCCCATGGCCGTCGACCATCACCAGCCCGCCCTTGCCGAGCTTCTTGCGCGTCTCGTGCACGTCGTCGGCGATGCGATCGATGTCGCTGGGCGTCTCGACCATCTCGTGCAGCGTGTGCGAGGTCACCTTATGGGCGTTGGGCGAGGGGTAACTCCGCAACGTCCGCCGACAGGGCCCGCCCAGCAGCGTGGAGACCGGCTGCTTGAGAAGCTTACCCAGCAGGTCCCACAGGGCGATATCGATACCGGCGATAGCGGCCGCAAACGCCAGCCCGCCACGCATGTTGCGATGCGCCCGGAACAGCATCTGCCAGATGTGCTCGATCCGCGTGGGGTTCATCCCCACCAGCAACGGACGGTAGGTCTTGACGATGGCATGGGAGATGCTCGACGAGAATGTGTTGACCTCGCCCCAGCCCTCCACGCCGGCGTCGGTGGTGATCCGCACATACAGCCGACCGGCAGGGAAGCACTCCACGTCCTTGATGCGCACCTCACCCTCGCGGGCGGGCTCGGGCTTTCCGCCGCTCTGGGCCAGTGTACGCCCCGCGGTCGCCAGCGCGCCGGCCGCCCCGGCTACGCCCGCCAACTTTATGAACTCGCGCCGATCCATCGTCTGCTCCTTCCGCGTCAATCGCCCTTGGTGAATGTCCCGCGAATCGCGGTGAACGTCGTCCGTCCCTTCGCGTCGGTCCGCACCAGGCCGACGGTGCCTTTGAACGTCCGGCCGGCGACGGTGTACTCGAACGGGTCGATGTTCAACAGCGCCACGATCGTCGAACCGTCATGCAGTGTGACCTTCGTGACGTAGCCGTTCTCGTCGAGCTTCTCGGTCTTCGGGGCCTTCTCACCCTTGCCATGCACCGCGAACGCCCAGGTCGCCGAGGTATTCGTGGGCATCTCCCACTTGAGCATCAGCGTCGAGAACGGCTTGCCGCTGTCTTTATCAGGCCGACCGCTCCACGGATTGATCGGCGGATACTCACCGCTGGCGGTGAGCTTCACGCCCGCGGGGTGAACGATCGCCAACTCGCCGGTGACGTCGTGGGGACTCTTCAGTGTCGCGGTGTTTCCATTCACCCGCGTGCTGTCCTTGTGGAAGCTGTGCAGCCGCCAGACCGTCTCGCAGACCGCCTGGACGTTGTCCCGCACGACCAGCACGTCCGGATGCACGAACAGCACCTGCCGATCGTAGCCGTTCCACAGGGCCGCCGGGGCGTCGGCGGCAAGCTGCAGCTTGGGGTTGAAGGGGAACTGGCAGCGGGCCAGGGCGTAATCGTACCGGTCGGCGTACTTCTCGTCGGCGATGTACGGCGCGGCGTACTTGCACGGCAGCGTCCAGTTGGTAATGCCCTTCATCTCGATCTGCGTACCACTGGCCGGCCCCTGCTTGAAGTAGTTGCCATACGTCCCCCCGGGCGGGGCGCCCCACGAGCAGTCGCCGAAGAAATGCACTCCCCGACCCCAGAACCACATCGAACCCTTGTCCATGTGATGATGGCCCCAGCTCTGGCCGGCCCGCAGCACGAGGAAGCTCTCCTCGCTCCGCTCGGTCACCCGGGCCGACGCGTTGCCGGTGGTCGCATGACCTCCGAACGTCCCTGCCGCCGAGCCTGTGTAGCCCTTCTCTTCCGAGCCGGTCAGCTTGACGGTGTACTTGCCCTGCCCGCCCTTGACCCACTTGTCCGAGCCGAGCTCCAGGTCCAACTCGATAACGAGTTCCTTTCCCTCACGGGCGAGCTTCGCGGTGCCCGAGATCGTTCCGCGGTTGTGTCGCGGCGCCCCGCCGCCAAGGATTGTCACCGGCTTGCCGGACGTCTCCAGCGGGACCGTCAACATCATCGGCGTGCGGGTCATCTCGCGGGGCTTGTCCTTGCGCTTCTTGCCCGCCCGCACCGCGCCGCGATCCAGCGTAAGTTCGAGCACCGGGGTGCTCTCGCCCAAGCCTCGCAGCGCGCTGCCGTAGCCCTGCAGCCATCGGCTTCGCATGTCGGGCTTGATGGGCGTGACACCATCGGGCACCTTGCCGTTGTCCTCGCGGATCAGCCAGGCCGCCTGCGCCGCGATCCGCTTGACCTCGGGATCTGTCGAACTCGCGAAGAGTCCCAGCATCGGTCCGAGTCGGTCGGCCGGGCCTTTCCTGCTTTGGCCGTGGTCGCCGACCGCCGGGACCACGCGATTCCCGAAGTCCTTGTCGATCGGAGTATGCACGTACAGGAAAAACTCCATCATCCGCGCCAGCCTCGGATCGTTGAGAAAATCATGTCGACCTGTGGTGTTCTTCATCGCCTGCGCCAGCGGACCGACCACCTTCAACGTATGCCCCGCGTAGCCGTGCGATTCCTCCCAGCAGCCGCTCTGGGGATACACGTAACGGTTCAACGCCATGTCGAAACTCTTCTCGGCATGCGTCAGGAAGCGGTCGGCCTCGGGGTGACCCATCTTCGCCAGCGGATAGGCCCGCGACGAGACGTACCGGTAGAGGTCGGCGTTGAAGTTCATGTTCTCCATGCCCTGGTAGAACGGGTTGATCGCCTCGGGATGCGTCCAGGGCAGCATCGCCCGGAAGCTGGGATAGGCCGAGTCGTCGCTGGCCATGTAGGCCGTGATCGCCAGGGAGACCATGCGGTTGATGTCCGCGTCTTTCGCGCGGGTCGGTGTCACGTTGCCATCCCAGCCCTCCCGGGGTGGATAGCCGCCGCGAATGTGGCCATTCGATCCGTTGAAGTACTGCATGCCGCTTCGCCCGCGCGTTCCCTTCAGCACAGCAGGGGCAGCCCCGCCGGCGTCGACGAGCGTCGGCGCGGCGTTCTCGGGTGACACCGGCGAACCGTCGGAGTTCCACACCAGCGTGAGACGATTCAGCCGGTCCAACGGCCAAACGCCGTCACGCACGTGGGACTTCGCCAGCCAGTCGCGGTCGGATGCGGGCACGGCGAAGATGGCCCATTCGCGATGTCCGTCCACCAGCCACGCTTCCATCGCCGGGCGCAGTTTGGCGCCCTTCAGGCCGACCACACCGCGCGTCATGCGATCGCCGGGTACCTCGGGGCGGAGGTAGAGGTCCACGTGATTGACCTTCGCCCGCGTCCAGCGGTCCGGGCGAATGTAAAACCCACCCACGCAGAGCGAGTCGCCTGCCGGCGTGAGCACGTTGCCCGTTTCCATGCTCGCCCCGCCGTGGGTATAGACGTCCTCGCTCCAGACAGGCTGCTCGGGCTTGTCCGGCTTGCGGGGCCCTCTTCCGCGGCGGTCCTTCCAGCCCTCCGCCACGCGCCGCTTGTACTTCGCGAGGTCGGCGGCGTACTTCTCACGCTGGGTGAGGTAGTGCGCCCTCAGGGCGTCGGGGTCGGGCTGCTTGAGGCCGATGACCTCCTGCTTGCCGGCGAAGTAGTTGTGCTGCGTCCAGATCACCAGCCGGGCGAGCGCCTTCTGCCCTTCGATGGTCACGAAGTCGCCGCAGGGGTTGCTCGCCTTCACGTGCGACCATCCATACAGTCGGCTGTCGCCCATGTCGTAGAACCCGTCGACGGTCCAGTCGCCGTAGTTGAACACGTACCGCGACGCGCCGCCGACGTCGAAATCCTCCACCAGTTGAGCGTACGGCTTGCCCGGGTAGACGCGCACCCGCACCTTGTACGATCGGTCGTCCTCGAAGTGGTACACGATCCGCCGCTCCGAGTAGACGGGCCCATCGTCGCGGGTGACGTCGATGGATTTCACCCGCCGCATGCTGTCGAGATAGCCCTCGCCGACCCACCGCTTGCCGTCGCGCGAGACGCTCACCACCGGCCCGGGAACCTTCAGCGCCGAGACCGGCGTCTTGAATGTCACGCTCCGGTCCACCACGCGACACCGGAAGACGCCCGAATCCAACTCCACGAGCTTCACCCCGCCCGAGCTCCCGCCGTCGCGCGTCTTGATCGCGGCAGGGCCCTGTTGGGTTTTGACACCGGTGTGGCTGTGGAAAACTTTCTGCCGCGGGTAGATCTTATGCTTCGCGATGCCCTTCCAGGCGGCTTCGACGGCCGCGCGGTTTACTTCCTGCAGCGCGGCGTCCGAGGGTCGCCGATCGTCCAGCGCTTTGATCGCCTCGGGCGCTCGCTTCGCCAGATCGAGCTTCTCGACCAGCGTCTTGTCGTATCGCTTGTTACGCCCGATGAAGTGGTTGATCGCCTCGCGTAGCTTGCGCGTTTGCTCGTCGGTGAGTCCGGCGGGAAGTTGCTTCGTCTCGCCGGGGAGGTCCATGTCCTTGCGGATCGTATCCCACGCCACCTTGCCGAGGCTCGGGGCTTCGGCAGCGAGGTCGGCATTGATGGACTTCACCAGCGCAGCGACGTCCGTGATCTCCTCGGCCTGCAGGTACCAACTGTTGGGCCGGAAGCTCACCAGCGTCCAGACGCGGGCCTTTTTGACCGCCTGGGCTGTGCCCTCGAGCACTTCCACCTGGAAGGGCCCTTCCGAGAGAGCGATCTCGCCCAGTGGAACCGGCTCATCGAATGACACGTCGCACGAAACCGGTTCGTTCTCGTATCGCACGCCGAAGTACTCGTTGACCACGAACGTCTTGACGTTCTTCGCCATGGCCGGAACAGCCAGCAGCATCACGCCAGCCGACAATAGGATCATCCGTTTCGCGAGTGTCATTATTCGCCCTCCTGAAACGTCGCCGCCACGAGCTTCTTGAACGGTTCGGGCAGTTTGTCGCCCTCGCCCTTGCGTGTCGCTGCGAAGCCGAGCTTTCGGCTGCCGACACCAAGGTTGAGTTCGATGGTCACGTGTCCTTCGTAGAGGCTTTTCCCGAGCATGCCAGCCGTCCGGGGGTTGGGGGTCGAATCGCTCTTGGTCTCGGGCCCGAGGAAGTGTCGGCTCGCCGGCTCGCCGGGCAGTTGGCGCCGCTGCCAGAGCTGGAAGCCCATCGCGTCGCCATGCTTCCAGGAGCCTACGTCGCGACACCAGAAACCGGCGACGTCTTTGCTCTCCGCGTCTGAAGACACGACGGCCACCCCGCCGGGAAGCAGAGCCCGCCACCACACACCCAAGATCAAGATTTCGTAGCCGGACTTGCTCGTGTCCACCTCGTCGTTGGAACTGCCCTCACCGTCATCCTTCTTGTAGCTCCAGGTGCCGTTGGCATCTTTGGCCTCCCTCAGCCCCTGGATCTTCGCCAAGTCGCTCACCGGATTAACCGTCGCTTCGGGCTTGTCGTAGAAGCACGGCAGGTAGCGAAACGCGT
>CAZYIH010000003.1:21271-25604 GCA_964646915.1 uncultured Planctomycetaceae bacterium | reverse complement strand
GGATTAACCGTCGCTTCGGGCTTGTCGTAGAAGCACGGCAGGTAGCGAAACGCGTGCGCCTGGCCGGTCAGCCCGACAGCAAAGCCGCTGGTGGGCTGCCAGTTGGGGAAGGCGTCGAACACGTACAGGTTCCGCGGGCCCAGGTCGCTGGTCTCTTCCAACAGCACGTGGTCGGCCTTGACGGTGAGCTTCACCTCGTAGGTCTTCCCGCCCTCGAAGGTGTACTTCAACGTCGCGCGGCTGCGGGTTCCGTCGGCAGCGTCGGCCACCGCCACGGCCTCGCCGGAGAACGTCATCAGCCTCGGGTACGTTTCGAGGTATCCCCTGCCGCGCCATTGGCCGTCCGGACCTTGGAAGGACGCGATGGGTCCGGGCACGCGATACGCCGGCGCGCCACCCTCGGGCGCGGTGTAGGTTCCGGTCGGAACGCGGATGCGGAAATCGTCGCCGCGGAGCTCGGCCAGCTTCAGCACGAAGGGCAGCGGCTTGCCCGGATCGGGCGAATTGCTGCCCCCCGCGGGCGAGCGGTCGAACGGCGGGGCCGGGAGCTTCTCGGCAGGGCTCGACGCCCACGCAATAACAACCACGCCGGAGATGAGGGCTGCTACACCGGCAGAAACGAGAACGGAACGTCTCATGATGTGTCCTTTCACGAGGGAGGGTTCACCAGTGAAACCCGCCTGAGACCATAACGGATCGCGTCCCGTCCAGCCAGTGGCCGATGCGCCGCTCTTGTGGGAACCATACCGGGGCGGCTATGATCTTGGCGACACCCACCTCCACCGGGAGACACCCATGATTCGACGCAACCTGCCGCTACTGACCGTGACCCTCGCTGTCCTGTGCCTCGCCGTCGGCTGTCAGCGAACGACCGATCCCCGCATCGAAGGGCCACGCGTGCTGCTGACCGATTTCTCGACCGATCTTCCCTCGGGCGATGCGAATACCATCGTCGCCCTGACCTTCGAGGACATCCGCCCGATGCCCGGCGGCAGCGACGGCAACGTGACCGTCCAACTCCGCCGCACGCAAGGCCAATGGGCCGGCGACGGGCATTCCGCCTCAGCCAACTACAACCAGGCCAGCAAAAACGAGGTGACCCTCAAGGATGTCACCTGGGAGGGCAACCGCATCACCGGCACTCTGGCGGTCACCATCGGCTGGGACCACCCGCGTTCCCGCCGCGAGAAGGGCTTCCCCAACCCGCCGGATGAGTACCTCATCGAGTTCTCCGCCGAGATCCAGCGCGGTCAGGCCGTGCCCTTCCGCCGCGATGTCGAAGCCTTCCTGCCCTCCTACCGCAAGGACACCCCCCGCTACGGCGGAACGCTGGTCACGGGCAGCTACACCGCCGTCCGCGGCAAGGTCAAGACCCAGGGCGATCTGCTGGGAGGCGTCAGCCCAGCCAGGACGGTCGGACAATTCGCCCCGCGAGGCAACGTGGTGATCGCGCCGGCCGACGGGGGCGGAATGCACCTGACGGTCACCCTCAGCCCCACGCGTGTCGCCCCGCCCTCCAGTGGCTGGGCGGTGAAACGATTCGCCGAACCGCTCGACCTCAGCGACCACAGCGCGATCCTGCTGACCGTCTCCTCCCAGACCGCCCGCAGCGACGCCGCCGTCGCCGTCGGGTTCGCCGAAGAAGGCGGCGGGTTCTACTCGGTCACCTCCGCAGCCCGGCTGACCGGCGGCGAGCAGACCTTCCGGATCCCCCTGGAAGACTTCCGCGGGGGTAGCGACAACTACCACTTCGACCGCGAGAAAATCGCGGCCATCTTCATCGGCGTGGACAACCCACATGGCGTCGGCAGGGTGGAGTTCTCCGTCAGACGCGTGGAACTTCACGGCAACGCTCAAGACATGACGCATCCCCAGACCCCGACGCTCACGGTCAGCCCGACCGTCGAGTTGAGCATCGACGGAACCCGCGACGTTCCCAAGGGGTTGTTCGGCTTTCACGATGTCTGGCACGCCCAGCCGCGAACCAAGGGACAGGAGCTCACGCCGCCGGAGTACATGCGGCGGATCAATCCGGGATACCTTCGGCCGTTGGATCACGTGGGCTTCTCGGGTCGATCGCGCGGCGCCGAATCCAGCCAATCCGGCGCGGTGAAGAAGACCGCCCGCAGCATCGCCGTCGGGACGCCCTTCTATCGCCGGGCAATCGCCGGAAACGCCGCGGACAACATCGTCTACTGCCACACCATGGACCTCTGGGCCCGCCCGGTATGGATGGACACGCCCGTCGACGCGATCGCACGCGGCGTCGAGCAGTTCTACAACGGCCTGGGCAAAATCGCCTGGCGCCCGGGCGACCGCAACAACCTGCTCCGCCGGCTGGAAGTGTGGAACGAGCCCTTCATGTGGGCCCGCCACGTGAACATGGGCTTCCGCAACCCCGGCGGGAAGAAGGCGTGGACCGACCCCACCCAGCACGGCTACCTGCCGGCCAAGCTCATCACCGACAAGTACGCCACGCTCTTCGAGGCGGCCCATCGTGGTGCGAAGCGGGCCAACAAGCACGTCCTGCTGGGCGGGCCCTGCTCACCGTCGATGAACGGCGACGACTACTCGGTGTTCACCAAGCACGTTCGTCCGTTCCTGGATCGCTGCGGCGACAAGGCCGACTTCCTCACCGAGCACCACTACTTCGGCAACCCGGCGGCGTACCCGGCCAGCTACATCGTCGCCACCGCCTACGCGGACACCGCCCTGGGGCGCCGACTTCCGATTTACAACACCGAATGCAACGACCTCTCCGACAGCGACGTCCGCCGGGCGTTCTACAACATCTCCGAGATCCTCCACGAGATTCGCCGCTGTCCGGACATCCTCAAAGGCCGGGCCGTCCACGCCCTGTGGGGAGGCTACCTGCGGAACGCAGGCGAGCAGCACGCGTATCGGCTGCTGGCCACCCTGCGCGGACAGATGCTTCGGTGCACGCAGCCGGTGGGCATGTCGGCCGTCGCCGTCCGCACCGAGGATGGGCAGATCGTGCTGGTGGTCCACAACGAGAGCGGGCGGGAGCAGGCTTTCAACCTCAACGTGCCCGGCTGGGACATCGTCGAAACGCTCGCCCTCCGCGCGGATGGCGACAAGACTTCGCTTGAGCCGATGGACAGCAACAGCACTCCACGCCTGCGACACATGGAGACGCTCCGCTTCACGCTCGAACCCGTCGAGAAGGGCGACGCCAAGGAGAGCCTCGAACCGGCCACCCTCTCGCGGACCACGCACTACACCGACGTCATCTGCCGTCGCGTCGCGCCCGGCAAGGCCGTCGCCGGCAAGATCCACTATCGCGGCCGACTCGATCAGGCAGAGGCCGCCTTCCTTCGGCTGGTGACGCGCGGCGTGCATCGGGGCGAAGGCGTCGTCGTCATCGGCGAGGAGACCATCCCCCTGCCCTGGTCCAGCTCCAACGACGGACAGGCCGTCGTACAGGATGTGGAAATCCCGCTGGACGCGCTGCAGGAAGCCGGCGCGATCGAGTTCCGCTGCGCAGCAGATGCGCGGTGGGATGGGTTCACCGTGTACGCAGCCGGCGTGATCCTCCAACGAACCGCGGCGGCCGAGTGACCTGTATTCTTCAACCGACCTGATCGATCAGCCCAGCGTGACGTGCACCTTGTGCGTGCCGCCATCACCGACGGGCGGAATGACCGTCCCGTCGACCGGTTTCCCGTCCATCGTGATCTGCCGGACAGCTGCGCCTGTTTGCCCGGTGCTTTCGAGCGTGATTTCATAGGTATCGCCCCGGAACGGCCTGGTCGCCGAGACATTCGTCCAGCCTTCGGGCAGGTGCGGATCGATCGCCAGTCCGTCGTACTCCGCCCGCAGGCCGAGGATTTCTTCGAGGCAGGTGAAGTAGATCCACGCCGCCGAACCCGTCCGCCAGTCGCCCGGCGGTGAGCAGTTGCGAGCAGATCAGTCGGCCCTGGCAGCAAACACCGGCAACACCAGCCATACCATGGGTTGCCAGTTCCTCAAGGTCTCCACGCCGGCGCGATAAGCATGAGAAGCCCAACGACACACGCAAAATGTACCAGAATCACCCACGCTTTCAGCGGCCAATCACTGGAAGAAAAGCGTTGTCCGCGAGTGGACTTTTTCATGGTCGGGTCACAGGTCGTCAGGGCTAGCGCCTTCGCTCTCCTTGGCTTTCTCCCACCACTGGGCGGCCCGGTTGGCTGTGCGTCGCCATTCGACCACCACTGCGGATAAGCTTACATGGATCGCCAGGAGCGACACAACCAAGGCAATCGTCGCCGCACCTCGCCTGCCCTTGACGCTCAAAGCCAACGACACTATCGCGACAATCAGGGAGATCACC
>CAZYIH010000003.1:0-21171 GCA_964646915.1 uncultured Planctomycetaceae bacterium | reverse complement strand
CCTGCCCTTGACGCTCAAAGCCAACGACACTATCGCGACAATCAGGGAGATCACCCCCAACGGACCGCCGACTATCACAGCGACTATCCCCGGGCCGTGCATCATGATGACCATGGCCGAGACAGCCATGCCGGTCACTCCAAGCACCAGCGCCACCACGGCCAACACAGAACCCGGGCCATCGCGTTTTTCTCGATCCTGCTGAACTTCCGTCATCCCTTATTCCTTTCCCTGTCCGAGATATATGCCATTGCGACACGCACCTGATTAAACCGCCCCCCAGTTTTCAGAGCCAGCATTTTCTCGTCGCGCCCTCGCATCTCAGGTCGGTTGCAGCGCGCGGGCCAGCAGGTTCAGCACAAGCTGCTGCGCGCCGGGGTCGGTCCGCAGGCCGAAAGGCCCTTCGCTGCCGAACCCGTCCGCCAGTCGCCCGGCGGTGAGCAGTTGCGAGCAGATCAGTCGGCCCTGGCCCGCGGCGAACTGGATCTCGATCACCGGGGTTCGAACGAGATCCTTTCCCGCCCTCACCAGCGGCGTGAGCGTGCGGGCCTGGCCTTGGTCGCCGGCGATGAGCATCGCGGAAAGATCGTGATGGAGGATTTCCGCGTGCGGGTTGATCGTGCCCGCCAGCGCCGGCGCGTCGTCCACCAGGAACTGTACGCGACGCCTCAGCTCGCGGGGCACTTCGTCGCTTTCGCCGACGGAGAATGCGTATTGGCCGGCCAATTCGTATGCGTGGTAGTCGCCGGCGCGGATCGCACCGGCGTCCGCCCCGCGAGCGGTCCACGTAGCCAGCAGCGCCTCGGCCTGCAGACCCTGCGCCTCCATGTCGCGGGCGGGCACGATCAGTCCGCCCCGCAGGCCGTTCCACAACCAGGTGGCTTCCCGCGGCAGGTTCCACCAGAGCGACTCGCCCGCCGGGGCTGCGTGCAGGTGGGATTCCGGCTCGGGCAGCTCACCGAACCGCAGCTTCACGCCCTTGACGACGGGGTACTCCTCCGCGTCGGGATGCGCGATGTACATGCTCCCCTGCAGCGGTCCCAGGTCGTCGCCGTCCAGGTAGCCCTGCCCCAGCTCGCGCGGGCCCACGTCCAGCATGACCACGCCGGCTTGGCGATCGATCGCCGCAGCCAGCCCCGCCCCGTTGCACCCGCCGGCTGCCATGCGGTTCCAGCAGGCGGCGCCGGTGAGCACCACGTCCACCGACGGATCGGTTGCCTCGGCCGTCGCGATCCCCATCGACTCGCAGAACGCGCGGAGTTCGTTCTCGTCGCCGCAGAGCCCGACGGTGGCCGATCCGAGCCCTTGGGGCACGACCGGCCAGAACGTCTGCACGTCCCAGTGCGAGATCACCCGGTGGGTCACCGTCTCGGGCGGGTCGGTCAGCTCTGCCTGCAGGCGGTATTGGCCGGGCTCGGCGGGCAGTTGAAGCTGGATGTCCTCAACAGCCGAGCTGTTGGGAGGCAGCGTGAGTTCGAGCGTCTGCTCGCCGGTGATCTCGCCGGTGCGCTGGTTCACCACGCGGCAGGCGACGGGCAGCCTGTGGGCCTGGTCGCACTCGTTCAGCAGGTGCAGCGTCGCACGGGCCGACTCGCCAGGCCGATAGTTGCGATCCCATATCTCCAAACTCACGCTGCGCGGCGAATACGCGGCCGTCAGGGCATCCCAGACGGGCTTGGGGTTGCCTTCCGCCAACGGACCCAGGAAGTGGTGGTTGCCGTCCTCCGGCGGACCGAGAATACAGAACGGGCTGAACCCCGCCGCCCCGATCCGTCGCCAGTATTCGGCGATCCGGCAGTTCGCTTCGGTGTGCAGCCAAAGGCGGTCGGAGGCGGTCTGCTTTGCCCCGAGAAAGCGCAGGAAGCTCCCTCTCAGCGCGGGGTAGAAGCCCGGGTTGCACCGCCCGTCGAGATAGTTGCCGCCGAACTCGTCGGCCACGATCGGCTGGGGGAACTGCTCGGCGTCGTCGTAGTAGACCCCGACGTTCTCGAACATGCTCCACCAGTATTTGTGAATGTGCAGCACGTCGCGATGGGAAATCACCAGCGGCGGATACTGCTGCGAAAGCTCCTCGATCGCCGAGGACGCGGTGTTCAGCTCGTCGCCCTCGGTCTCGTTCCAGGGGTGGTGAATGACCACGCACGGGTGTCGGCGGCAGAGGTCCAGCCAGGCGGCCCACTGCTCGATGAGGCTCTCGCGCGACGCCTGCATCCCGTGGAAGAACAGCCATTCAGTCTGCACCAGCAGCCCGAGGCGGTCGCAGAGGTCCAGAAACGCCTCCGGCGGGCTGCCCAGGTGGAACCGCAGACCGTTGGCGCCGTGCGATTGCAGCCGGCGGGCGACATTCTGCTCGAACCATTCCAGGTCCCAGGCGAGGTCGTGCGATTCCGGATCCCGCACCCAGCGATGCCACACCACCGAGCCGGCCCGGAACGTCACATCGCGCCCGTTGAGCTTGAATCGCTTGCCGTCGACCTCGAAGGTCCGCAGGCCAAGGTTCCGCCGACGGACGTGCATGACGCCATCGTCGTCGAAGACGGCAGCTTCCAGGCGGTAGAGCGTCGGATGGTCGGGCGACCAGGTCTCGACGTGCTCGGGCAATTCCATGACGCCGCTGCCACACGGGCCTTCGAGCGCGAAGCGGGCCTCGGCCACGAACACGCCGTCGGCGTCCTGCAGGCGGAACTCGATCACTTGCGGTTGGCCGTTTTCGAGCGTCTCGACGTCCCAGGTCAGTTCGACGCATCGGCTGACGAGGTCGGGGTTCGTGTCGATCCGGCGGATCCACGCGTCGCGATGGGTGATGAGCGTGACGTCGTCCCACAGACACGAGGAGATGTTGCTCCGCCAGCGGTCGGCAGCCGGGATGCGCGAGGCGTCGTCGGGCGGCAGCTCGTCCAGGTTCGTCAGGGCGATCTCCAACGTGACGCTTGCCCCGGGCTTGACGGCGGGGTGCTCCAGGCGGTGGAGCGTCGGGGCCATTCCACCGGCCGACGCAGAGACCTGCCGGCCATCCACGTACACGCGCGGGGCGAAGCGAGCCCCATTCAGCACGAGTGTCGCCCGGGTCCATTCGCCCTCGGGCAGATGCACCTCGCGGCGGTACCACAGCTCACCGGGCGTGACCACGGCAGGGTCGCCCGCCAGGCCGGGCACGGGTACGGTTCGGTCGTATTGACGGTTCAGCCCGCACTGCCACGGCCCGTTGAGATCCAGGTGCATCGTCACGTCCTCGTTGTGGAAACGGAAATACACTCACCCTCGAGCACCAGGCCCGAGGGTGAGAATGCGTCGATGGGGCTGATTGTATCTCGCCGAGACGGGGCTCGCCAGCGTGGATCAGTTCGGCGAATTGGTCAGGATCACGCTCACCGCGGTCACCAGGGCGCCCTTGTCTCCGGCTGTGATTTCGATGGTGTTGTCGGCCTGGAGGACGTCGTCGGCCGACCCCAGCGGATACTCCGCGATGGGAGCTTGCAGAACGCCGAATTCGAATTCCTTCCCGTTGACCTTCACCGTGAGCGACCGGCCTTTCGCGCCTTCCTGGCAAATGCGGAGGCGCGCTGTCGGCCTGGTCGCCAGTTGCTTGGCCGGGATCTTGATGCTCGTCTTCATGGACTCGCCGGGCTTGAGCGACGTGACGACATCCTTGGAGACGTACTGCTGCTCCACAACGTGCTTGAGCTTGTCGGCCTTGCCTTCGAGGTCCAGCAGGAAGACGCGCACCGTCTTGCCGTCGGTCTTGATGCGATGGGACAGCGACGTGGACTCGTGCTTGAGCTTGCTCTCGACGAGCTTGTATGTCCCATCGGCGATCTTCGGGACCAGCATGCGGGCGGCCTTGATCTTCGTGCCCATCGGGGCCTGGATGCTGAAGGGGAACTCCAGCCCGTCGGGGTTGTCGTAGAACACCACCGCACAGAGGCGGTTGTTCTTTTCGTCATAGCTGGCGACGGTCCACATGTACTGCATGAGCCCGTTGCTGACGTGCAGCAGCTTGCCGCGCAGCTTCGCGAGCGCCTTGAAGCCGACCGAATCCAGCTTCGGGTTGCCCCAGTAGTGGGCGGTTCGGGAGGCGGCTTTGTCCGGGCAGACGGCGATGAGGTACGTGATGTCCCGCATGAGGTACATCGACGCGCCCCGTCGATGGCTCTCCTCGCCGCCGCTGGGGTTGGGGCGCGCGGTGGGCTGCTCGGGGTCGGCCCAGCCGGAGGTCTCGGTGTTGTAGAACCGCAGCTTCTTGCCGTAGGTGCCCAAGGCGTAGGCGTAGGCGGTCTCGTAGCTGGCGGCCACGCGACGGGTATCGCCGCCGTAGTGGTGTTCGTGGATGCCGTCCATCCACGGGTGACATTCATCGATCAGCGGCTTGTACAGCACGCGCCACGAGTCCCATCCCTCGTTGTAGATGTTGAAGCCCCAGCCGCCCAGGACCGTCACGTCCGGATTGACGGTCTTGATGGTCTTCGCGAAGGGCTTGAACATCTGCAGGTACCATTTCACGCTCTGCTTACCGGACCAGTAGTGCTTCTGCGTGGTGTCCTTGGCCCACCAGCGTTCGATGATCTTGTACTCGCGGCTGCCCTGCTTCCACACATCGCCGGCCTTGAGATCCTTGGGGATGTACCGGGTGCGGACGTAGTCCACCTGGCCGTTGCGCCAGGCGAGCTTCTTCTTGCGATCCCATACGAGATACTCGGTGGGTTTGTCGTGCCCTTTGATGGTCACCCGGCCACCGGGCTTGACGTCGTCGGTCTTGTAGAATCGCCCGTCGTAGTTCACGCCCGGCTTGCATGCCCAGTTGAGGTAGGGCTCGTTCCAGAACTCCACGATGTGGTCGTGGCCGGTGGTTTTGGCGGCCTGGGCGTACTTGGTGGCCGAGCTGACAATGTACTCCTTCCAGTCGTCGCGCTTGGTCAGCACGAGGGCGGGCTGATAGCGGTCGAAGAAGCACTCGATGAACAGGGGCGTCTTCTTGGGCACGACGGGCTTGGTGTTGAGGTGCCAGAAGATCTTCCGCTCCAGTTCGATGTTCCATTCCTTCACCCGCTCCTCGCTGAGCGGATAGTGGTGCGTGCCGAACAGCCCTGCCGGTACCTCCGTCTGCCCGTTGAGCGATCGGCCCAGGTGTGTTACGTGTACGGCAAACTCCTGCCCTGCCAACGCCGGGGTGGTGAATGCTCCAAGGCCGGCAGCCACGGTAACAATCGCGAGAACAGCGCGTTTCTTCGGTGTCATGGTATTGCCCTCTGGCTGCACAGGCAGCCGATTCAAACTACTTCTTCCAAGGCTTGTAGACGGGCTTCTCGCCGGTGAAATCGACGATGAACCCGTCTTTTCCATCCGTGACGGTCAGCACGCCGTCGTCCTGCCTGACGTACGGGCCGGCGTAGACGGCGTCCCACTTGTCGTAGTCGACGGACGTTCCGTCGATCACGACGGCGGGCCGATCCTTGCCTTCCTGGTACGACACGCGAGTATCTCTGCCGTCAGGCGTCACGAACGATACGTGCCCCTTCATCGGCCAACCGGAAACGTCCACCTTGCGTTTGCCCAGGGACGCCTTGAAGGCATCCAGCGAATCGTACGTGCCGGCGTCGCCGGTGACCAGCACCCAGCCGGTGCTGGGCCCGTGGAGCTTGAGAATGGGCTTGGGGGTGTAGCGTGGCGATTTGCCCTGCTCGAGGGCTTTGGCGTTTCGCTGCTTCTGCTTGGGAGACAGCTCGGTCTTGCCGATCTCGGACTTCTCGCTCAGCGGCAGCAGCGCCAGGTACGTCTTGCCGGCGGTGATAATATACCACTCGCCGTGGCGGGTGGGCTTCCCGACGCCCTTGGGCAACGAGAAAAACACGTACTGCAGCGGATCGTCTTTGGCGATGCGCGAAAGGCACACGTGGACCGCCCCGACCTGGGCGGTCTGGTCGTACTTGCCGCCGCCGTCTTTGTACTTGTAGCCGCTTGGATGCCCGCCGGTGAAGGGAACGCCGCCTTCGTCGGTGCCGGCGACGATCTGGAAGCGGGACATCTGCCCGCCGGTCCCGTTCCACAGCGAGCCCATCGTGTAGTGCTTGCTGAGGTAGACACTCTCATGGTACACCCCGGGCGTGGGCTTCTGGCTGAGGCCATGCCAGTAGTTCGGTTTGGTGTTGCGCTGCTCGGCCGGCAACTTGGGCAGGTTCTTCGTGGCGATGTTCGTAATGACCTTGTTGGGACGGTACGCCGAGGTAATCGCGTGCAGTGTGTGGCGGGCATTGGACAGGTCTTCGGGGGTGATCTTCGCCCGGGATCCCCACCAGAGATAGCCGGTCTCGTCGGCGATCTTCTCGACCGGCCCCGGCGCGTAACCTCGCTGGTTGGGGGCGCAGTAGACCCCGTCGGTGTACTTCAGGGCATATCCGGCGAGGTACCAGTCCAGGGCAGCCTTGGCGAGCAGGCGGGCCTCGGCGTCCTTCGAGAAGTCGTAAATGTTCAGCATGCCGTTGACGTCGAACATCAGGTAGGTGGACGAGTCCCATTCGCCCTGACCGGCCTTGTACAGGCCCTTGACGTAGCTTCGCAACTGCTGCTTGCCGTGCTGGAGGGTCGCCTTGACCGAGCGGCGGGAAAGCCCCTTGCCGGTGTAGTACGGCAGCACGTTCGCGGAGGTCCACCACATGACCTTGTGATTCTCCGTGCCTCGCGGCGAGGAATACGACCCGTACCGGAAGCCGGCATCGGCGAACTTCTGTTGCATCTCCTTGGAGAGTACCTTCTCACCGAACAGCGGGTAGAACCGTGCCCAGTTGACCGTGCCGAAATGGTAGTGCTCCTTGTAGGTCCGCCCGTCGTTCATGTACTTGCGGGCCTGGGCGTCGTCGCCGTCGGCGATCAGCCGGGCCATCGCCGCCCCGATGAGGTACTTCGCCGGGTCCCCACCGCGTGCGAACCAGCCGCGACGCCACTTGCTCAGATCCTCATCGCCGAGACCCTGGATGACCTTGCGGGCGCGCTGGAAGAACGCCTTGGAGTGCGGGTACGTCTCGGGGCTGGAAGCGGGGGCCGCCTTGGCGCCCGGATGGGTCTTGACCGTCTTGAAGGGATAGGGCCAGTTCGCATCCGACGGGCCCAGCGGGTCGGCCGACAGGGCTGACCCGGCGGCGGTCAGGATGGCCACGATTGCGACAAACAGTCTCAGGCGTGCGGAGGTCCTCATGGTGCGTCTCCTTGCGATCGGTTGAGGTGTGCGGCGGGCGCGGGTTCGAGTCTCGCCGTCTCGGCCGGGCTGCGGAGCCGGTCGACAAGGCAAGCCCGCCTGTGGCGGCGGGTGACTTACTGTTCCTCGAACACGTCCACCTTGATGTCCACATCGTCGCGGTCGGCGATGCGTTTGACCTGTCCGTCCTCCATCCAGATGATGCGGTCGGAGATGTCCAGCATGGCGTGGTCGTGGGTGGAGCAGATCACCGTCACGCCGCGCTCGCGGTTCATGTCCTTCATCAGTTGGATGATCTCGGCCCCGGTCTTGAGGTCGAGGTTCGCGGTGGGTTCGTCGGCCAGGATGATCGCCGGGTTGTTCGCGAACGCCCGGGCGATGGCGACGCGCTGCTGCTGACCGCCGGACAGCTCCTTGGGCGTGTGCAGGATGCGGTCTCCCAGCCCGACGCGCGAGAGGATGTCCACGCCGCGGTCCTGGGCCTCGTCGCCCGGGACGCCGGCGAAAAGCATCGGCAGCACGACGTTTTCCAGGGCGGTCATGACCTTGACGATGTTGTAGCTCTGGAAGATGTAGCCGATCTTTCGGCAGCGCAGCCAGGCCAGTTCGTTGGCGTCCAACTGGGCGACGTCGATCTCGTCGATGAAAACGCTGCCGGAGGTGGGTTTCATCAGTCCACCGATGGCGTTGAACAGCGTGGTCTTGCCCGAGCCCGACGGACCCATGATGGAGATGTACTCGCCGGTCTGGATGGAGACCGTCACGTTGTCCAGCGCCTGGATCCTGGTGTCGCCCATCTCGTAGATCTTCGTGACGTTCTTGGTCATCACGGTGTAGTCGACCGATTCTTCGAGGTCGGTGAACCAGTTGATTTTCTGCTGCGTCATAGGATTCTCTCCGCCCGCGCGGGGCGTTGTGCGTTGGCTACTTCTCGCCCCGCATCGCCTCGACGGGCGGCATCTTGGAAGCGATATACGCCGGGATCGCCGCCCCGAGGGTGGTCAGACCCATGCCTACCACGAACACGAAAACCATCGTGCCCAGCAGCCAGATCATGCGGTTCATCCCGTCGGGGAACATCCCGCCGACCCAGCCGGGCAATTGCTCGGGGGGCATGGTGCCCACGAAGAACGTCGCGAAATATCCCAGCCCGAAATCGGCCATGCCCAGCAGCAGCGAGAACAGCAGGCCCACCAAAAGCCCCACCACCGCACCGGCCAACCCGAGGATGGCCGATTCGACCAGCACCATCCACAGGACCAGCGTGTCCAGCGCGCCGAGACACTTGATGGTCCCGATCTCGCGGTATCGCTGGGCGACGGACATGAGCATCGCGTTGAGCACGCCCGCGCCGGATACGATCAGCGCCAGAACGAGCATCAACAACCAGCTCTGCATCTCGGTGACGTCGCCGGTTTTCCGCGGGCTGGCGAGCAGATACGCCATGAACGCGGTGGCCGTCGTGATGGTCAGGCAGGTCAGGAAGGACCGCATCATGCGGACCTTCAGGCTGCTCATCGCCATCGACCAGACCAGGTCCCAGCGAAGGTGAAGCTGTCCGATTTCCCATTCTCGCGTGACCATGTCAGAAACCGCTTCCAATCGAAGTCCAGAGGAAGTTGATGGCGATGGCAATCATCGACGAGAGGCCCATCCCCGCACCGAAGCCCACCACCAGAATCGGGGCGTAGTTCTGCCAGCGCTCCCGTCCGAACCGCTTGGCCAGCACGTACCGCCCCAGCAGGCCGCCCAGGAACATCGTCAACGGCTGGTGGGGGTAGCGGTTCAGCCCGCCGATTCCACCGTAGATGTACTGTGCGGAGACGCCCAGCCATCCGAAACCGATGAACAGAAGCAGCGTCGTGCCCAGGGTGGTGAAGATCACACTGGGTTTGAGCGATTCCATCAGCAGCGACTGACCTTCCTGCATGCCGGCCGCCCACAAGGCCTTCATCTGGGCGAACTGCGGCCAGAATTTCTGCACGAACGGATAGCGATCCGACGGAATCGGGCCCAGGCTGGTGATGTAGTTCCAGAAGATGAACGACGCGAACAACATCAACGGGAAGATGAACAGCTCCGCCCGGAGGATGGAGGTAAACTTCGTTCGCGTCAACTGACAGACCCGCAGCTTGTCGGACATGTTGCCGTAGTTGTGGATCGGCAGCGGTGCGAACCAGATGTTCACCTGCCGATACCCCGAGAGGAAGATGAAGGCCTCTTTGATGTACGGGATACCCGCGTGTTGGCCTGCAATACCGCTCATTCGCGCGTTGATGTACGTATTGATCGGTGTCCAGATGAACGCGAACAGCGCCAGCCAGTACCATGGGAACCGTTCCTCGGGCGGAAGAATCGCGCCCCGACGGAAGTTCACCAGATAGTAGGACAATATCACGAACCCCGCCGCCGAGAAGATCCACACCAGCAACGCCGCCCCGGTCGGCGGGTCGCCACGTTCCACGTCGCGTTTCCAGAAGTTCCGCAGGTCGACCGACCGTTCTTCCTCGGCGGTGGATCTGCTGTATTTCAGCACGCTGCGGATCATTCCGTAGATACCCAGCACCGCCACCGCGAAGGCCGTCCCCATACCGATCGAGAGGTACAGGTCGATCTGGTTGGACACGTGGGTCTTGATGGCGTCCTTGCCGGGCTCCCAGTGAGGAAGCATGCCCAGCGGATGGAATACGAACGGGTTGAGAATCACCTGGAACAGCACACCGGTGACGAACCCGCCCACGACGATCCGCCAGGGCAGCACGAATCCCAGAAACAGGAGCATCAGGTTCGAACCCAGTGTGATCGTCGCTGCCGGCAGGACGTTCTCACACATCTCGGTAAAGTCCCAGAACGGGATCTGCAGCAGATGGATCGGCCGCGAGAGCACCGCCTGGGAGAGAATCGGGATCGCCGTGTACAGAATGCCGAACACCGCACCGAGGATCACGCCGATCGAGAAACAGTACTGCCGGAAGCCACGGGAGTTTTCATCCTGCGAGCGTTCGGCCAGGGCGATGGCCCCCTCGGCGTGGACCGGGGCCAGCGGGAAGGGGAGCTTCTCGACGTCGGAGGTCAGCTTGTATCCCAGGTATCCCAGCGAAAGCGAGGTGAGCTTCGAGAGGATCATGCCCCCGACCATCACGGCGATCACCGGCCACCAGACCGAGTTGAGGAAGCTCGTATAGGCGGCGTCCCCGTATGGGGCGAACCAGTCGGGCACGTCCTGGGCGATGCCGAAGTTGTGGAATTCCTCGCTGTTTCGCAGATAGCGGTTGAACACCAGGTAGGCGAACATCCCTCCGCCCAGAGCGATCCCGCCGGAGAAGTGCGACAGCGACCCGACGGTGTAGCGGAGCATGTACAGCTCTTGCTTCCGCAGCGTCACGAACGAGCGGCGGGCCAACTCCACGAAGAGGATGATCGTCACCCACTCGGCGGCCGTCCCGAGGCTTTGACCGATCATCAACCCCATGAAAATCACGCCCGGGAGCATCACGAACGCCACGAACAGCGCACCGAGAACGGTCCGCCAGGTGAACCCGTTCTCATAGGGGTGGTGCTGGATCGCCTCGATGGAGAACTTGGCGTCGTAGAACTTCTCGCCCGACGCCTTCTTCTTACCCGATTTCTCAGCCATGTTACTGAGCGGCCTCCTGGAAGAGCTGTGCGCCTTCCGCAATGTAGTCGCTACGTGAATCGTTGTCGAGGTTGCGCCACAGCAGGAATTGCCGGCGCACCAGGTCCAGGAACCCGTAGTTGGTCCGCAGCCAGGCGTCCTCCGTGCCGGAGGTGCGGTGCAGCAGAATCACCACCGTGAACACACCCTCGCTCTCGGTGGGAACCACCTTCAGCGCGAACTTCTGTGCCACGTCCAGATCGTACGGGCTCAGCCACATCACCGCATCCACGCGGAGGGCCTGCTCGTCGGGTTCGTCAATGACCGACAACTCGATATCCCGGCAGTTGAAGTCCGGACTCGCCGGGTCTGTGTGGTTCAGCAGGAAGCGACGGAAGAAGCCCGACATGCCCACCGCGTTGCCCCGCGTGAGCGTAAAGGGCAGCTCGAAGGAGATGTCTCCGTCGACCGACGGCTCGGGCAGCTCCCACTGGGCCATGCCACTCGGGGCCGCCAGTGCCGCCGCCTTGCGGGCGGGAATCAGCGTCGCGATCAGCACCACGATGCCCGTCCCCGCCGCCAATGCCATCGACAGCAGCGAGGTGAAGTTGAACGACAAGCCCGGCAGGATGCCGATCATCGAGGCGACGTTCGCGAACAACAGTCCGATGAACGTACCCAGCACGATCCCCAGCACGCTGAAGACCGTCGACTCGCTGAGAAGCAGGAACGAGATCTGGGCTGGGCTCAGGCCGATGGCCCCCAGCATGCCCACCTCGCCTCGGCGTTCCTCGACATTGGCCATCATCGTGTTCAGGACGATCAGCACGCAGAGGATGACCGGCACGACCACCTTCGCCAGGCCCGCCACGCTCTGCTGCGACTGGGTCGTGATCAGCGATATCTGCCCGCCGACCTGCCCGAACATCGCCTTGTTCACGCGCAGGGCCACGTCGTTGCGGAATGTCTCCATGTCGTCGCCGGGTATCTGCACCGTCATGCCTGCTTTGATGTCGGCGGCGTCGTCGAGCGATTCGTTCGCCTGGAGGATCTCCTTGGCCCGCAGCTTGCTGCCGAGATACCGCTTGGCCAGGTCCGTCAGCGACTCGCCCGGCTCGACGGTGATCTCTCGCGGCTTGCGCAGGCGGATCGCCACCGATCGGGTGCCGGCCTTCACGTCGTTCTTGGCGGCATACGGAACGATGACGAGCTCTTCCCAGGGCATGTGGTAGGATTCGGGCTCGTTGGCGAGGTGACCACCGCCGGCGGCGCCCGAGGCGAACGCGCTGCGAAGGTAGTCCACCATCGCCAGGCTCTTGCCATTGACGTCCCGAAGGCGGTTGGCCAGGTCGGTATCGAGGATCCCGATCACGCGCCATTCGCGGTTCATCAGGCGCACCTTCGGCAGTTCATCGTGAGCCCGACGCACCTTCTGCCCGTTGGGGTCCTCGCGATAAATATCCTCCTCGGTGATGCCCAACGCCTCGGCCCCGTTGTCGGGGATGATGATTACGTCGCGGTCCTCCTCCCGTCCGGTCGTGGGGTCGGCCGAGCGGAACCAGGACCCGTTGCTGACGGCCTGGTCGAGATGACTGAACTTCCGCTCGATGGGCTGAAACACCATGATGCCCGTGGCCACCCACGTGGGGCGATTCTTCGGGGGGCCCGTGATCCAGGTGAGCTTCTCCTGGTTCATCCCCTCGCGGTCGGCGTTGTTGCCGCCTTCCACCTGGATGCGATGGCCGCGAACGGCAATGTCAAAGCGGGCGCCGAACTCGGTCTCCACCGCGTCCACGAAGTTGTCGTCCATCTTCAACCAGAAAAACTCGCGGAACATCACGCCGCGGTACTTCGGCGGGATCGGCTCCACGGTGCGGCCCGAGAGATCCTCGTCCAGCGAGAGCGGCATGAGCTCCACCTGGTCGTCGCCGCGCACCGACACGAACGTCACGATAGAGAACGTCAGCACCGTTACGGTGAATACGGTCAGGAACGTTCGGGCCGGTCGTTTCTTGAGGTTCGAGACGCCCATCGACAAGGCCGTCGCCAGCGAGCTGGTCAGGCTGATCTCTTCGCTCTCCACCTCGCCACCGGCGGCGCGGGCCCGGCGAAGCAGGACGTCGAACCGCTGGTAGGAAATAATCAGAACGATCAGCGACATCAGGATCATCGTAAAGGCGATCATGATGATGAACGGCGAGACGGAGATCTTGAATCCCGGGTGGAAGAAGTTCAGGAACGTCGTGCCCAGCACGAAGTAAACCGTCGTGCCCGCCAGCTTGCCCACGATGCCCTTCCGCCCGAGGGTGAGCTTCTCCAGGAACATGCTCGCCGGCAGCAACAGGCCCATCAGGACCACCACCGAGAAGACCGCCTCCCGCCCCAGTTCCATCACCTGTCCGTAGGCCTTCATCAGGATGCCCCACGCCTCGCGGGCTGCTCCGTTGGTGCTCTGGTAGTCCTTGCGACTCAGGGCGTCCTTGGCGCGGGCGTACTTCTCCCGGGCTCGCTCGATGGCGTGGGCAACGCCCTGGTCCTTGATGCCGAATTCCTTGTAGACCCGTTGACGACGCTCAGCCAGGATGAGCATGTCCCCGGCAACGTGCAGCGGCGTATGGGGCAGCGCGAGATTTCGCGCCCAGCCGGGCTTGACCATCTGTGCCTGGTACCACGCCTCGAATTCCTTCTCCCAGGCGGCCTCGTCAAAGCTCTCTCCGGCAACGTCGGCCTCCACGCGGGCCTGGGTACGCTTCGATTCCATCAGCGTCGCCTTGGACTCCTTCGAGCCGAGGTCGCCGATGACGTAACCGTTTCCGCGATGACGGAACTTCTGGGGATGGACCCAGCCGCTGAGCACCATCTTGGTCGTAACCGCCGACTGGACGGCCACCCGAGCCCGGCTGCCGTTGGGCATGTAGACCACGACCGCGTCAAGGTCATGCTCCTTGTAGTCCCCTCTGGGAGCATCCAGGGCGTAATGCTTCGGGTCGCCGTTGCGGACCACATCAACGATGTGGAACTGTTTCTCGGTCTCGCCGACGATGTTGTACTCACGCGGGTCCACGCCCGGGAAGAACATCCACGGGTAGACCTCGGTGAGCACGATTTTCTTCTCGGTCTCCTCCAGGTCCAGCAGCTTGAACTTCGGGTTTGCCCTCTGGCTGCCGATCTGCCCCTGGTCGGCCACCTTGTTGAACAGGCCTGTTTCACTGTCCAGCAGGTAGGAGTACAGCAACAGGGCTGTGTCGTAGGAGGCGTCCTCCAGCGGCAGAGTGTAAATCCCGTTCAGCGGCGTGATCATCAGAATCCCGCGCCGCGCGCCGCGGTAGGCAAGCGTATTGTGGCCGTAGGCCTCGTGCCTGTTCTTCAGGGCGGGGTAGTAAACGTACGCACCGGCAATGGGGTCCTGGGCGTCGATGCCCGATCGCATGTTGAACTCGGCGATCTTGCCGGTCAGGCGACCAAATTTGGGCTTCTTGTTGATCTTCGCGGGAGGCAGGGAGTCCAGCGGGCTTTCCAGCCCCAGCCGAAGCAGCAACATCGCGCTGCGGGCCTGGATATGCAGGTTCGCCCACTTGACCCGATCGAGGGTGTCCCGTGGTGAGTCCAGCTTCTGCTTGGTATCGTTCTGCGTGCTCAACGCCAGCAGCGATACGTCCACGCCCGCCCAGAACTCCGGGTAAATCGGCGGCGGCTGAACCTTCATCAGGGCGTGATGCAGCACGTCGTCGTCGGTCAGAATAAGGAAGTCTTCCGGCCAACCCGCCTGGACGGCTGCGTACGCCAGCACCTTGCGGTATCGCTTGGCCAGGGCCTTGGCGTTCCCCGCAGCCGGGTTGCCGCGGCGGAACTCCTTGTTTTCGGACACGATCCCCAGCGAATGCGTCCCGTCGGCGAGGTCCAACTGGTAGGCGAGCGAAGGCTGATCCTTGCTGGGAACCATCGCATTGAGGATCTTGTCGATCACATCCCGGTTGCCCTGCGAGATATCGTAGCTTTCCTGTTCCTCGGCAAGCTCGGCCTTGAGTCGCGCCTGGAGCGTCGGCAACGCCAGCTCGGGCATGCCCTGATCGCGGGCCTCCGCGATGGTCTGAGGGACCGTCCGCAGGAATTTCTTGGCCCGCTCAGGATAGGAAAGGCTGGTGTTCTTGATGGTCTCATCGCGCAGATCCACCAGCCCGCCATCGGCTTCGCGCGGGTCCTTGCCCCATACAAGGATCTTGATCTCGTCGAGACGGTTGCCGATTTCCTTGGCTTCGGCGGAGTCCTCGGGAAGCTCACGCAGGCGTCGGCGCAGGCGCGTCCGCTCCTCCGCCAGACGGATTCGCAGCGATTCCAGACGGGAGTACAACCACTCGTCGGCCAACCACTCGGCGGTGTCCTCGTCCATCTTGCCGTTCTGGTCGGCCTTCAGCCACGCCACCACCTGGCGGTACCGCTTGATGCGGTTGGCGGGGTCTTCCTTCGGGCGAAGCTTGAGCTTGTTCTCTTTCAGCAGCATCGACTCGGTGACGGCTCGGCTGGTGCGCCCGCCAAGCCCGTCGGCGTCCAGGAACCCGAACACCACGCCCTTGCGGCGGACCACCGTCGGGTCCGTCGCCAGGTGCTCCATCAGCTTGATCGCCGCAGCGATGTTGCCTGCCGCCTTCGCGCCGTGCGGGGCGTCGGGAACCACCGAACAGCTGTCAATCCGCACGAGAATCACCAGCGACTGGTTGATGTTGGGAATCGTCAGCTTCGTGCCCGCAGAGACGCCCTGGTCTTCCTTGTCTTTCTTGAGGTTGTTGGCCTTGAGCAGAGCGTCCAGGGAGACTTCGTACGACGCGGCGATCTGCTTGAGCAGATCCTGCTTCTTGACTTTATAGGTCTTGTCCTGCCCGGGGATCTCCAGCTTGGTATCGGCCTTGGGAGGCGAGTCTCCCAGCCTGTTCAACACGGCGATGTCCTCGCCGGCCACCCCGTACTTGTCGCCCAGGCGGCGGAGCAGTTCGCTCTTCATGACCGTGTGAATGACCGGATCGGTGGGTGGAAGGTACACGAAGGGCGACTCGAAGCGACGCTGCTCGTAGATGTTCCCGCCGTGCATCGTGGCGGCTTTGCCTTTGACGATGCGCCACTGATCGCCTTTCTCGGGGTACTCCTTGCGCGTGGCGTGGGCGATCAGCTCCTGCCCGCGTTTGCGGTCCACGTAGAACCGCGGCAAGGGAACCGGAGTATTCACGAACCACCGCTCGGCCTTGTCGCGGGAAATGTGCTCGTCCTCGATGGCGATCACGCCCTGAACCCCCATGGAGGCCAGCGTCGCCCAGCGTCGTCCGCCACGGAAGTCCATCAGCACGATGGCGCCCTCGAGGGGCAGGCCCCGCAGGGCTTCCCACGAACCGTCTTCGACGTACACCAGCGGGCCGCTCAACCCACCGACCGGGCAGATCGACGGCATCGCGCCGTTGGGCCACATCGGCAGGATGTGGCAGCTGTTGCCGTCCGCCAGACGCACTCCGTCGATGGTCACTCTCGATCGGCCTCGGGCGTTGCCTTTCTCGCCGAGCGAGCGGGCGTTGCGGATCGAAACGGGGACCGCCACCTGCCCGGTAATCGCGCCCAGTTTCCGAAGCCCCCGCTCAGAGAGTGCCTCGAACTTCTTGTCCAGGTAACGATGGATGTGGGCCCTGCCGTTGGCGTCGACCTGCCTGGCACCGACGGACAGGTTGCCTTTGAGAATCTCCTCCATCTCCGCGCGCAGCGCTGCGGAGGAGGAGACGCGGCCCAGCGTTTCCAGCGCCTGGGGCGAGAGGGCCGAGTAGGACTCCAACTGCTTCCGCACCGGGACCTTGATGTCCTTCTGGATTTTCTCGTTCCGCCCGCCGCCCTGGGCAACAGCCCAGGCAGCCAGCAGAACCAAACAGCAGGTTATCAGTCGCCGAGTCACGTCGACCACTCCTTCATGCATCAATAGAACGCCGGGCTGAACGGGTGCTTGTCCAGGAAGGGTTTGATGAATCCACCCGGATCCTTGGCGTCAGCACCGATCAGCGAACAGACCAGATCCGTCGCGTTGAACAGGAACACACACAGCACCGCACCGACCACCAGCCCGATGAAGAAGGGCTTGGCCCGCCGGTAGGTGTTCATGCCACCGTACTTGATGATCACCTTCTTGAGCAACCAGGCCAGGAAGATACTCCCCCACAGCCAGGACGACTCGGGCGGCGCATCTGAGCTGCCTTTGTAATACGGCGACACCCACGCGTAATAGATACTCAACAGGATCAACAGGTATCCGATCGGGTGCAGGGGGAATCGCAGGAATCGGCTTCGCAGGAGCGACAGCACCGCCACCACGCCGAAGCCGCCCAGCATGAACCAGATGCGGATCCAGTGGATCTTCGTCCACTGGTCGAGGCCCTCCTCGCCGAGGAAGTGTGAATTCCACAGCGAGTAGCGGGCAATTTTGAATGACGTCGGGCCTTGATCCTTGGAGGCGCTCTCGCCGTAGGCGACGCCGCCGTAGGCGTACGCCCAGAGCGGCAGAACGACCATGCCGACGACCACCGCCACGATGAAGGCCGTCAGCGACGCCACCGCCACCGTGCGCAGGCGCAGTTTGTTTCGCCTGGCCAGCTCCATGTTTTCGAGGTGCTGGGGGATCGTGCGGAACAGCAGCGTCAACGGCAGGAACGCCACCGTCACGAACAGCGAGAAGATGCGCGAACCCAGCAGGCCGGTCATGCCGAAGATCATCGGGATCTTCGTGAACTCGTACGAGACGTGCTGGGTATGCAGGCCGGTCTCCGCACGAACGCGGGCAGCCGTGATCATCTGCACGAACGCCAGCAGGCCAATCAGGGCGATGAACAGCACGCCCACGACGCCCTCCCCCACCCCGTGATGCCACAGCAGAGCGAGAATGACGATCGGCAACACGACCATTCCGACAAAGTTCAGCCGGGGCGGGATGAAGTAATCGTCCGAGGCAGTGGTCTTGGCCTGCTTGGAGCCGCGGAAGGTCTTGAACAGGACGATCGCCGAGAAGCACAGCGACGCCCCGAGCATCTGCGCCATCGGGAACGGATACCCCTTCCCGCCGGCCCAGCCGGTGTAGAGGCTGTCCTTGAGATCCGGGTATGTGTTCTTCCCGATCATCACGATGATCGTGTAGAAGATGAAAATCACCCACACCGAGAAGCTGATCTCCAGACTGATGAGGAACCCAAGCCCCAGGATGATCGGCGAGATCACCAGGAAGACCTTGTCGGCGTTCTTCAGCGTATTGCCGGTGAACAGCTCCTTGGAAACGCTGAACGTCGCCTGGTAATCGCCGGTGAGGAACCCGTAGTGACCCATCGCTTCCAGACCCACCCAGATCAGGCCGATCAGCAAGCCGACCATGAACACCGGGTTGACCAGACGCTTCCGAGGCTGGGGGTGATACAGGTCGGCTGCGTTTTCGATGTCCGCGTCATGGCGAATCATCGCGTCGGCGATTTCCACCAGGGGGAAGGCGAGGTTCTCGCGGTCGATCCACTTGCGGCGGAGCCATTCCGAGACGCACATCAGCAGCATGAAAATCGCCAGGAACAGCGACGTCCACATGACGATCGGCTTGGCCCAGAGGTGCCATGGCAGCTCGTCGGCCGACTTCTCGAAGCGGTCCCGGACGGTCAGCTCCTTGACGGCTGACTTGTCCTGAAGCTTCGCCCAGAGCCCGTTGCGGAACCCGTCAAAAAACTGGTTGACCGTGCCGCCCGAGCCGTCCATGTTCGCCATGTCCGTGCGGGAAGAGGTCTTCATGCGATACACCAGCCGGTTCTGCATGGCTCGGACTTCATGGTCCGGCATGGCGGCGTACTGCTGGAGGTAGCGATCCATCAACGCCGACCGCAACTGCGTGCGGTCGGAGATGGTGAGCATCGCCACCATCCGGCCAATACGATCGGCCTGATCGGCGAAGTGGGCAGTCCGCTCCTGGCGTGCCTCGGGTGTTCGCAGCTGGGGGAACTGGGCAAAGAGGCGTTCGCGGGTGCTCTGGTCCATCAGCTCCGAATTCCAGTTCCGCTCCAGCAGGCTGGCATCGAGCTCGTCGACGCCCTTGAGCATCTCCGGGAGCTGCTGGAGGTTTTCACTGCTGACCTGGCCGGCTTCCTGCTGCCTCTGGCGGAGCGGCTTGAGCAGATCGAGCGATTTCAGGTCGACCGACGTCCAGCGCGATCGCTCCACGAGAAACGCATCCGCCTGGTCGGCCCGGAGCTTGGCCACCCACTGCAGCGCCTGGGTGTGCTCGTTGGCGTCGACCTGCCCGTCGGCCGATGCGGCGGTGGCATCCGCGGGCTGGGTTGCGGTCGGCTGAGTGGTCGCCGGCTGGGTGGTGGCTTCCCGGAGGCGACGGGCCCGCGATTCCTTGACCACCAGGCCCCGAAGCTTCGACTCCGCCTTGCGCTGCTGGGACACCATTTCGGCGTCTTCCATGAAGTTCAACAGCCGATCGGCCTTGAGCCACGCAAACCCCTCGCGCGTGGGAATCACCGGGAACCAGTCGCGACGCAGATTGTTCACCTGGGTGCGATAGGTGTTGTTTCCCTTATAGTAGTACTCGTACATGCCCGCCTGCATGGACATGTACACCTGGCGGACCAGCCCGATGTTCATCACCGGGATCGCCACCGTGAGCATGCAGTACAGCAGCACCATGTTGGGCTTGTCGATCCGGCGGGTCCGGGCGATCGCGCGGATCGTACCGAACACCAGCAACAGACTGAAAACGATACCCACCGCCCATGCGACCGGCGTGGACGTCTCGGCGTCCACGTTGACCGTCATCTGGGTGAGAAACTGGCACAACGGAACCAGAATCGCAATCAGAACCAGCCCTAGGAGAATCGTGCCCAGATGAGACCACTTCATGCGTTTCTACCTTCGTCTCGTGGAAGAACGACAGACACCGTCGGCCCGCCGTGAGTCTGCCTCAAACAGCTCACTAACCCACCGATCCGACCGAAATATTGAGATCCGCACGGGATACGATCCGCTCCACCGTACCGTCCCGCAGATACACCACGCGGTCGGAGACATCGAGCATGCGGTGATCGTGCGTCGCCGATACGATCGTCACGCCGTGTTCATCGCTCAGTTCGCTGAGCAGTTGCACAATCTCGTGGCCGGTGCCGGAGTCCAGATTGCCGGTCGGCTCGTCGGCCAATACCAAGCTCGGATTGTTCGCCAGCGCGCGGGCAATCGCCACCCGCTGCTGCTGACCGCCGGAAAGCTCGCCGGGCAAGTGCCCCAGGCGATGCCCCAGACCCACGCGGGTGAGCAGCTCAGCGGCCGTCTCCTCGGCTTCGTCGTCGTCGGCGCCGCGGATCTTGATCGGCAGCTTGACGTTGTCCAAGGCCGAGAATACCTCGATGAGGTTGTAATTCTGGAAGATGTAACCGATGTTGACACAACGTAGATACGCCAACTGTCCCGAGGAAAGCTCCCGCAGGTCCCGCCCGCCGATGCGGACTTCGCCGGCTGTGGGAAAATCCAGGGCGCCGACCATGTTGAAGAACGTCGTCTTGCCCGACCCGGAAGGACCCATCAGCGAGAGATACTCGCCCTGGTGGATCTCCAGGTCGATCGACCGCAGGGCGTACACGGACGTATCGCCGGTCTTGTAGACCCGTTCGACGTCACGGGCCTCGATCAGCACGTCGCCGCCGGGCGGGGGTTTGGGCTGGCCTGTATTGTCGGGTTCGTTCTGCATGCCGGTTGAGATCCTGTCTCTGCGGGTTTCAGCGATATCGCCGGGACCTCAGAGTGTAGCGATTTTGGCGTCGATGAAAAGGAGTTTTGAAGAATCCGTGAACTCCGCTCCATCCCCCCTATACAAACAGGGCGACGCCCTGAAGGCACCGCTCCGATTTGGCGTAATCGCGTTTTTTTCTATCCCTATTTATTTCCGCGAGACCCCTGCCCCCCACCCGATCACCAGCAGACCCGCTGCGGCTGCATCGCCGTCGCAGAGCTTGATTCCAGGAAGAACGTCAAGAGCGCTACGCCCACAGGCCGTCGTGAGGAATTTCGGCGATTCTGGCGGAACGGCGAGAGCGCCGGGCATGGCGGCCAGGTGCCCGGCGAGAAGGTCGATGATCTGCCGGCGGCGCTCCCGTTCGGTCGGCGTGGGCTTGGTTCGGCGTGGCATGGCGAGTGCTCATTGGAGTGGATGGGTCGGGGCGCAATTCGTGCGTAACTCCGCGCAGCGGGCAGCGAAGCAGGGGCACCATCCACACCCGCGCTCGGCGGCTTAACTGCCGCGCAAGAGGATAAGCCAGAGGTCGGTTCCTGCGCCTTCTAAGAGCCTTGAGTTCTTGCCTGGCAGGCTTGGCCG
>CAZYIH010000002.1:0-42892 GCA_964646915.1 uncultured Planctomycetaceae bacterium | reverse complement strand
CAGGTTGGCGAAGCGTCCAGGAAGGCCTTGCGGGATGGTCTCTTCACCGCAGGTGAGTTACTCAGAATGGAACAACTGGCACCCAGCAATGAGGGCAAAATCAGGCAGCTGAACCTTTTCCCAAAGGAACTCGCCTAATGCCTGTCCTGGCATGCATAGTGGAAGGCCATGGGGAAACGACTGCGTTTCCTGTTCTTATCAGGAGAGTCGCTGCGGAGTGTGGCATATTTGACCTCCAGATTCCCAAGCCGATCCGAAGCCCCAAATCGAAGCTGCTTGTGTCCGATCCAACCCATGTGGCCAGCCATCTCGATCGAGTGATCCGCTTGGCAACGAATCTCCTTCCGAGCCGAACCGAGGGCGCACTGCTGGTAAGCCTCGATTCAGATAGATCCTGCCCAAGAGATGTTGCTGATAAGTTAAAAGCTCTTGTGACTGACGTTCGTGAAGACCTACGCTGTCACGTCGTGCTGCCGAAGATGGAATTTGAGGCTTGGTTTCTGGCTGCTCTACCCTCATTGGCTGAACATAGAGGAATAGATGTTCCGCCGGTTGACAGCTCTCCGGAAAGTGTGCAAGGAGCAAAGGAACTTGTCTCACGATATCTATTCCCGGGAGATCAAAGCTACTCGGAGACTGTTGATCAGCAGAAATTGGCGGCCGTGATGTCTCTGCAGGAAGCTGCTCAGTGCCGCTCCTTTCAGCACTTTCTGTCTACCATGCGCTCGATCCTGACCTTCTTGTATCCCGCGAAACAGCGGCAAGTGGTAGCCGCTATAGATCCACTTCTCTATGAATGATTACACAGCTTTGCTCAATTGCGGACGCGTGGCTTGTCCAGATAGCCCTGGGCAGCAGCCTCGCGCCAGGCGGCGGTTGGGGCCTGGTGCGTGTTTGTTCTCGCGCCGGTTCCTGCAGTGTCGTCGGTGCGGTCTCCGTCGATCCAGCGTCGCTGCCATCGCGTGACGGCCGAGGTGACCATGATCGTCGCCATCGCCCAGATCGCCAGCAGCCCCCCCGCCAGCGTCCGCAGCACCAAGGCCGGTCCGGGACTGGCCGGTGAAACGCCAGCTGAGAAGAAGTCTCCGAACATCAGGCAGAGCATCCCGCCCACCAGGGCAGCCCACCAGCCGCGAAGAATGCTCACCTCCGCGGCGCAGTCGTGCGGGGATCCGCACCAGATGTCTTTCATCGCCTCGTAGGGTTTCCACAGACTCATGATCGGGCAGAAGTACCAGCCCACAGCCCCCTGGGGCGTGCTTCGCAGTATCGAGCAGCGTCCCAGCAGATTGCCGTAGGCACGGTATTTCCAGACAAGGAACGCCACGAATGCCGCCAGCATGCTCAGCCCCAGCAGGCCGGAGACGAACTGGAGGAGCCCTTCCGATTCCGGCGCGACCGACGCCATCGGCCCGCTGGGCGCGACGATCAGGATGCGAACGCCGATGACCGTGGTCGCCAGGCCGGCCAGCAGCAGAGCAGTCATCAGAATGGTCGTGGTTTGGGCGGACCCTTCCAGGGGCTGGGTGGGCGCAACGTGAGAGCGCACAGCGAATTGGGACTCCCGGGGCTCCAGGAGCACCTTTTCACACACCGGGCACCGCAACGGCCGATCGATCGGACCGTCGGGCGCGTGGGCGTTGGTCTGGCATCGGGGACATGTGATACGCATCGGACAACCTTACGCTGCCCGTCGATCGCCTCCGAGGCGACGGCGCGGGCTCAATAGACAGGCCGGCAAGCGAGCGGACCCTGTCGCACGTATCGACGCAAACTTCCCCTTCGATAAATAGTAAAGAGGTTTTCTTAGGGGCGTTTTCTGCGGGTCGGCGGCGCCCTGCTCGCCGGACCGGGCTGCGCATAGAAACGGGGCCGACCCCGACTGGCGGGATCGGCCCCGGTGGAGGGTAAACGGCACGTCAGGAGGCGGATTCGACCTCGGGGTGATACAGAATCGGCAGTTCGAGGTAGTACACCGAGTCGACGAATTCAAGGTTGCGAAGCTCGTCGAGAACCTGCTCGGAGGGCTGACTGTCGAGATTGATTCCCACCAGTGCCTTGGGCGGGTCGAGCTTCCGCGAGAACGTCATGTCTGCGATGTTGATGCCGTTGGCCCCGAGGATCGTGCCGTATTGGCCGACCACGCCGGGCTTGTCGTCGTTGAAAATGATCAACACGTGGCCTTCGGGTTTCATCTCCATGCGGAATCCGTCGATGCTGATCACGCGCGGGAAGCGGTTGCCGAAGATCGAGCCCTTGGCGATGCGTTTCATCTGGTCGGTGGTGATGGCGACCTCGACCATGTTGGTGAACTCCTTCACCTTCGCGGAGGTGATCTGGTCGACCTCCACGCCGCGTTCGTCGGCCAGCACCGGGGCGTTGATGATGTTCACCGGGTGGTCCATGTGCGGGCTCATCAGGCCCACCAGCAGGTGCGTGGTGAGCGGGGCGACGTTGGCGTCGGCAATCTTGCCGCGGAAGATGACCTCGACCTTCTGGATCGCCCCGGGGGTGGTGGCGGCCAGCACGGTCCCCAGCCGCTTGGACAGCTCGGTGTAGGGCATCATCCACTCGGGAATCGCCGCGCCGAAGCCCGGTGCGTTCAGGGCGTTGCGCACTTCCCCGCCACGCAGTGCGGTTACGAGCTGCTCGGCGGCGTCCAGGGCGACCTGGTCCTGGGCCTCTTCGGTGGAGGCGCCGAGGTGAGGCACACCCAGCACGTTGGGCTGGTCGATGAGCTCCTTCTCGGCGGCGGTTTCGGGCGGTTCGGAGGTCCACACGTCCAGGGCAGCCCCGGCGATGCGTTCTTCCTTGATGCCCTTGAGCAGCGCTTCAGGATCGATCACGCCACCGCGGGCGGCATTGATCAGCCGAACCGTGGGCTTCATGACGGCGATTTCTTCCTCGCCGATCATGCCGGTGGTCTCGGGCGTTTTGGGCACGTGGACGGTGATGTAGTCCGCCCGCTTGCAGAGCTCCTGGAGGTCCTTGACCATCTCGAACTCACTATCCTCGCTGCCGGCGAAGAACGGATCGTACCCGATCACCCGCATCTCGAACGCCTTGGCGCGCCGGGCGACCTCTCTGCCGATGCGGCCCATGCCGACCACGCCCAGCGTCTTGCCCGCCAGCTGCGTGCCCTGGAACTTCTTGCGGTCCCACGCGCCGCTCTTGAGCGAGGCGCTGGCCTGGGCGATCTTGCGAGACAACGCCATCATCAGCGTAAACGCCAGTTCCGCCGTCGAGACGGTGTTTCCGCCCGGGGTGTTCATGACGATTACGCCCTTGGCGGTGGCGACGGGGACGTCGATGTTGTCCACGCCCACCCCAGCCCGGGCGATGCCCTTGAGTCGGCCCTTCTCTTCCAGTACCTCGGCGGTGACCTTCGCCCCCGAGCGCACGATCACGCCGTCATATTCGCCGATGTTCGCCTTGAGTTCTTCCGGCGTCTGGCCGGGCTTGTTGGTGACTTCCACGTCGTCCTGGTTTTCCAGCCATTCGATGCCGAGCGGGCTGAGCTTGTCGGCTACGAGAATCTTGATCTTGTCTGCCATGATGCAGTTCTCCTTTTCCGAAGGTTACTTCCAGTCCTTGAGGACTCGGGTGGCCGCGGCGACGCCCTTGCCGATTTCGACCTCGGCACCCATGTCCGCCAGGGTATACTCGATGGCGGCGATGACGCCGAGCGTCTCGACGGGGTCCACGTAACCCATGTGGGAAATCCGCATGAGCTTGCCCTTCAGCTCGTTCTGACCGCCGGCGACCGAGACGCCGTACCTGGTCTGGAGCTTCTTGCGGAACTCGTCGTCCACGCCTTCGGGGAACAGCAGACCGGTGACCGAGTCACTGGGCTGCTGGGAGAACACCTTGAGGCCGATCTGCTCAGCGGCCGTCCGGACGGCCTTGGCGAGCACAGCCGTTCGCGCCCAGATTGTCTCGATGCCGATCTCGTTGAGCATGTCGACGGCCACCTTCAGCCCGCGAACCAGGCTGACCGCCCCGGTGTACGGGGTGTCGTTCTTGGCCAGGGACTTGCGATAGGCTTTCAGGTCGAGATAGAAGCACGGGGCGTCGATCTGGTCGACCTTGTCCCACGCCTTCTGGGAAACGCTCAGAACGGCCAGTCCCGGCGGGAGCATCAGGGCCTTCTGGCTGCCGGCGGCGACGACGTCCACGCCCCACTCGTCGGTCTCGAGCGGCAGCGTGCCGGCCGCCGTGATGCAGTCGGCCAGCAGGATCGCGTCGGTCCCCTTCACGACCTCGCCGATGGCCTTAAGATCGCAGGCCGTGGCCGTGGACGTTTCGGAGTAAACGGTTACGACAGCGCCGTATTCGCCGGTGTCCAGCTTCTCTTTGACGGTTTCGGGTTGCAGGGCTGTGCCCCATTCGAGCTGGACTTCATCCACGTCCAACCCGTAGCACTTGGCGACCTTGACCCAGCGTTCGCCGAACTTTCCGCCGTTGGAGACCAGGACCTTCTTGTCTCGCGGGACGGCGCAGGCGATAGCGGCTTCCATGCCGGCCGTTCCCGATCCGGCGATGGTCAGCACGTCGTTTGTGGTTCGGAAGATCTTCTTGAGACCTTCGTTGGTGGCGGCGAACATCTCCCGGAACTGCGGCGTTCGGTGGTGGAAGATGGGCTTGGCCATCTCGTTGAGGACTTCGGCGGGCACATCGGTGGGGCCCGGAGTCAGCAGGCGCGACTTGATCATGAGAATCTCCCTTCTCATCAGGGACCTGTGACAGGTACAAGCCGGCAGAGCCGCAGCCCCTTGCTACGGTTGCCACACTGTCACGGAAGGGTGCATCCCGTCGACCGGCGAAGTGAAACGCCGGCTGCGTCGGGACATTGAACGGTATCGCAGGGACTTACATCCGTCAACAGGAAACGCCCGTGCGATCACTTATTTTGTGAAAAAATTCACATTCGCCGGGCACAAAAGCGTGCTGTATCCGAACTTGCCTGCACGGGGAGTGAAAAGCTTCGGAGCCTTTCTAAACCACCGGGGCTCCGGAGCCGATACGTCATCCAAGGGCCGGGTGATTGCGGGAAACCACCCGGGCCGCGCGGGGTGCATGGACGTTGCAGTGCGTTTGTGCATCGGATTCACTGGACGCTGTTCGCCGCGAAGGGACTGACCATTACTGGGCCCGCAACGACAAACAGAAGCAACATCTTTCGAGTACAGTTCTGGTCCAGGGGGATCGGGGAACTCTCACGTCGGGATCCTTGCCTCGCCCTCTTCCAGAAGAACCACCCTCGTCACGCCCGGGCAGAGTCTCGGCTGCGAGAGTCGGATATAGGCTGAATCTGAGGACATGTCACGGACGGTAAACCACGCCAACAGGCTGACCGCGATGGAGTTGCGAGATATTGGGAGATTGCTATGTGGAAGAAGATGACCGTAGGTAAGAAGATTGTTTTGGGGTTCGGGGCAGTTCTGGTGCTGCTGGTCGGGCTGGGTGTGGTGGGCTTTTCCGCCCTGAGCACTGCCTCGGAGGGGTTCACCGAGTATCGGGGACTGGCCCGCGATACGAACCTCGCCGGGCGGCTGCAAGCCAACATGCTGATGGCCCGGATGCAGGTAAAGGACTTCCTGCTCACCAGTGACGAGAAGGACCTCAAGGCGTTCGATGAGTCCTGGAACGACATGCGCGGGTTCATGGACACCGCCAAGGAGGAGATCCAGGATCCCAAGCGGGTCAAGCTCATCCGGGAATCCGACCAACTGATGGAGCGGTACGAACCTGCCTTCCGTGAGGCGGTCAAGAACCAGAAAGTCGGCGACCGGGCACTTTCCCAGACACTGAATGTGCTTGGCCCACAGGTGGAGAAGCAACTCACCAAGGTGCTTCTGCACGCCGAGGAGCAGAAAGACGCCGCTGCCGCCCAGTCGGCTGCCCACGTGCTGCGGGACTTCCTGCTGGCGAGGCTGTACGTGCTCAAGTACGAAGGAAGCGGCGATGTGGCCGATGCCCGCCGCGTTGCTTCTGAGCTTGGCAACGCCCGGGAGAAACTCCGGATCGCCATCGACAGCGAGGACCACCAGGAAATCCGCTCGGGTTTCCAGCAGGTTGCCTCGGGAATTGCCGAGTACGCCGACGGCTTCGAGACGCTCAATACCGCCATCGCCCAGCGAAATCGGATCGTCGAGGAAACGCTCGACGTGATTGGTCCGCAATTCGCCGAAAAAATCGAAGATGTGAAGCTTTCGATCAAGAAGGACCAGGATGCCCTGGGCCCGAAGCTGGCTGCCAGCAACGCCACAGCCGTCACGATGATCCTCATCATCGGCGCGGTCGCGCTGACCGTCGGAATCGCCATGGCGTACGTCATCACCCATGGGATCACCAAGCCGTTGCAGCAGGTGATCGACGAACTGACCAACGGTTCGGAGCAGACCACCTCGGCCGCCACGCAGGTAGCCGGTTCGTCGCAGAACCTCGCGGAGGGTGCTTCCGAGCAGGCGGCCACGCTGGAGGAGATTTCCGCCAGCGTCGAGGAGATCTCCTCGATGGTCACCACCAATGCCGATTCGTCCAAGCAGGTCGCTGAGATGGCCGCCCAGAACACCGCCAGCGCCACCGAGGCAGCGACCGTGATGGCCAGTGCAGCCCAACTGGTCAACAAGGGTCAGGAATCCATGGGGCGTCTGAACGAAGCGGTCAGCGAGATCAAGGACCAGTCCGAGCAGACCGCGAAGATCATCTCGACGATCGACGAGATCGCCTTCCAGACGAACCTGCTGGCGCTCAATGCTGCCGTGGAGGCCGCCCGCGCCGGCGACGCCGGAAAGGGCTTCGCCGTGGTCGCCGAGGAAGTGCGCAACCTTGCCCAGCGATCGGCAGAGGCCGCCCGCAACACGTCCGAACTGATCGAGGGTTCGCTCCGGTCGGCCGGCAGAGGCGTCGACGTGGCCACCGAGACCAGCTCGGCGCTGGATGAGATCACCGAGTCCTCCGGCAAAGTCAAGACGCTCATCGACGAGATCAACGCCGCCAGCCAGGAGCAGACCCGCCTCGTGCAGGACCTCTCCAGCGGTGGCGAGGAGCAGTCCCGCGGCGTGACGCAGGTGGGCGAGTCGATCACGAGCATGGACTCTGTCACCCAGGCAAACGCCGCCGCCGCCGAGGAATGTGCGTCGGCCGCCGAGGAGCTGTCCGGACAGGCCGAGGAACTCAACGGCATGGTCCTGGTGCTCCAGGCGATGGTGAAAAAGTCCGAGCAGCGCTCGTCGGGGCGATCGGCTACCAGGTCGCGCTCGGAGTTCCGCGTGGAGAAGCAGCCCCGCCCCACACAGAGCGGCAGCGGCCTGAAGCGACCGGCCGTCAACAAGGGAGCCGCAGCGCCCCGGAAGGAAGACGCCGACTCGGTCATTCCCATGGACAACGGCGACGAGGAGACACTCTCGCAGTTCTAGTTTTCCCAGGTGAAGACGGCAGGTGAGTTGTTCTTCTCCCCTGCTTTGCCGTTCTTACACAGGCCCGTCCGGTTCGCCGGGCGGGCCTGATTGTTGCGCCATGGTCCGCACAAATCGCCTGTTGAACCGATCGGGCCAGCGCGTATAATCCGGAGGTCCGGCCCTGAGGTACGATTGGCGCCCGGCGAAAGGATAAGGATTCATGCGGAAGCCCGACGGTAACACGTCTCTCGGTGACGCCCTTCTCGTTGAGGGACGGCCCGAGTTCCGCGCCGCCCTGATTTCCGGGGGTATTCTTCCCCCCGCACCTTAGGGCGGCTGACCTCTCTCCGCGACCCCAGCCCTGAGGCTCTGTGAGGCCTGAGGGCTTTTTTTGGCGGATGGACCGCGGACATCGCCGGAAACACAATCCAGTGAGACCATGACTATGAATGAACATACACGAGTTGAAATCTACGACACGACCCTGCGAGACGGCACCCAGGCCCAGGGCGTAAGCCTCTCGGTGCAGGACAAGCTCGCCATCGCCGAAGCACTCGACGAGCTGGGCGTGGACTACATCGAGGGCGGCTATCCGCTGAGCAACCCCAAGGACGAAGCCTTCTTCGGCGAGATGAAGTCCCGCCCGATGAAGCACGCCCGTCTGACGGCGTTCGGGATGACCCGCCGTAAGAACATCTCCGCCGAGGACGACACGGGCATGAACGCCCTGCTCAACAGCGAAGCGCCCGTTGTGACGATCGTGGGCAAGACCTGGGATCTGCACGTCCAGGAAGTCCTGCGGGTCAGCGACGATGAGAACCTGCGGATGATCGCCGACTCGGTCGCCCTGATGGTCCAGCGGGATCGCGAATGCATCTATGACGCCGAGCACTTCTTCGACGGCTACGAAGCGAATCCCGAGTTCGCCCTGCGGACGCTCCAAGTCGCCGTCGATGCCGGCGCGACCTGCCTGTCGCTCTGCGAGACCAACGGCGGCGCGCTGCCCGAGCAGGTCGCCGAGGCCGTCGACGCGGTGCGCCGGCGGTTCGAGGACATCACGATCGGAATCCACTGCCACAACGATGGCGACCTGGCGACGGCCAACTCCCTGGCGGCGGTCCGACACGGCGCGACGCACGTACAGGGAACCATCAACGGAATCGGCGAACGCTGCGGCAACGCGGATCTCTGCGCGGTGATTGGCAATCTCGCGGTCAAGTACGGCTGCGAGGTCCTTCGACCTGACACGCTGAAGAAGCTCGCCGAGACCTCCCGCTACGTCTATGAGGTGACGAATCTCAACTTCCGCGACAATCAGCCGTTCGTGGGGGCCTCGGCGTTCGCCCACAAGGGCGGAATGCACGTGCATGCGGTCCAGCGGAACGTGAGCACCTACGAGCACATGACCCCCGAACTGGTCGGGAACACGCGTCGGATTCTCGTCAGCGAGCTGTCCGGGGTGAGCAACATCGCGGCCGCCACGCCGAAGAAGTTCGACCTGGCCGAAGACAAGGACGCACAGCGACGAATCCTCAAGAAGCTGATGGAGCTGGAGAGCGAGGGCTATCAGTTCGAGGCGGCCGAGGCGAGCTACGAGATGCTCATCCGTCGCGAGCTGGGCGGCCGATGGTATCGTCCGCTATGGGAGCTGGATCACTACCGTTGCAGCATTCTGCGGCGGGACGGTTTGGACGTGGGCACCGAGGCGACGGTCAAGGTGATGCTCGACGGTGAGACCCGCCACACGGTCTCCGAGGGCGACGGGCCCTTCAACTCGCTTCACGAGGCGCTGGAAGCGGCGATCTGCGACCGCTACCCCTGCGTGCAGCAACTGCACCTGATGGACTACAAGGTTCGCGTGGTGAACACCGCTGCCGAGACGGCCGCCAAGGTGCGCGTGGTGGTGGACTGGCACGATTCGGACGCCGAGACGCACTTCGGCAGCGTGGGTGTCAGCGAGAATATCATCGACGCCTCGTGGCAGGCGATGGTTGATGCCGTGGAGTACATGGTGTTCCGCGACGCCGAAGCGGCGGCCGACTGAGCCTCACTCGATGGTGGCGAACCGCCCCGCCGATACGGTATAACGCCCAGCCGCGAACTCGCACCCCGGGATGAAAGAAGCGACATGACCAGTGAACTGAGCACGACGTACGATCCGACCGGTACCGAAGAGGCGATCTACAACACGTGGTTGGAGGAGAAGGCCTTCCACGCCGACCCGACGGCCGAGGGTGAGAGCTACTGCATCGTGATTCCCCCGCCGAACGTAACGGCAGCCCTGCACCTTGGCCACGCCCTCAACAACACGCTGCAGGACGTGCTGATTCGCTGGCGTCGCATGCAGCGGCGCAACACGCTCTGGATGCCCGGAACCGACCATGCGGGAATCGCCACGCAAACCGTCGTGGAGAAACGCCTGCTCGCCGAGGAAGGAAAACGACGCACCGATTTCCAGCGGGACGAGTTCATCTCACGCGTCCAGAGCTGGAAGGACGAGTACGAAGAGCGGATCACCAACCAGCTCAAGACCATCGGCTGCTCGTGCGACTGGGACCGACAGCGATTCACCATGGACGAGCTCTGCGCGCAGGCCGTCCGAGAGGTGTTTTTCAAGCTCTTCGCCGACGGGCTGATCTATCGCGGCAAACGCCTGGTGAACTGGGACCCGGCCACCCAGACCGTCCTGGCCGACGATGAAGTCGAGCACGAAACGGTCCGAGGGTTCTTCTGGAACCTCAACTACCCGCTCACCCAGCCGGTGGAGGTCCCCCGTAGCACGGGCTTCCAGCCCGTGGATAAAGAGAGTGATACCGGCTTCCACCCTGTGGATAAGAAGAGTGGCACGGGCTTCCAGCCCGTGTTTGCCGAAGGCGAAACCCTCAGCAAGAGGAACGGAGCCTACCTGCCGCACTGGACCAAACCGGGAGGCATATATGCCGTAACTTTCCGATTGGCTGACTCCGTGCCGGCCGGCCGCTTGGAGGGATACCGGATTGAGCGGAAATCCATCCTCGATCGAGCCAGAAGTCAGAACCGCGAATTGACGGAGAACGAAAAGGAAGATCTTGTAAAGCTGTATTCCGAGAAGATCGAATCCTATCTCGACGCCGGGCATGGTGAGTGCTACCTTGCGCGCGACGCTGTCGCCGAGATGGTTACTGCGTCCCTCAAGCACTTTGACGGAGAGAGGTATGATCTGCTGGCATGGTGCATCATGCCCAACCACGTTCATCTCGTGATCCGTCCGCTTGACGCCTTTGACCTGCAGGACGTCATGCACTCTCTGAAATCCTACACCGCCAACAGGGCCAATGAAATCCTGGGCCGGGAAGGGACCTTCTGGCAGGCAGAGTACTACGATCATCTCATCCGCGACGAGAAAGACCTTGCACATTGCATCAGATATGCTGTTGGGAATCCGGAGTCCTGTGGACTGGAGAACTGGTCCTGGCGGGGAGTGAGAGAGCTTGATGAGCATGGGCAAGATACCCAGCCCACGGATAGACACGGGCAAGATGCCCGTGCCACGGATGAACATGGGCAGGATGCCCGTGCCACGGATGAACATGGGCAGGATGCCCATGCCACGGATAAACATGGGCAGGATGCCCATGCAACGGAACGCCTCACCCACGTCACCGTCGCAACCACGCGACCCGAGACCATGCTGGGCGACACGGCCATCGCGATGAACCCCAACGATCCGAGGGCGAAATATCTCGTCGGCAAGACGGTTCGGCTGCCGATTGTCGGGCGGGAAATTCCCATTATCGCCGACGACCACGTCGTGCTGCCCGACCCCGACAGCGACGATGAAAAGGCCCGCCATTCCACCGGCTTCCTGAAGGTGACCCCGGCCCACGACCCGAACGACTACCAGATCGGCGAGCGGAATCTCGATACCATCGCCGCCGTCGTCGCTCCCCTCGATGCCGACGATCCCCGGCCGTTCGTGTTCGTCAACGTGATGGCCCCGGACGGAACCATCTCCGACCGTCACGGCTGGGAGGACGCTCGCGGTTCCGATGCCGAGCAGTTCCTGGGCATGGACCGGTTCGAGGCCCGCGAGGCCATCGTCGAGTGGTTCCGCCAGGAGCAGCTTCTCGGCGAGGTGCGGGACTACACCCACGAGGTCGGGCACAGCTACCGCAGCCACGTGCCCATCGAGCCGTACCTGTCCGACCAGTGGTACGTCGCGGTCAATCGGCCTGTCGAGCATCTCGGCGAGACGTTCGGCACGGGACCCATCGGCCAGACCAACGTCCCGGCCAACTCCCTGGCCGGGCTGGCGCTGAAACCACTTGCCGACGGTCGACTGAACTTCACGCCCGATCGCTACGGCCATACGTATCGGACGTGGCTGGAGAATCTGCGCGATTGGCCGATCTCCAGGCAACTGTGGTGGGGACACCGGATTCCCGTCTGGTCGATGGATCTGGAGTTGCCCGCCGAGGTCAAACGCACCGAGACGGATCGCGCCCCGGACGCGGCCGCCTGCGCCGCCCTGAATGCCGCCGCCGGTGAGTCCTTCGACGAGGCGTTGGACGGGCTCGGCCGATACGAGCTTCGCGTCGAGGAGCATCCCGACCGCCCCGGCTGGGTCCGCGCGTATGTCTGCACCGGTCCGGACAGTGAGAAGCTCGAAGCCCGCATCGAGCAGATGGGCTTTCAGCAGGACCCCGACGTCCTGGACACGTGGTTCTCCTCGGCACTGTGGCCGTTCAGTACGCTGGGTTGGCCCAAGGACACCCCGGCCCTGCGGAAGTACTACCCGGGCGACGTGCTGTGCACCGCCCGCGAGATCATCACGCTGTGGGTCTCGCGTATGGTCATGATGGGGCAGTACTGCCTGGGCGACATCCCGTTCGCCGATGTGTTCATCCACGCGATGATCCAGGACGGGCAAGGCCGCAAGATGTCCAAGAGCCTCGGAAACGGGATCGATCCGCTGGATATCTGCGATTCCCACGGGGCCGACGCCATGCGGTTCACGATGGCCTCGATGACCACCCAGACCCAGGACGTCCGCATGCCCGTCGAGGAAATCACTCTGCCCGACGGACGGACGGTGAACTCCTCGCCGAAATTCGACATCGGACGGAATTTCTGCAACAAGCTCTGGAACGCCTCGCGGTTCGCCCTGATGAACATTCAGGATCTGCCCGCATGGTCGGAGGTCCGCCCACACGAAGACCTCGCCGACCGCTGGATTCTGTCGAGGCTGAACGCGACGATCCGCGACATCACCGCCGCCCTGGAAGGGTTCCGTTACAACGAATTGGCCGACCGGCTGTACCACTTCGTGTGGGACGATTTCTGCGACTGGTACCTCGAAGCGTGCAAGCATCGCATTGCCGACAACCAGGCTGCCCCGAAAGCGGTACTCGCCCACGCGATGGACAGCATACTGCGGCTGTTGCATCCGGTAACGCCCTTCATCACCGAGCGCATCTGGCAGGCGCTGGGCGACGCAGCCCCGCGTCGAGGCCCGGAAGACCGCGCCGCCGCTCCGCTGCTGGTGCGTGCCGATTGGCCCGTCGCCGACAGCGCGAGCATTCACGAGGAGATCGATCAGCAGTTCGCCCTCCTGCAGGAGATCATCCGCGAGATCCGCAACATCCGCACGCAGAACAACGTCGCGCCCTCGCAGAAGATCGACGTGATTCTCGAAACCGCCAACGTCGAGCAGACCCAGTTGCTGCAAGACAACACCGAGCTTATGCGCAACCTCGCAGCCCTGGAGAACGTCACCGTCACCGACGACGCCGGCGAGTTGCCTTCCGGCTCGGCGGCCGGGACAATCGGCGCGATCAAGCTGATCGTGCTGGACGTCGTCGACCGCGAGGCCGAGCTGCAGCGCCTCACCAAGCAGAAGGAAACCCTCACCAAGGGCATCCGCGGGATCGAGGGCAAGCTCGGCAACGAGAACTTCGTCAACAAAGCGCCGGCCGACGTCGTGCAACGCGAGCGCGAGCGACTCGAGCAACTCCTCCAGGAGCTTACCGGCGTGGAAGACGCCCTTGAGGCCCTCGGCGGGTAATACGTGGCACAGGCATCCTGCCCGTGCGGGGCAACCGGAGTGAGGCGTCTGTCTTGGCCGAAGGCTGAATGAAATGGCGTAACGATGCCCCGAAACGCAGCGGCGCATGGGCTGGAAGCCCATGCCACGGTTGAGACCGGCGTGGAAGCCGACGTCCCGAACGACCCGAAGATTCGCCCGCGACAGAGATTCCGGCGAACGGATTGCGGTCCCTGTCGTAGTAGAGGCATCGCTTTGCCGATAGTACGGACAGACGCGCTGCCGGTACGGTTGCGCAATCACGCATCTGGAGCACACGGATGGGCTTGGATACATCGGTCGACATCAGCCGACGGGCGAAAGAACTTTTCGACAGCGCCGAGCTCGTGCGCCCCATGCGCATCGAGCGATACGACCCCGGAGATGAGCTGACCTACGACGTCACCGGTGTATTCCCCGCCAATGCCGCCCGCGTCACCGTCATCATCGACAAATTCGTCGGCGGCGGATTCGCCGGGCAGGTTTACCGCGTCACCGTCCGGTCCATCGAGGCGGCTGACGGGCCCGTCGAAGGCCTCACCGAAGGCAGCCAGTACGCGATGAAGATCCTCCGTCCACCGTCGCGGTTTTCCCAGAAGTTCCGCGACGCGGTCTACGCGGTGGGCTTCCAGGCGCCATTCTCGCTGCAGGTGAACCCCGCCGCCGCCCGGGCCGGGGCCCTGTGGCAGAAGTTCATCCGCCGGGCTGCCGGCGAGCAGTTCAACGATGAACGCTCCGTGGTGGACATCTACGCGACGTTCATCGACAGGAACCTCGGCAGTTGCGGCGAGTTGAGCGAATGGGTCGAGGGTCGAACCTGGCGTTTCGAGGTGGACGATCGCCTCCAGAACCGCTTTCAGACGCCGGCCGACCGAGATGAGCTCTCGCCCGAATACCAGTCCAAGAAGCGATTCATGGACGACTTCGTCGCCCTGCTGCACCGCGTGGGCGCCCACGAGTTCGCCCGCCAGTACGAGTGGTGGACGTGCAAATCCCAGCCCAACGCCCTCAAACGCCGCGATACCGAGGACGACCCCCACAAGGGGCTCACGGCTGTGGACTTCCGGGCCGGGCTGGCGCTGCTGCCCTTCCTTCCGATGGCCCCGGGCGACGTGCCGCTGATCGTCAAAGGTCTGCTTCGCGGCTCGCTGGTGCAGTTCGATCGCGGAGACCTCAAAAAACTCCGGCAGTATATGCGCTCGCACCCCGAGACATTCAAGGACATGGACTCCGCCTTCGCCGAGCTCGTCCAGGCCGACGACGAGTACCGCCAGTCCATGCCCGACATCACCCACAACCACGTGCACCTGCTGTACGACGGTGACCTGTGGCGGCAGATCGTGCATTCGCTGGTCGACAGCTACGAGATCCGTAACCTCGCCGATGAGGAAGCCGCCGCCGAGATGCGCCGCTCGCCGCTCAAGGCGATCGGGTTCGGCCTGCTGGGCCTGGCCGCCCCGGTGGTTCGCCTGCTGGCGGTTGCATGGGCGATCGTCCTGGGCATTCACGCCGCCACCACCGAAGCTTCTCTTGGCGATGTCTTCAGCGTCTGGACCATCCTCGGACTGGTGCTGCTGGCAGTTCCGGTTCCCCGCCTGCTTCGATTGCTGCGACTTCTCTGGGGGCGGCGCGACCTGCGAACCCACTGCCGACGAATGTTCACCGAGCCGGGCTACTTCCTGCGCGCGCTGCGAGGGCGCAACGCCGAAACGCTCGTGGCGTGGCACCGCGCCGGGCGCATTTCCGATTCTCGGGCCCGGACGTTCGCCGACGCGCCCTGGCAGATGGCGTTTCATGTGCCCCTCTCGGTGCTGCCAGTCATCCTGCATCGTGGCCTGACCGACTGGACATTCGCCCGGGAGAAGCTTGGGTATGTCTTCGTCCGGCCGATTCGGCTGTTCTTCAATGCCGACGCCCGCGAGCAATGGCTGCGGGAGATGGTCGCCGACGGGCTCAAAAATCACATGCTCACCGAGGAAGACGCCGAGCGGATCCTCTCCCGCATCAAGGAACCGTTCATCCAGAAGTACCTCAAGAGCCTCGCCGTCCATGTCTGCACGCTGCCGGCAACGCAGGTGGTGGCCGTGGTCATCGCGGGTTTTATTGCCATGTCCTATGGTCTGAACTGGCAGGAGTTCCTTCTCACCTCAGCAGCCGTTATCGGCATTTTCGCGGTTACCCCCCTTTCGCCCGGTTCGTTGATTCGCGGGCTGTACGTGGTGTACCTGGTTATCAGGGAGCGGAACTTCAAGGACTACAACATCGCGGTGTTCCTGGGGTTCTTCAAGTACGTCGGCTACCTCGCGTTTCCCATCCAGATGTCCTACCGCTACCCGGCCTTGGCGCGTTTCATGGCCGGCCATTGGGCCACCGGCGCGGTCCACGTGGTGCCCGTCTTTGGCGAGCACGGGGCGCTGGCAGAACACGCGGTGTTCGATCTGTTCTACAACTACCCGCTGACCGTCCGCCGGCGCCTACGGCTGAAGACGGCGCTGAGGGAAGATCAGACCGAGCGATGGCGCCACCTGCCGATGGTCATCGCCTGTGCCGCCGGTGCGTTGGTGCTCATCGATACGGTCTACTGGGCCCTGAGCTTCGATATGCCCACGATGAAATCGCTGTGGTACGTCATCGCCCTGCCTGCTCTTCTCGGGGGCATGGCCGCTGCCCATTGGGCACGTGGCGCGTCCACGCCCCGTCGTGTCCTGATGGGCCCGATCGTGGGCGCCTGCGCGGGGCTGCTCTACGCGATCAGCAACACCGTAATCAACCACGTGATCGGTAATCCGGAGGTGGCCACCTTCGGCCCGGCAGCCGAGTGGTTTGTCAAGGCGGGATTGTGGTCGGTGTTTATCTTCTCTCTGGTGGGCGTGGTCGGGGCGTTTATCGTCGAGTCCCGCGAGCCGCGGGTGTCCTCGGAGCGGCGGGAGGAAATCGAGCACTTCATCGCAACGATCGAGCAGGACGGCGGCATGTCCGACCGGCTAAAAGACCAGGCGCCAGACAAGTTGCGCGACGATATTCGCGTAGATTCCCGCGACGAGATCATCGCATAACACGCCCCAGCCGCGGGGAAGCTTCTCGATCTGTCGGGCGGGGGGCGGCTTGAGGATGTCGAAAAAGCGGAACGCCGCGAATCCGATCGCCCCGGCCAGCAGAACGCCCTGCCACCTCGGCCAACCCGCCACCGCCGTCGGCAGGGCGACGTACGCCAGCGCCTGCCCGGCGAACTCATCGATGGTGCACTGCCCCGGATCCTTTCGGCCGAAGGTCTTTTCGACGTACTGCCCCAGCGCCACGCAGACCACGCTGGACGCCGCGACCACCGTCAGCAGGAACACCAGAGGGGTGGTTGCATCTCCCCCGGCGGCCAGGGACACGCCCACAAACGCGCACGCCACCGCCGCCGACCCCCACGTCCCCGGAGCAACCGGCAGGTAGCCGGTCCCCAGCCCCGTCACCAGCCATGAGCGGATGGCGTTCATCCCAGCGCCAGGACCTTTCTGGCCCGCCCGACATAGAGCAGCCCGCTGAGCAGCGTGACGATCACCGTCAGCCAGACCAGCGAGACTTTCAGCCACACCGCCCACAGGGGCGTCTGGACGTTGGCCAACTGGTAGAGCACCACGCAGATGGTCACCGACTGGACGAACATCTTCGCCTTGCCCGCGTAGGTCGCCGGGAAGGACGCCCCCTGCGATTCGCTGTAGCCTCGAATGGCGGATACCACGAACTCCCGCGCGAGGATCGTCACCACCATCCACGCCTGGACGGCCGAGTGCATCCCGCCGGTGACCCAATCGGGCAGCGAGGCGTCGGTCAGCGACGAGCCGGGGGGGATGGCGAAATTGTTGCCCGCGAGCATCACGAACGCACCCACCACCAGCAGCTTGTCCACGAACGGGTCGGCGATCCGCCCGAAGGCGCTTTCCAGCTTGAACCGGCGGGCGACCCAGCCGTCGAGGACATCCGTGATCGCGGCCAACAGGTACACGACAAACGCGGCGTTCAGCAGCACCTGTCCGTGGGGTGAGTTGCCATTCCACAGTCCCAGGAGTACGAAAAACCCCGCCGCCAGACCGATTCGTCCGACGGTGAGCTGATTGGGCAACTTCCAGTTCATGTCACTTCACCTGCTTGGGACAGCCCGCCCCACGCGGGCGGTTGGCCTATTGACCCCATTTTCGCTTCGGTTGTCAACCATGCGGCTTACATCGGTTGGACGATCAGGTCGTAGCCGTCCGCGCCGACGATCCGGGCGGAGACCATCTCACCGACATCTCGGGGCTCGGCGAGCAGGCAGACGCTGTCCACCTCCGGGGCCTGTCCGGCATGTCGGCCGACACAAACACCCTCCTCGTTGACCCCGTCGACCAGCACCATCCGCTCGCCTCCAATGGCGGCTTTGTTGGCGGCAAAGGCGATCTCCTGCTGGGCGAGCATCAACGCTTCGAGCCTCTCGGCCTTGACGTCCTCGGACAGTTGCCCGTCCATCTCCGCCGCCGGCGTGCCGTTCTCCGGGGAGAAGGCGAACACGCCCATCGCCTCGAACCGCTGGTCCTTCACGAAGTCCAGCAGCTCGGCGAACTCCTCGTCCGTCTCGCCGGGGAAGCCCACGATGAACGTCGTTCGGATCGCGATGTCCTCCACCCGCCGCCGCAACCGATCCAGCAGGTCTCGAATCGAACCGCCCGTCGCGCCCCGACGCATCCGCTGGAGCACGCCATCGGCGATATGCTGGAGGGGCATGTCCACGTAGGGAACCACGTGCGGGCAGTCAGCCATCGCACCGATGAGGTCGTCGGTGAATCGCATCGGGTAGGTGTACATCAGGCGAAGCCATTCCGCCTTGCTTTCGGAATCGAGGCGACGAAGCAGCGACGCGAGCGTGTCGGCTGGGCCCAGATCGCTGCCCCAGGCGGTCGTGTCCTGGGCGATGAGGTTCAGTTCCTTCGCCCCGTCGGCGGTGAGCTCAGCCGCCTCGGCGAGAACGTCGTCGGCGTGTTTCGATCGGAAAGGTCCGCGAATGGCGGGAATGGTGCAGAAGCTGCACTCCTGGCTGCAGCCTTCGGCGATGCGCAGATACGCGGTATGGTCGGCCGTCAGGCGGAATCGTCCGGCGTCGCCCAGGGGGCTGGTTCCGGGAACGTATGCGCTGAGGCGCGAGGTCGGCCCCTCCCCGCGAACCGCCTGCAGGACGGCAGATCGGTCGTTGACGCCGACAATGGCGTCGATGTCCGGCGCGACGCTCAACAGCCCCTCGCCCTCGCGCTGAGGCAGGCAACCGGCGACCACGATCCGCTCGATCTGGCCGGCCCGCTTGAGACGGGCCACTTCCTCGATGACGGCCAACGCCTCATCCCGCGCCTCGTCCAGGAACCCGCAGGTGTTGATGAGCACGACGTTCGCCTCGTCCAACTCGGCGCCCACGATGCAGCCGCCTTCGGCGAGGTCCGCGAGCATCCGCTCGGAGTCCACGAGGTTCTTGGGGCAACCCAGCGAGATCGTCGCCACGACGTTGGGTGTCTCTTCGTTCATGCGACCATCATAGCCGCCCGCCCCGGATGGCTGCAATTGCCCCCTGCCCCGCAGCGGCGAATCTGCTATCATCTCGCCCGATGCGTGATCTGCTCCAGCCATTTTCGATCGGCGAGGTGCCCATCGCCCACAACGTGGTGCTCGCGGCGCTGGCGGGCTACTCGGACCTGGCCTACCGCCGCGTCTGCCGCGACCTCGGCGCGCCGCTGTGCATGTCCGAGATGATGCTCGACCGGTCGCTGCTGCTGAAAGGCAAACGACAGACCCGCCTGCTGTGCACCGACCAGAACGACCATCCCGTCGTCGGGCAGCTCATCGGCAATGATCCAGCCCCCATGGCCGATGCGGCGAAGGTGCTGGTCGAGCACGGCTACGACATTGTGGACCTCAACTACGCCTGCCCGGTGAACAAGGCCCGCAAACGACGTCGCGGCGGGTTCGTCATGAGTCAGCCCGACCTGGCGATCGAGATCGCCCGCGCCGTGATCGAGGCCGTCGATCGACCGGTGACGCTGAAGATCCGCCGCGCGTTCGCCCACGACGAGGACAACAGCAACTTCCATCGCATCGCCGAGGGGGTTTTCCAGGCCGGTGCCGCCGCCTTGTGCGTTCACGCCCGCAGCGTCGAGCAGATGTACAAAGGACCGGCCGACTGGGACTTCCTCCGCGAGGTGGTGGATCGCTACCCCGGACGCGTCATTCTCGGCTCGGGCGATGTCCGCACGCCGCAGGATGCCCTGGACATGATCGAGCAGACCGGCGTCACCGGGGTGGCCGCCGCACGGGGCGCGCTGGGCAATCCGTGGTTCTTCCGGCAGGTGCGGCAACTGGCGGAGACCGGCCAATACGAGACGCCCTCGCTCGCCGAGCAGCGGGAGGTGATGCTCGCCCATTTCCGCGGATCGGTGGAGATCTACGGCCAGAGCAAGGCGGCGGGACACATGCGGAAGTTCGGCATCCGCTACGCACGCCTGCACCCCACGCCCAAGAAGCTGCGGATAGCCTTCGTGGCCGTCAAGAACGAAGCCCAGTGGCGGGCGGTGCTGGACGAGTTCTACAGCCACCCGCAGGAGGCAGACCGATGAACTCCGGACCCGACACCCTGGCCCGCATCGACGCCGCCGAGACGCCCATCGTCCTGTTGAGGGGCCCGGCCCGCTCGGGCAAGACCTCCGCCCTGCTGGCGTGCTATCGCCGGGCGCAGGGCGACGCAGCCACCTCACCGGCGCTGCTGGTGGCGCCCAACGCCCCCTCGGCCGACGCCCTGCGGACCGCCCTGCTGGACAGCCGACAAAGCCGCTCCCTGCTGGGCCCGCGCGTGATGACGTTCGATCGACTGATCGGACAGGTCCTCGCCTCCGCCGACCGATCGCCCCGGGTGATCGGGGCCTACCAGCGACACCTCCTGCTGGGGCGACTGATCCGCAACCGCCGCGACAACAATGAGCTGCCCGCAATACGGGCCGTCGCCGATACGCCGGGTGTCGTCACCGCGGTAGACCACGCCATCGCCGAGCTGAAGCGGGCCGCCGTCGAGCCTGAACAGCTCTCGAAGCTCGTCCCCCCTTCACCCGACAAACGACGGGACCTGGCGAACCTCTACGCCGACTACCAGGCGCACCTCAACGAGACCGACACCTACGACGCCGAAGGACTCGCCTGGCTGGCGCGGGACGTGCTGGCCGATAAGGCGGGGACCTCCTCCGGCGCGATGGGCCTGGCCGGTGTGGATTGGCTGTTGCTGGACGGGTTTACGGACTTCACGCCGACGCAACTGGAGATCATCTCGCTGCTCGCTTCCCGTGTGGGCAAGACGGTCCTCACGCTGCCTCTGGATGCGAACGACTCGCGGGAGCGGTTGTGGCATTGGACGGCCCGGACGGCAGAGCGGATCCGCCGGGCCGTGGGCGATCGTCTCAGCGAGATCGACCTGCCCGACGACGACAAATCGGCCACGCGGCTGGGGCGCGTCGTGTTCGATTCCGAAGCGACCCTCCCGGCCATGCCCGAGGGGCTCTCTGTGATCGCCACTCCCGGCCCCGATGCCGAGGTCGAAGAGGTCGCCCGGCGGGTCAAGCGTCGCCTGCTGGAGGGGGCTGCCCCCGGTCGCATCGCCGTTCTCGCGCGATCCATGACGGACTATCGCCCCCGCATCCAACGGGCGTTCCGCGAGGCGGACATTCCGTTGGCCGACCCGCCCACTCCGCTGACGGACGTGCCCATCGTGCGGTTCGTTCTGCAGGCAGCCCAACTGGGTGGCGGTTCGGACTGCGAATACACCGACGTACTCAACGTGCTCACCAGCAGCTACTTCCGTCCCGAGAGCCTTGGGACGTTCAGCTCCCGCGACGCGGTGGCCGCTGAGATGGTCATCCGTGAAGCGAATGTCTTCCATGGTCGCGACGCATACCCCCGGGCGGCAGGGATGCTCGCCGACCGGGCCGAGCGCCTCCTGGCCGGGGTCGACGACGAGGAGACCACCCCGTCATTCGCATTGGGACCACTGACGATGGATCCGTCGGACCTCCGCCGGGCCGGGGACCTGCTGGAGACGCTGCTGGGAACCCTTCAGCCGGCCCGGAACGCCGCCGGTCTGCCGGCAGCGATGGATGCCCTGGACCTCCCCCGCGCCGCCCTGCTCAGCGGGGACGACGAGCTGATCGCCCGCGACCTGCGCGCCCTTCAGCAGCTGCAAGACGCCCTGGGACGCGTGGAGGACGAGTCGCTCGGGTCGGCCGATCTGCGCGAGGCCCTCTCGGCCGTCCGGCTGCCCGGAGCGCGGGGAGAGTCGGTGGTGGACGTGCTGGACGTGCTGGACGCCCGCGCGATGCGATACGACCACGTGTACCTGCTGGGGCTCTCGGAGGGGCAGTTCCCCTTCCGCCCGGGTGAGGGGGCGATTCTCACCGAGGCCGACCGCCAGCGATGCAGCGAGGCCGGGCTGGCGATCGACCGTCGCGGCGACCTGACCGCCCGCGAGATGCTCCTGTTCTACCTCGCGATTACCCGCGCCGAAACGTCGCTGACGGTCAGTTACCAGGAGACCGACGCCACCGGCCGATCGTCCGCAGCCGGGTCGTTCCTGCAGTCCATGTTGGATCCGCTCGGTGGGATCGACGCGTTGGGAGAGGACGTTCTCACGCGTCTTCCGGTGGGGCGTTTCCTCCCGCCCACCGATCAGATCGTCACGCCCCGCACTGCCGTCATGCATGCGATGGCAGAGCGGTTCACCTCCGCGGGCACGCCGACGACTCCCGCGCCGGCGACCGACAGGCTGGCTGACCGTTTAACCGTGGCTGGTCGGGGCACGTTCGCGATGCACCGTCGCTGGTCGGCCTCCCCGCCGGACCGATGGGACGGGCGACTGAGCGATCCGAAGCTGCTGGCCGATCTGGCGGAGCGATACCCGGGCCGGGCTGTCTTCTCGCCCAGCGCGCTGAACACGTTCGGGCAGTGCCCGTGGCAATTCTTCGCGCGGTATGTTCTGAAGCTCCAGCCGCTCGCCGAGCCGACCCGGCAGATCGAGGCGGTTTCGCGTGGGACGTTCGTTCACGACGTGCTCTGCGCGGTGTTCAGCCGACTCCGCCGCCGGGCCGACGGACCGGTCCCACTGAAACAACTCGACCCTGCCGAGGCGGCCGACCTGCTCGACGCCGCCCTCACCGAGCAGAGCGAACGCGTAACCCCCGCCTATCCGGCATTGTGGGAGATCCAACTGGGGCAGATGCGCGAGCAGATTCTCGAATACATCCTCCAGCAGCGAAGCGACGCCTACCCCGCCCAGCAGGCGTGCTACATGGAGCTGGGATTCGGGCTCGGTGCCCGAGGTCTGGAGTGGATGGACCCAGCCTCGTCGGCAGATCCCGTCCAGTTGGACACCCCGGCCGGTACGCTGCACCTCAAGGGCAAGATCGACCGCGTGGACCACGTCGAGCACCCCGACGGGATGGGTTGGCTGGTGGTGGACTACAAAACCGGCGGACTCCCCAGCCGGGCGGACATCGAAGAAGGACGATCGCTGCAGATTCCGCTCTACGCCGAAGCCGTCGAGCAACTGCTGGGCGGCAGCTCTCCGGGCGGGGCGTTTCACCGCGTCGGGGCGAAGCTGCAGGAGCGTCATTTCTCGGCGATCAAACCGCCGAAGAAGGACAGCGACTTCGCCGAGCGACGCGATGGGATCCGCGAGGTGGTCGGCGGGTTCGCCACCGCCATGAGCGAAGGACGCTTCGAGGTCGTGCCCACCCATAACTGCCCCGGATGGTGCCCGTACCGGGAGATCTGCCACTTCTCGCCGGCCAGGGCACGCATCAAAGCCGACGCCGCCGGCAGCGACCAGCCGGGGGGTGCCCAATGAAGCTCCCCGAGTTGACCCCCGCCCAGCAGGCAGCGGCCGTGGACCGCAGCGGCGAGAACATCTCGCTGACCAGCGGCGCCGGGTGCGGCAAGACGTTCGTGCTCGCCCGGCGATTCACCGAGCTGCTGATGACCTCGCGCGACGAGAACCCGCTCTCGCGCCTGGTCGCGCTGACATTCACCGAGAAGGCCGCCCTGGAAATGCGCCAGCGCGTTCGCCGCCTTCTGCGGACATTGGCCGACAGCGCCGGCGGGCAGGACCGCCGCAAGCTGCTGCGGTGGATCGAGGAACTCCCCGAGGCCCGTATTTCGACGATCCACGCCTTCTGCTCGGGGCTGCTGCGGACCCACGCGATCGAGGCGGGGATCGACCCGGGCTTCTCGGTCTGTGCCGATCAACTGCTTTCCTCGAAGTTCGTCGCCCGGTCGACCGAGGAGGCGGTGCTCTCAGCCGTGGAAGACGCCCGTGGCGACGTCGCGGAGCTGGTGGGCGAGTTGGGCCTCTCCCGGCTGGGCGAGGTGGTAACCGGCCTGCTGGGCATGCGGACGCGGGCCGACCTGTCCGGCTACGCAGACCCCACCCGGACGTTCGCACGCTGGGAGGAGCAGCTCCAAGACGAGCGGGTCGCCGCGTTCGGGCAGCTCGAACGGGACGGCGAGATCGGCAAGCTCATCGACCGCATCGCCGAGATTCCCTGCGCCGACCCGGAGGACAAGCTCGCGGGGTTCCGCGAGGAGAAACTCGCCCTGGCCCGAGCGCTGGTGAACGACCCGGCCGCCCGTAGGCCTCGGTTCTTCGAGGAGATGGCCAGGAAACCCGGAAACGTGGGCGGCAAGAAGGCATGGGGCCCCGGCGTGGCCAAGCAGGTGCGGGACCTGCTCAAAGACCTCGCCGCCCGCTTCGAGCGGTACGCCCCCTACGCCGAGGACCTCTCCCTGGCCGATGAACAGGCAGCCAACTCGCTGGCGACGCTGACGCAACTGGCGCTGGACGCCCAGGAAGCGCTGCGGGCCCGCATGCGGCGTCAGGGTCTGCTGAGCTTCGACGATCTGCTCCTGCTGGCCGGGCGAGTGGTGCGGGAGAACCCGTCCATCCGCCGGGGGCTGTCGGGGGGGATCGACCAGATGCTCATCGACGAATCGCAGGACACCGACGCGTTCCAACTCTCGCTGCTGCTGGGAATCCTGTTCGACTCGGACCAGTTGCAGGACGTCCAGCCCGGTCGGCTGTTCCTGGTGGGCGACGCCAAGCAGAGCATCTATCGTTTCCGCGGGGCGCAGGTGGATGTCTTCCGCGACATCTGCCATCGCCTCGGCGAACAGCAGCGCGAGTCGCTGGATATCTCATTCCGGACGCATCGGGCGGGAATCGAATTCGTCAATCATCTCTTCGGCGGGCTGATGAGCGAGGAGTACCGCCCGATTCGTGCCCACCGCCAGGTCTGTCCGCCCGAGCCGTCGGTGGAGGTCCTCCTGGCCAGCCCCCGGGCCGACGCGCCACCGTTCCGACGGGCCGAGGAAACCATCGCCGCCCAGGCGGCCGTGACGGCCGAGAGGATCGAGCGCATGGTGGCCGATCGCGAGAAACGCGTCTGGGACGCCGAATCGGGCACCTGGCGGGCGACGAGGTACGGCGACGTGGCGATTCTCTTCTCGCGGATGACCAACAGCCTCGCCTTCGAGCGGGAGTTGGCCCGGCGGGACCTGCCCTACTACGTGGTCGCGGGGACGGGGCTGTTCCAGCAGCAGGAAGTCTACGACGTGCTCAACGCCCTGCGTGCGATCGCCAATCCGCTGGACGACGTCGCCGTTTGTGGCGTGCTGCGTTCGTCGCTGGTGGGTCTGGACGACAACGCGCTGATGAAACTCGCCGAGACCTGCGATGGGCCATACCTGCCTGCTCTGCAGCAGTTGCGCGACAGCGGCAGACGCATCGGGCTCAGCAACGACGATCGTCACGCCGTCCTGGCCGCCGCCGACTGGTTGGACCAACTGCATCGCAAGAGCTCTGCTGTGGGGATCGATGAACTGCTGGAGGATGTGCTGCAGCGCACCGGGTACGAGGCGACGCTGCTGACCAGGCCCCACGGCCGCAGGCTGGTGGGCAATGTCCGGCGCGTGGTGGAGTTCGCCCGAACCGCCCAGGCCGACGGGATCTCGCTGCCGGAGTTCCTCGCGCAGATGGGCGAGCAGGTGCTCAATCAGCAACGCGCAGAGCAGGCGTGCGTCGCCGGGGAAGCCGAGAACGTCGTCCGCCTGATGACCGTCCACCAGGCCAAGGGGCTGGAGTTTCCGGTGGTGGTCCTGCCGGATCTCAACGTCGGCCTGCCCAAACCCACCGCACCGGTCCTGCACCGGCGGGACTGGGGGATCACCACGAGCATCACCGCCGCCGGGGCGGACGACGAATCGCCCGAGCCGTTGTCGCATCGGTTGAGTCTGCAGGGCGAGCTGAACGACTCGGCCGACGAGAACCTGCGTCGGCTGTACGTGGCCATCACCCGACATGAGGACCATCTCGTCTTTGTCGGGGCCGACTGGCGGACGAAGGAAGGCGGCATCCGAAGCGGCGACAGCGATCTGGCGATCCTGGATGAAGCGCTGGGCATCACGCCGGCACTGGAGGCAGGTCGCGAGGAGATCGCCTACGCCGGCGACGAACTGGCCCTGCGAGTGGCGGCTGTGCCTGCGCCCAACCCCCCCCGCCGCAAGGAGTCCGGCTCGGCGGGGAGGAAGCTGCTTGCCGCCAGCCGCGACGAAGCGGACTTCGCCCGGCAGATGGTGTCCCTGGGTGTGCCGTCTTCCGACGGGCTCGGGCCCCTGCCCTGTGACGTGGCGAGGGCGGAGCTTGCGGTCACCGCACTGAGCGAGTTCGCCCATTGCCCGCAGCTGTATCGGTATCGCTACGAGTTGCGCATGCCCGATCTCCCCCGCGACACGCCGGACACCTCCGCCCCGGCGACGCCTCGACGCAACGCCACCGGACTCTCGCCGATGATGCTGGGCACGGTCTACCACCGATGCATGGAGCTGCTGGATTTCACCTCGCCCCAGTCGGCCGACGTGCTGGTCTCGGCGGTGGTCGGTGAGCTGGACCTCGCCGACAGGGCGGACCTCGGCGTCCTGACCGACGAGTTGGACGAGATGCTCGCCACACTGGCCGAATCGCCGTTGCTGGCTACGCTGCAGAACGCCCCCCGGACGCTGCGCGAACTGGACTTCCTCATGGACGTGGACACGTTGCGCCTGCGCGGGCAGATCGACCTGATCCTGCGGGACGCCGGCGGCGACTGGCGGATCGTGGATTACAAGTCCGACCGTCTGAATCCCGGTGAGAGCTGGGCCCAGAGGGCGGGGAAGTACGCGTTGCAGCTGCAGGCGTACGCGCTGGCGGCGAAGCGTCACCTGGGCGTCGCGCCGGCCGGGGCGCTGCTCTACTCCCTGCGAACCGGTGAGACGTGGGAGATGCCCCTGGCGGACCTGGCCGCTGCGCGCGACGAGTTGGTCTGCGTCGGGCGGGAGCTGGTCGCGTCGCGCCGCGCGAAGCACTTCGCCCCACGCCCGGGCAGCCGATGCGAGTATTGCCCATACGCCGCAATCTGTCCCGGCCAGAGTGCAGGCTGAAATCGACGGCGGCACTGTTGTCGCCCGCCCTCCCGGCCGCTATGCTCAGGGTCATCGACCCTGTCCTTTCTGTGAGAGCCTATATGAGCCCAGACCAATCGCCCGGCCCGTCGCCCCAGTCGTCGGGCGTGTCCGCCTCGTCTCATCCCGATCTGAGGTGGATTTCGCACGTTCAAGGCCGCTGGCTGATCGCCCTGCCGCTGCTGCTGGGAATCGCGGCAGCCTCTGCCTTGGCGGTGCAGTCCAACGATGCGATTTCCGTGCCCCTGGAGGCGGCGGCGCCGTTCATTCTCGCGGCGGCTGTGGTGGCCCATGCGGCCCGGTCGGCGGTGAGTCGCTCGCTGCTCTCGGTGATACTGGCGTGCACGTCGGCGGCGTTCATTCTCCGCGAGATCCATGACCTGCCCGGGCTTAAGTGGGTGGACAAGGCCATCTACGTGTTCCTGACGGCTGCGGCACTGGTGATCGCATGGAAGCACCGTCGGATCAGCCACGAGCTGCGGGCCGACCCGCTCAAGGCGTCGCTGTTCGCGTTCACGCTTGTGGCGTACGTGGTGGCGTTGCTCATCGACCGCCGGGTGTTCAAGTTCATCCCCGGCGAGCAGAGCATTCACACGGTCCTGGAGGAGGGCGCCGAGACCATCGCGCACCTCTCGCTGCTGGCGGTGGGCCTGGCGGGTCGGTGGCGACGCATTCCCCGGACCGACCAAGACGAACCGTCGGACGCTTGAGTTTCGCCGCCGCCTGGAGACCTGGATGCAGCGTACGGACGACCCGCTGCTGAGCGGTTCGGTGGCCCCGCCGAAGGGGTCCACGCTCCACCCATCCGACAGCATGCATCCCGGCGAGGAGCCCACCGCCGTGGAATGACCGCCTCCCCCGGGGGCGGATGGGGTGTTTTGAGATCAACACGCCCCCCGCAACTGCCGAAAGATACTGTGAGTACACAGACCTGGCGGTGGGCCCATGAAACCAAGAATCTTGTACGTGGATGACGACCCGGGCATCCTTGAGGCATATAAAGTCCGGCTCATTCAGCACTTTGACATCACAACAGCCATGAGCGGCCGCGAGGCCCTCGACCGCGTCCGCAGCGACGGGCCCTTCGAGGTGGTCCTGGCGGACATGCGCATGCCCGGAATGGACGGAATCGAGGTGCTCTCATCCGTCCGCGAGCTGGCCCCGGACACCGTGCGCATGATGCTCACCGGCAATGCCGACCTGACCACCGCCATCAAAGCGGTCAACGAGGGCAACGTTTTCCGCTTCCTCACCAAGCCCTGCCAGGCCGACCTCCTGGCCAACGCGCTGCAGGCGGGCGTACACATCTATCGCCTGGCCACCGCCGAACGCGAGCTGATGAGCAAGACGCTCAAGGGGTCCATCCAGGTGCTCATGGACGTCCTGGCGATGGTCAGTCCCGTGACGTTCTCGCGGGCGTCGCGCCTGAAGCGAACCGTCCTGCACGCTGCCGACCTGCTGCGCCTGGAGGATGCGTGGCGCTACGAGCTGGCGGCGATGCTTTCGCAGCTGGGGTGCGTCGCGCTGGATCCGGACACGGTACACAAGGCCCTGGCGGGAATGGATCTCGCCCAGGACGAAGCGGACGCCTACAACGCCCATCCGTCGGTGGCGGAGCACCTTCTGGCGAACATTCCCCGCCTCGAAGAAATCACCGCGATCATCGCCCGTCAGCACGAGCCGTTCCTCTCGGGCGACACCAGCGTCGACCCCCGCCGGCGCGACGTGGTCTCGCTGGGCGCTCAGCTGTTGCACGCAGCCATTGAGTTCGACCGCCTGACCACCAACGGCCTCTCGGCCCATTCCGCAGCCGCCCAGCTCGCCGGTCAGCCCAGCGAGTACGACCCGGCCATCGCCGAGGCACTCGGTTCGGCGGAGGTCGGTACGGACGGTCACGATGCCCGTTCACTGAGCGTCGGCGACCTCCAGCCCCGCATGATCATCGCCCAGGACGTCTGCTCCACCGACGGGCGATTGCTGGTGACCGAAGGCCAGGAGGTAACCTTCCCGGTGCTGGCCAGGCTGCGCATGTGGTCGCAGCGCGTGGGCGTGCGTCAACCCATCCAGGTGTTCGTTCCGCGAGGGCAGGCTGCCCCCGCCGCGAGCCGCGAACAGTAGTATGAGGCCGAGACGATGAAGCTGCCGCGAGGAATCCGACTGCCCCTGTGGCTGGACGCCGCCCTGATCGGGGCGTGCGCCGCGGTCATCGCGTGGCGGTTGCCTCTGTGGGCGTCGCTGCCGCTCATTTCAACGGCGGCGGCTGTGGTGGCTGTGACGGTCCAGCGAAGGCGGCGCGAGTGGCATGGCGACCTTCGTGGCCGACTGGCCGACCTCATGCGACGCTACTCGCCGGACAGCGAGCCCGATTGGCCCGCAGAAACGCCCACCGAAGAAGTGCTGACCGACCTCCAGTCTCGCATCGACGAGCAGATCGAAAGTCACCGCGTGGTGCATCGAAGTATCGCCCGTTCGAATATCGAACTGGACCAGATATTCAACGCCGCCGGCGACGCGATGCGGATGATTGACACGGACTACAACATCATCCAGGCCAATGAGACACTGGCCGGCCTGAGCTACATCGGACGCAACGAAGCCCGTGGCCGAAAGTGCTACGAGGTGCTTTCCTGCGAGCTGTGTCACACCTCGCGTTGCCCCCTGCAGCGGGTGCTGGACGGACAGGACGAGGTCGTGCAGGAAGTCAACGCCAAGCGTCGCGGCGGCAGGGACGTTCCGTGCATTCTCACCGGCGCCGCCTATCGCAGCTACGACGGGCGCGTGCTGGGGGTGGTCGAGAGTTTCAAAGACATCACGCCGCTGAAACGCGTCCAGCAGAAGTTGCGTCTCTACGCTGAGAAGCTTCAGCGGAATTACGACCGCATGTCTGAACTGACGGACATGGCCCATCGCTTTGTGGACCTGGTGGCCCACGAGTTCCGCACGCCGCTGACGGTGGTCAAGGAGTTCACCAGCATCATCCGCGACGGTCTCGGCGGGCCGGTGACCGACCAGCAGACCGAGTACCTCGGGATGATCACCGCCTCGGCGGATGACCTCTCGCAGATGGTGGACGACCTGCTGGACAGCTCGCGTCTGAAGGCGGGTCGGCTGCACATCGAGCGGCGCGTCTGCCGGGCGGAGGATGTCGTCGCGGCGATCCTGCCGATGGCCCAGAGCAAGGCCGACGCCAAGAAGATCCGCCTGGTGACCGACATTGCCCCCGACCTGCCCGAGGCCTTCATGGACGCCACCAAGGCCAACCGCGCCCTGGTGAACCTGGCGATCAACGCGATCAAGTTCTCGCCGCAGGAGGCCGAGATCGTGCTGTTCGCCCGGACGAGCGACGAGGGCGACATCGAGCTGGGCGTGCGCGACCACGGGCCGGGACTCAGCGAGGAGGAAGTCGCGCAGATTTTCCAGCGGTTCCGCCAGGCAACCCACGGCCTGCTGACCACCGCCAAGGGCTTCGGGCTGGGGCTGAGCATCGTCAAAGAGATGGTCGCACTGAACCTGGGAAGCGTGCGGGTGGATTCGACGCCCGGAGAAGGCAGCACGTTTTCATTCGTTGTCCCATCTGCCCGACGCGAGAGGATTGCCGGACGATTCATCCAGATGGCCCGCGACGAATGCGAGGACGAACAGGTTCTCACCGCCCTGAAGTTCACGCTTCCCGAACACGTCGAGGGCGACCGCCGGACGTCCGTCGAGCAGTTTCTGCTGGGCACCTGTCGCCCCATGGACCTCGTCCTGCCGTCGGCCGACGGGAAGTCGGTGGTGGCGGTGGGACTCACCCGGGCGCCCGAAACCGGTGAAGGCTGGGTCACCCGCCTGGCGACGGTGGCCGAGGAAACCCCCGACGCCGCCGGCGACGTCGACGAACTCGACTGCGACGTGCTGGGCGAATGGCCGCCGGACCGTTTCGACGAGCCCGAAACGCTCCTCGCTGAGATCATCGCCCACCCGACGGTGAGGGTCTGAGCCGCTGGATGTATCGCAAGCCTGCCCGGATTCTCTCTGAAGCATGGGCTGGAAGCCCTCGCCCCGCTCGGGTACCGTGGGGGCATGTCCAAGACGCTCTACATCATCGACGGCCATTCGCAGATCTACCGGGCGTATTACGCCCCCTTCCGCGACCTGACCAGTCCAACCGGTGAGCCCACACGGGCGACCTATGTCTTCTGCTCGATGCTGCTGAAGTTCATCGCCGATCGCAGGCCCACGCACCTGGCGATGGCGGTCGATCGCCCTGCAGAGGAACTCCACCGCCGCGAGCTCTACCCCGACTATAAGGTGACCCGCAAGCCCATGCCCGAGGACCTCCCGCCCCAGGCAGAGCGGATCAAGCAGATCGTCCGGGCGATCGGAATTCCCGTGCTCTCGGTCCAGGGCTACGAGGCCGACGACGTGCTGGCGACCGTGGCGGAGCGGTTTGCCGGCGAGGAGATGGACGTGGTCCTCATCTCGCGGGACAAGGACCTCGACCAGCTCGTGACCGAACACGTTCGGCTGTACGACCCGATGAAGGACGAAACGCTCGACGCTGCTGCCATCAAGGAAAAGAAGGGCTACACGCCCGACCAGGCCGTCGAGGTGCAGACGCTCATGGGCGACTCGACCGACAATATCCCGGGCATCCCCGGAGTGGGCCCGAAGAAGGCGGTCAGCCTCGTGCAGCAGTACGGCTCGGCCGAGGCGGTCCTGGCCCACGCAGACGAGCTCACGCCGAAGCTGAGAGAGAACGTCCTGGCGTTCCGCGAGCAACTGCCCGTGACGCGCGAACTGGTCACCCTCCGGCGCGACGTGCCACTGGAGCTGGAGCCGGACGATCTGACGTTCCGCACGGAGGACCTGGCCAACCTTCGGCCGATCCTGGAAGAGCTGGGAATCACCCGGATGATGGATCAACTGGACCAGTTGAACGTTCCCCCGGCCGAGGGGAATCCGGACATCCCGCCCACGCCCCAAGCCGTCCTGGAAGCCCAGGACACGCCGCCGGAGCAGCGGACCGACGCCTCGGATTTTGAGTATCGCACCGTCGACTCGCGCGAAGGTCTCGAACGCCTCGCCGGCGAGATCGCCGGTGCGCAGTCCATCGCGATCGACACGGAAACCACCTCCATCCGTCCGATGTGGGCCCAGCTTGTGGGCATCTCACTGGCGTGGGAGCCAGGCCGGGCGGTGTATATCCCCGTGCGCGGACCCCTGGGCGCGAAAACCGTAACCGTCGACGAGGTCAAGGAGACGCTCGGGGCGATCCTGGTCGACGCGAACGTGCGGAAGATCGGGCAGAATCTCAAGTACGACCTGCTGGTGCTGCGGCGGGCGGGCATCGAGGTGGCCGGCGAGTTGCTGGACACCATGCTGGCCGCCCATGTGCTGGACTCGACCCGGCGAACCTATAAGCTCGACGCCCTGGCCATGGATTACCTCGGCCACCAGTGCATCCCCATCGAGGAGATCATCGGCAAGGGGTCCAAGCAGATCCGCATGGACGCCGTGCCGGTGGACATCGTCTCCACATACGCCGCGGAGGACGCCGACGTCACCTTTCGGCTGGCGAATCTGCTGGCTGCCCAGCTGGACGAACAGCCACGCCTGCGGGAGTTGCTGGACAAGCTGGAGACGCCTCTGCTGCCGGTGCTCATGGAGATGGAGGCGGCGGGAATCAAGGTGGATCCCGAGCGGCTCAAGGAGATGGAGGTCGAGCTGGACAAGCAGGCCGACGCACTCCGCGATCAGATCATGGAAGCCGCCGGTCGGCCGTTCAACCCGGACTCGCCCAAACAGCTCGGTGAGGTGCTCTTCACCGACCTGGACCTGCCGGTGATCCGCAAGACCAAGACCGGGCCCAGCACGAACTCGGCCGTCCTGGAAGAACTCGCCGCCCAGCACCCCCTGCCCTCGCTGGTGCTGGATTACCGCAAGCTCACGAAGCTGCTCAGCACGTATCTGCGTGCCCTGGCCGAGTGCATTCACCCCAGCACCGGGCGGATTCACACCTCGCTGCATCAGTCGGGCACAGCCACCGGTCGGCTGAGTTCGAGCAACCCGAACCTCCAGAACATCCCCGTGCGTACGGAAGAGGGGCGGCGGATCCGGTCGGCCTTCGTGGCCGAGGAGGGGTTCACGCTGCTCAGCGCGGACTACTCGCAGGTGGAGCTGCGCGTCCTGGCGCATCTCAGCGAAGACCGGACGCTGCGCGAGGCGTTCATCGGCGGGCAGGATATTCACCGCACGGTGGCGGCTGAGGTGTTCGGCGTGGAACTGGAGGACGTCACGTCCGACCAGCGGGCGCGGGCGAAGACGGTGAACTTCGGAATCATCTACGGGCAGACCGCCTACGGGCTGGCGCGGACGCTGCGCATCGACCGGGGCGAGGCGGCGGAGTTCATCGACGCCTACCGCAAGCGGTTCCCGAAGATCGATGCGTTCCTGGACGAGTGCATCGCCCAGGCGCGGGATCACGGCTACGTCGAGACCATCTTCGGGCGGCGCAGGGCGATCGCCGAGATCGACTCGCGCAACCAGAATCACCGGGCGGCTGCGGAGCGACTGGCGATCAACTCGGTGGTGCAGGGCTCGGCGGCCGACCTGATCAAGCAGGCGATGGTGAACATCGCACAACGCATCGAGCGGGAGAATCGCCCCTCAAAGATGCTCCTGCAGATCCACGACGAACTGGTCTTCGAGATTCCCTCGTCCGACCTGCCCGGCGAGCGGGAGATGATCGTCGAGGAGATGACCACCGCCATCGAGCTCAGCGTGCCGCTGGACGTGGAAGTCGGCACGGGTGCGAACTGGATGGACGCCAAGTGAGAAGACCGCAGCCGGCGACTGCCGACTACCGTCCCACCCAGCGTTCGATGATCTTCCTGCGGATTTCATTCAGTGTCTCGACGCGGTTGTTCGCCTGGTTCCTCTTCCCACGGTAGCCGGCGCTGCCGTAGAACTCCGCGAGCATCAGGTTCAGATATCGTCGCGCCGTGAGGACCTGCTGGCCGCGGTAGGCCTGGATGGGCTCATCGCGGACCTCGTCCAGCGCGGTTTCCAGGATCGTCAGGTAGTCTCGAAGGAGGATGTCCCCCGGGCGATGTCCCGGCTCGGCGGTCGATTCGGCGTTGATCGTGCGAATCGCGTTGACCAGCGGGGCGACCAGTTGATAGGCCTCGATGGCGGCAACTTCGGTGGGATGCAGGCGAACCGATTCGATCAGAAGGCGGAAGACCCGATCCTTGGACGGCGAGGCGATCTGGTTGGCGTCGGCCAACCGGCGGGCAATGTCAAAGCCCACCGGCGTCATCATAGTCGACGCCTGGGAGAATGCCTCGATCGCGCGGGAGGGGTACTCCAGCTCGCCGCGCAGGGCCTGCTCCACGAGCGCGCGTTTTCTGGGGTCCCTGGTGTCCACCAGCAGGATATTGCTACCGACACCCGGGGCGTTGGCGCCGTCCCGGTAGAGATAGGTCCAGCCGGACCGCTGGTCGTCCTCGTTCAGCAGCCCACGAATGATCGCCTGCCAGCCCTGCTCGGGGACGGCCATCAGGTGCACGTCCAACAGGCTCAATTCACGGCGGGTATAGAATGGATCCGCCGCGGGCACCGTGTTGCGCTTATCCCAGCCGGCACCGAGACTCATGCCCGTGTACCAGTCCTGCTCGGAGTAGATCTGCTGGGCCCGCCCGCCCAGCAGAAGCTTCAATTGCGGGCATCGCCAGCGGAGGTAACCCTCCCACCGCCACTCGTGCAGGACGCGCCCGGCGATGTCGTTCTCGCGGACGAACTCCGTGAGCTTCGTGGGCTGTTTGTATTGGCCGACCATACGATCGTAAAAGCTGCGGTCGGGCGTTGTGGGGTTGTTCGGGGCGAAGTATCTGCTCTTGGCCTTGGCGAATTGGAACGCAAGAATGCCAATCATCACGGCCAATACGATCGGCGGACACACGCGGAGGGACCGTGCCCGCAGCGATCGCGCCAGCCACCAGATCGCCAGCGCCACGCCGCCCAACATGAACAGGGCCGGGGCCTGACCCCGCCAGATCGCCACGAGGGAGACCACGGCGATGCCCACGGCCACCCCTTGTTCGCGCATCGTCGCCGGAATGCGCAGCCTGGTGAGCCAATGCAGCTGCCTGGCCATCAGCGGCGCGATGACGATTGCAGCCAGCGGGAGGAACCGACGCGACGCAAAGGCCATGTACAGCACCAGCGACGAGAGGATTACGTCAAAAATCCACATTCCCAGCTTGTCCGCACGGGCGGGCCGATAGGTGACCGAATTCCTCGCTCGGGCGAACAGCAGGGTACCCACTACAAGCGACCCCGCCGCCAGCAGGAACGATCCGCCCAGGACGGACCACGCCAGTGCGCGCACGTCCTGCACGCTTTGAGGCACGTTGAGCCCATAGGTACTATTCAGTGCCTTCCTGCTGAAATTCGGCGTGCTGAAGGCGTGGACGGTGACGGCCACCACAAGCGAGAAGACAATCATCAACAGGGCAACCGTGTACAGGTGCTTCGATTTGACGAATTGCCGGGCGACCAGTACCCTCACCAGCCGGGCGAATCCGAGGACCCCGAGGATCCCGAGCAGGACGCAGAATTCCCACGCGCTGCCGTAGTTCATCGGGGTCTTAATCCAGACGCCGCGCCACTCGCGAACCTGCCGCCAGACATCGCTGCCGGCCATGATGAGCGGATGGGTGAGGTTCCAGTCCCGCAGGAAGGTTTCACTGCCGGCCGCCTGGAAGAGTCCGAAGGGAGTAAGCAGACCGGCTGATAGGATGGCCGCCCCCGTGGCTGCCACCAGGGGCCAATTGGTGCGGATCGAGTGTCCCACGCCTCGTTTGATCGCGCCGGCCAACAGTTGGCAGACCGTCCACAGGCCCATCATGCCGATGCCGAAGAAGAACCCCCCGTGCATGTTGGCCCACAGCGCCAGCAGCGCCGCAGCCCACCAGATCCGGTGGGGATGGTTGCGCGAGCGGTAGAGCAGCCAGAGCAGGATCGGGTCCAGCGCGAGCGATGTGAGGTTCGGACGCTGGTCGATGAATTCCTTGCCGGCCAGCAGCACCGCCCCGGCGACCACCCACGAGACCGGCCAGGAGACCCTCCGCGCACGACACGCCAGCGCCACGCCCAGCCCCAGCAAGGCGATCAGACCGGCCTTGACGCTCAACAACCCCCACTCCCCGCCCCAGATGTACGAGAGATAGTACATCAGGTGCGTCCCCCAGTTCTGATTGATCCACACCCTCTCGGCAGCGGTGAACGACCACTCATCGGGCGAGCCCATCTTGCCCTGCACAATATCCCTCCCGGCGGCCAGGGCGACGTAGAGATCGCCGATGGGCCGGAAGACCAGCCAGATGGCCACCATCGCCATCACCGCCGCGGTAAAGGCCAGCATGGTCTCGGCCCAGCGAAGCCATCTTGGGACCCCCGCCACGGGCAGGGTCGGCAGGTCGACGTGTTCGGGTTCGGACGCAGTCAGCTTCGTCACAGGATCTCCCCTACGGCAGGAAGCCGTTCGGTTTCTTGAGTTTCTCGGGCAGGTACGTCTGGGCGACGAACTCCAGCCCATGCTTGGCCAAGGCCTGCTGCTCGACGCGGACGCCCAACGAGAGCATCTTTTTGACCGCGCTTTGCCACTTCTTGTGGTGCTTGATGAACGGGTCGTTCTTCATCGCGTCATTGGCCCGTTTGCGATCGACGTCCTTCAGCGGGTGCGTGGGCAGCTCGTATGTTTTGATGTCCTCGGGGGTCACGCCGATGAACCGGGCTCGCGGCACGCAGAAGAATTCGTTGAGGTGAGCCGCGTTGCCCGAGCCGACCTTCAGCGTGCGGTAGATGTTGAAATACCCGTACGGGTCCCCGTCGGTGAAGACGTACACCGGCAGGTCGTGCTGATCGCTCAACAGCCGAATGAATCGCCGGCAGGCGCGGGACGGCACGCCGCCCATGCTCACCAGGACGCAGTGCTGGGCGGTGTAGAAATCTTCCTCGACCAGCCGCTCGAACATGCCTTTGGTTTCGATCGCGAGAATGAACTTCGCCTTCGTGCGGAAGCTGAGGTCCTCCACCACGGTCGGCACACTGTAGGCACCCGAGCCGAAACGGGTACAGTCGATCTCCAACTGCTCGCCCGTGCGACGGTCGCGATCCAGGACGATCAACTCGCCGGCTACCTCGCCGCCGTGCTCGTCCGCGCGGAAGTGGATCTGCTCGCGGTTGACCCGGAGCATCGCCTCGATGTCGTCCATCACCGTGTCGGATTCGTCCTGTTCGGCAAAGGCGGCTTCGCCCCAGTTGTACGCCTGGTAGTATGCCTCTCGCTTGGTGCTGTGGCGTCCGTCACCGATGAGACCCTTGCTCATCGCCAACATCTTGAGTGTCTGGGCGAAGGTCTTGACGGTGTTCACCGTCAGCGTGCGGACCTTGTTCTTGCCCTTCAGCGAGAAATGCCCCCGTTTGGGTTGATACGTAACGTTGGAAAGCGACCGGATCGGCAGCTTCATCTGGGGCTTCTCGTGCTTGCGGATCTTCCCGGCGACGGCCCGGGCTTCGGAGTCGATCTGTTTGACGATCTCCTCGGCCGGCTGGGGTCTGGCTTTGCGCTTCGTGTTGGATTTGGGCATGGGGCGACCTCACTGCGAACCGATGCATCTCCGGGCGCGTTCCGTTTCGCACCGGAATACCCGAAGTGTGCCCGCTGGCGGCGGTAAGATCAAGAGGATAGGACACTCACCCCGCCGGATATGTCCGGCAAAGGACAGGCGGCGGGTCTCGGCCGACACGTTGGGGGCAGAACGCGATCGCCGCTGGGAGACTCAGTGCGGGCAGCTCAGAGCATCCAGCAAGCGGCCGCCACTGGACGCCGGCCCAACGGACGTGTCATTCTACTGCCGGACGGGTACGGCGTCGGCAAGGCCGAACTGGGAAACGCGACGGTTCAGCAGCATCATCAGCTCGTCGCGGACGACCTGCCGGCATCTGCGGGCAAGGACCTCGTCTTCGACCTGGCCGGCGATGATCCGGCTCACCGGGCGCGAAAGGTTCCACGACGTGCGGACCTTCTCGACCAGCCAGTGCTTGTTCCAGCAGGTGCATCGCCCGCCGGCGTGCAGGACGGTCACCGCCCGGCGGCGCAGGCTCCGTCGCAGGGCGTATTCTTCCATCCCCTCGGCCGCCTCGCAGAACCCCGCCCGGCGGAGCACCTTCAGCGTCATCTCGAACACCGCTCTGCTGGTGATGCTGTGGCGGTCCTTGCGCTGGAGGTAGATCTCGATGGCGGCAGCGAGGTCGCAGACGTCGAGATAGCGTCCGCTGGCCGGGGGCATCGCGCGCCACATCGCGGCGGCGAGCTTTCGGCGGTCGAACGGTTCCCACTGACCGTCCCGCTTCTGGATGTGGACTTCCTTGCCTTCGCTCATGCCTCGCCTCCCTGCAAGGGCCGCCTTCGGCCGTTATTCGGTGTGGAACAGTTCCGGCTGCTCCGGGCCATGCGTCGGTCCGTCCTTGACGTCGTTTGCTTCGTTGATCAGCTCGCCCACGTCCGCGAACTCCCGGTAAACGCTGGCGAACCGCACGTACGCGATTTTGTCTATGTGCCGCAGGTGCCCGCTGGCGATGTCGCCGATGAACCCGGCGGGCACTTCCTTCTCGAAGCGGCGGTAGATGTCCTCTTCGGTCGCCTCGACGATCTCGCGGATCTGCTCGTCCTTCACCGGCCGCTTGTAGCACGCCCGTTCCAGGCCGGTGATCAGCTTGCTGCGATCGTAGGGCTCGCGAACGCCGCTTTTCTTCAGCACGTACAGCCGAATTGCCTCTTCCGGCCTTTCATACGTGGTGAATCGCCGCTCGCAGGACACGCATTGACGTCGCCGTCGGACCACCTTCCCGCCCTCGGAGCTGCGGGAATCAACCACTTTGTCGTTGTCCTGTCCACAGAAGGGACATTGCATGGCATGTAACCCTTGCCAAAAAAGCTGGATATGCAGTCAACCGCCGACTGCGGCATCCGTCGGCGACCATGCAACACCACACCTACATAATGGGTGTATATGGAGTCTATGCGCCTATATCTTGTGTGTCAAGCCAATCCGGTAAAATTCGGACAATCTACCTTTCACCCCCCTTTCGCCGGCGACTCCCGGAAACACTGGCGCCCCGGGCCGGGCGGCGTCGATGAGAGGGGATGATGCCTCTGGTAACCCTCACAACCTTCTCGATCCTTGCCGACGCCCAGTACATCTGGCGGGAGTTGGTGGTTCCCCAGGCGCCGCTGGTCCTGCGTCTCATGACGGCCGCCGTGCTCGGAGGACTGATCGGCATCGAGCGTCAACACCATGGCCGCAGCGCCGGGTTCCGCACGCATCTGCTGGTTGCCCTCGGTGCTGCCCTGGTGATGCTGGTTTCGCTGCAGTTTTCGGACGTTTTCGGCCGCGCCACGCACCTGCCGCAGGTGCAGGTGGACCCCGCTCGCGTGGCATATGGCGTGATGGGCGGCGTGGGTTTCCTCGGGGCCGGAGCGATTCTTCTTCGCGGGCACGGTGTTCAGGGGCTCACGACGGCCGCCAGTCTGTGGTGTACCGCAGCGGTCGGGCTGGCGTGCGGGTTCGGACTGTATATCCTCGCCGGGTTCACCACGCTGGTGGTGCTCTTCGCCCTGGTGGTGCTGGGTCGCATGGAGCGGTGGTTCCCCTCGCGACGGACGCTGCAGGCAACGCTCGTCGTTCCGTTTGGCGCAGAAAGCGCCGTCGAAACCCTTCGAGGCCGCCTCAAGACGCGGGACGTTGGCGTCTCGATCGTTGGATACTCCCGCGACGCGAAGCGCAAAGTCATCCGCGCCACGTACCAGATCAATCTTCCCAGCCGATCGAATCCGCTGGAGATCTCGCGCCTCGCCGATGACATCGACGAGCTGATCTCCTTCCAGATCCGCTGACGCCGTTGGCGCAGCGTGCCCTTACTCAAGCTCCTTCCGCCAGCGACCGATCCATCTTCTGGAGGAACGTGCCTTTGCGCAGGAGAATCACAACCATTGTGGGTCTGGCGTTGTGCGTTGGTCTGCTGCTTGTGCGCGGCCGCGAGCTGCCCCTCGCCGAGGCCGGCCCATCCGAAGATATCCACGCCAAGGCCGTCTCCGACGCCACAGCCGTCTGCAAAGAACTCGGCGAGGGGTACCTGGCCCACATCGACAAATCGCGCCGACTGGCGTTTGTCTCCGCGCTGGATCGCCGCTCGCTGAAACGCGCGATCCTGCTACTCTCGGCGTATACCGACGCCCAGAAGAAAACGCTCCTGGACCCCGACGATCGGCCATACATCAAGATTATCCTGCCCACCACCGACGATTACCCCGACTTGGCCGGCGAGGACCTGATGGAGAAGAAGGTCGTGGGGTTCTACCGCCCACGGACCCGGACGGTGATTTCGCTGGATCGGGGCCGTATTCTGGTCCACGAGTTTACCCATGCCCTGCACGCTGCGGACACCGCCAGTCCGCGACAGATTCACCCGGTGTGGGTCTGCGAGGGGCTGGCGACGTTGTTTGAGTCCAGCCGCATTACCCCCAGCGGGCTCAAACCGTTCGTGGACATCCGCATTCTGGCGCTGAAGAAGGCGATCCGCGATGAAACAGCATTGCCGCTGGAGAAGCTCTTCGCCCTGGGCCACAAGGATTTCATGAAGCAGTCGGCCGTCACGTATCCGCAGGTTCGGTACGTGATGTACTATCTCCACACGAAGGGTCGGCTGAAGAAGTTCTACACGCACCTGAAGAAGAACTACACGAAGGACCCCACCGGCCGAGGGGCATTCGAGGCGGCCTTGGGCAACCGCCTGTGGAACATCGAGCCGGCCTGGACGCGGTGGGTCAAGACGTTGAAGCTCCCGCGTCGCGAGCGAACCGCCGATCAGGGGCGACTTGGCGTGAGCGTGCGGGACACCACCAAGGGCTGTGAGGTCGTGGGCCTGGTCAAGGGCGGCGCCGCCAGGACGGCCGGTCGAATCCGCGTGGGCGACGTGATCGAGAAATTCAACGGCAAGACAGTTGCCAACACCGCTGCCCTGTTTGCCGCCGTCCGCCAGGCCGGTGCCCTGCGCACCGTCACCATGGTTCTCAAGCGCGACGGCCGATCGATCACCATTCGCCAACCCCTCGGCGCCCCGAAGGAAGCGAACACCGCCGCGGAGTAACACCCGGCGAAGAGCGGTCACCAGACGCCGGGTTCACGCCCCTCTGCTCAGCCGTTGATCCCCGGCAGGAGGAAACGGAGACTCAGCAGGATCGCAAAGAGGTACACCAGCAGCGGACACTCCCTGGGGCGGCCAACCAGCAGCTTGCCCGCCGCGTAGGCGATGAAACCGATCGCGATTCCGTCGGCGATGCTGTAGGCCAGCGGGATGGTGATCATCGTCAGGAAGGCCGGGATGGACTCGGTGATCTCATCCCACTCGATGTCTCTCATGGTCCGCATCATCAGGGCACCGACGACGATCAGCGCCGGGGCGATCGTCGGGAATTTCTGGACCTCGCTGCCGGCGACGGTGACGGTGAAGTCCCCGATGACCATTTCCACCAGCGGCCGAAAGAACATCGCTGCGAGCATGCAGATGCCCACCACGATGGCGGCCAGGCCGGTTCGCGCACCGGCCTGCACGCCGGTGATCGACTCGATGTAGCTCGTAACGGTCGAGGTCCCCAGCATGGCCCCGCCCAGTGTGCCGCCCGCATCGGCAGCCAACGCACGCTCCGCCCGGGGCAGCTTGCCGTCCTTCATGAGCCCGGCCCGCTGGGAAACGCCCACCAGCGTGCCGACTGTATCGAAAAGGTCCATGAACAGCAGGATAAACAGTGCGGTGAGGATCTCCACCCAGTGCTCGGAGAGGCCCTGGTAGAGCGAGGCGAACCCGCCGATGAACCCCCCGGCGGTCTTGGTCAGACCGGTGGGCATGGCCACGGGCACCTGCAGTTGGGTGTGTCCCCAGAGCATGGCGATGGCGGTGGTGGAGAGAATGCCCAGAAGAATCGCCCCGCGAACGCGGAACGCGGTGAGCATCATGATGATCGCCAGCCCCGCCAGTGTCAGCCAGGCTGCGGGGTTGTCGCGGAAGCCCACCAGCGAGGTCATCGGCCCGTAGGGGTTTTTCGCCACGACGTTGCCCATGTTCAACCCGACCACGGCGATGAACAGTCCGATCCCCGCGGCGATTCCGCTCTTGAGACTGTCGGGAATCGCGTTGAGCAGCCGGGCGCGGAAGCTCACCAGTGAAAGCAGGAGGAACACCGCTCCCGCGGTGGCGGTCAGCGCCAAGGCCATCTTCCAGCCGGCACCGTAGCCCCAAGTGGCCATCAGGGGCACGAGCGTGAATGCGAAGTAAACGTTCTCCCCCATGCCCGGGGCCAACCCGATGGGGTAGTTGGCCCAGATGCCCATGAGGATGCATGCGATCGCCGAGGCCAGGCAGGTCGCCATCATCACCCCGCCGGCATCCATGCCCACCGACGGCCCGGACAGGAAACTCACCTGTACGAAGATGATGTAGCTCATGGCCATGAAGGTGGTCAGCCCGCCGAGAACTTCCCGTCCGACGGTGCTCTGGCGTTCGCGGATGTGGAACATTTAAATCTCCCTGTCTGTCGCCGAGGTCGGGGCTGTGCCCTGCTGCCCGACCATCGTACCTAGTACACGTCGGACCAACCGGGCGAATCGTTTGAGTATTTCCCGGGGAGTAATTTCGCGGCCGGGAAAGCCGTTGTCGCGACGCGGGCGACATTGTTCGGGGGCGAGCGGGTCGCCCGAGGACTTCCATGCGGGCAGGTGCCCATGCCCGTTCCCGTAGCACGGGCTTCCAGCCCGTGTTTGCATGGGCAGGATGCCCATGCCACGAA
>CAZYIH010000001.1:0-44538 GCA_964646915.1 uncultured Planctomycetaceae bacterium | reverse complement strand
CACGTCGTGGTTGCGGTCAGAATCCCAGGTCGAGGATCGCCTCGGCCGTCCTGCGGGCGGCAGCGGGCGTGTCGAGCTGACCATTTTCCAGGAGGTTGCGGGCCTCGTTGACCGCCTGCGTGTTGACTTCTTCGGTCTGCAGCGCGAGGCTGACAAACGAATTATGCGCGGCCTGCACCAGCGACCCGCCAGGGGTCTTGCCGGCCTTGCCGCTCTGGTCGGACTTGCCGGACTTGCCGGGCTTATCCGAGCGGTTGTTCAAGCCGGGAGGCTCGAATCCGTATGGTCCATTGATCTTCATGGGTCCATCTCCTTCCACCGCTCCTGCTACTGTTATTCTCGCGGATCATCCAGCGAGCTTGAACGATTTCTCCATAAACGGTGGAGTTTTTCCGTCCCGAAGTTCAGCCGCTACACAAATCCTACCCTAAGTCACTGAAAAGCATAGCCTTCTGAAAACAGCCCCCGCAGTTCGGCACGGGCGTGCCTGCACTGCACACGATCAGCGCCGACGCGGCGGAATATTCGGCCTCGGCGGCGGGGGCGTGAGTGTCGCGGCGGTTTCCCACGCGACAAACTTGCCGAACATCCGGGGGCTGGCCAGGCCCAGCTCGTAGTGCGCGGGCCCGTACCCGGTTCGCATCTTGTTCTCAAAGAAGGACTTAATCCGTCTCTGGACGGCCCGGTCGGTCGTGTCCCAGTAATGGTCCACACCCCAGACGACGCGTCCTTCGTTCACATCCACCAAGCTAAGATACAGACCGACCTGCATGCGAGGCATTTGCTGGAAATCGCGGACCTTACCGATCAGTACCGCGTCGCAATCGAGCGTCTTTCGGATGGTCTGGATGTCGTCGATGGTGTAGCGCCGGGGCTCGTCGAGCTTCAGATCGCGGTAGAGTTCACTGGTGCGGTCGACCAGCTCGATCGCGAAGAGTTTCTTGTCCAGCAGGGCTTCGTGGACGGCTTTGGTCATCACGTCGGCAACGTCCAGCGTCGTGCCCTCTCCTTCCCGGGCGAGGTGAATGAACACCACCCGTCGCACGCGCCGCAGCTCGGCGGGGTCGGGCTTGTGGCAGCCGATACGGGCGGGAACCGGACGGGAAGTCGACGGACCGACCTCGACGCACCCGCCAAGGCAGGCGACGGTCAACACAGCCAACAGGATGGGCAAACGCAAGCGGTTCATGGGGACTCCGGGCTAATTGGACCGGTTCACACTGATCTGCTCAGCTCCGAGCAGCTTCAGGACGCGTTCCTGCGATTTCATGATGGCCACCAGCGCTTGGCGCATCTCGCCCTGGAAGCCGAAGACGTTCTTCTTCCACGTTTCGAGGTCTTTTTTCATCTCGAAAAGGCGTTCGTTGGCGTCCTTCAGCTCGCGGGCGTCCTGCGTCCGGGCCGATTCCATCGCCGCCAGCTTTTTCGCCAGCTCGTGGTTGGCCTTCTCCATGGCGACCACCTGCCGCTGCATCTCCATCATGCGTTCCATGGCCTTGGCGTACTTTTCCTGAATTTCCATGGCCGATGCGACGGCGGAGTCGGCGTTGCGGGACTGCTCGCCGCCCTTGATGCTCGTGGACGGCAGGTAGCCGATCGGCTCGCCGGCGTACGGGTCCTGCTCGGAGGCGATGTCGTCAGGATCGGGACCGGCCTTGATGGTCACCTGCTCACAGCCGACCGAAACAGCCACGAGGGCGACAAGTCCAAGCGAAAGGGCAATGCGTTTCATGGTTGATGCTCCTGGTTGTAGGAGGAAGTTCACTGGGTAATGCACTGGATCTGGATTACATTTCCGCACGAGCAGGTCACTTCGATGACGCACGTTCCGTCCTCCTGCGGATGGACGGTCGCACGGGCCTCGCCGCAAGGGGCAGATGCCGGATCCACCGCCCCGGGTGCCTCGTCGGGCAAGTCGGCCGACGAGGCCTTCTCGGGCGTCGGTACAGACGCTGCCGCACCCAACGGTCGCCGTCCGGCGGCGGTCACTTTGTTTTTCTTCAGCACATCCATGATTGTCGTTCTCTCCTGTGGGCGGGTTACACCAGAACGTCCAGGTGCGTTTCGCCATCGTCATAGTCGTCGTCCGGTGCGGGCAGGAGCCTGCCTTCCATCTCGTCGGCCTCGTCGGAGGCAGGTTGCTCCTGATCCTTTTTCTTCTGTCGTTTCTTCTGCTGCTCCTGGCGGTCCCGTCGGCGGCGGACCTCGTCGGAGGCATGGGCGACCGATTCGAGGCGATGAATCTCCGTGGCGTTACTCAGCCGACTGACGGAATGTCCCAGCTCGGGGGCCATGGTGTCATTTGCTCTTAAGTTTCATGGATAGTTTGAACATCGCGCTTGCGTGCAACTGACTGACGCGGGATTCGGTGATCTCCAGCACAGCGGCAGTCTCTTTCATCGTCAGATCGCGCTCGTAATAGAGGATCAGAATGATCCGGTCGCGTTTGGGCAGTTCCATGATCGCTTTGGAGAGGCGACCCAGTGTTTCGTTTCGCTGGGCCTCTTCCTGCGGGCAGTGGTCGTTGTCGGCAGGGACGAGGGCGTCCAACTCGGGCGACTCGTCGGCGAGACCATGAATGGACAGAAAGTGCTGTTTGCGTGCTTCTTCGAGCACCTTGTAGAGCTGCTCGATGGGGATATTCAGCAGGGCTGCGAGTTGCTCGTCGGTGGGGGCGGCACCGTGCTCGCTCAACCACTGCTGGTAGGCCTGCTTGACGGTGCGGATCTGCTTATGGACGGCCGTCGGCACGAACGAACGGCTGCGGAGTTCGTCGATGACCGACCCGCGAATGCGGATGTAGGCGTAAGTCTTGAACTCGGCTTCGCGGGTGGGGTCGAACGACCGGGCGGCCTTGACCAGCCCGAGCGTACCGGCCGAGATGAGATCCTCGATATCCTCGCGTTTGGCGACCTGCGAGGCGATCTTCTGGACGATGTGGCGCACCAGGGGCAGGTGGTCGAGGATCCATCGTTCCTCGACGGCCTCACGCGACTGGTTCGCGTAAGCGGCGCTGGCCCGGGCCCTCAGTGTCGACCCGCTGGATTTGTCGGATTCACTGCTCACTGGACGGTTCCTCAGTTGGCTCTTCCGTCACGGTCACGTTGGGGGCACCTTCGGTTTGCCACTCGGGCGAACCTTGCTGGAGCATGGCGTGGGCAATCACTCGCGACACCACCTGCCCCGACACCCGGGACACCACGTACAGAATGATCGCCCCCATCATGGCCCTGACGGCCGCGTCCGGGGCGGGCACACCACAGATCGTGCTGACCGTTGCCAGCACGAACAGGCCCAATACCGCGATCAGTACTGCGATTCGGTTCACCGTATTCTCCCAACAACTGCTCTCTTATCGGAGTGAGCAGGCGGTCTCTGCTACGAACCACTGGAAATTGCTTCGGCACCGACCGGGGCAAGATTGATCGTCCCGATCGACTCGATCTTCGCGCTGTTGGCGACCTCGTCGTAGGCGATAACCGGAAGCTGCGGGAGCTGACGCGACAACAGACCCGCCAGATGCGGACGAATGCGGTAATCACACAGCAACACGACCTTGTCGTGACCGGCTTCCATGGCGTTCTGCCATGCCTCGGCCACCTGGCGCGTCAGGTCCATCGCCCGGTCCGGGGCGAGCATCAGCGCCTCCCCGTCCGACTCGCGCGACAGACTGTTGCGCAGCTCGTACTCCAGCTGAGGGTCCAGTACGAGGGCGATCATTCGTCCGAGTTCGTCGGAGTGCTGTTCGGTGATCGTGCGCACCACCGCCTTGCGGGCCACTTCGGTCAGCAGCATGGCGTCCTGGGTACGAGAGGCGTTGTCGCCGACGGCCTCGATGATGTGCGCCAGGTCGCGGACCGGAATCCCGTCGCGAAGAAGGTTCTGCAACACCCGGTGGAGCAATCCCATCGAGACGGTCTCGCCCACCACGCCGTTGACCAGGGCGGGCTGTTTCTCGCGCAGGCGGTCCACCAGGGTCTGTACGTCATCGCGGCTGAGCAACTCGTAAGCGTGCCGCCGCAACGTTTCCGACAGGTGCGTCACCAGTACCGTCTCGGGGTCCACCACGGTATAGCCGGACATCTCGGCCTCCTCCTTCTGCTCGACGGTCACCCACAGGGCGGGCAGGCTGAAAACCGGTTCGTGAGCGGGTTTGCCCTTCACCGGCGTGGTCACCGTTCCCGGGTCCATGGCCATGAACATGTCCGGCTCGAGATTGCCCCTTGCCACCACGTGGTTGTGCAGGCGAATCTCATAGGCGGTGGCCTCCAGCGTGACGTTGTCCCGCAGGCGTACCAACGGCAGGACAATGCCATACTGCTGGGCAAACTTCCGCCGCAGCGGGCTGATCCGGTGCGAGAGACTGCCCTTGCGCCGCGGATCGACCGTCTTGATCAGCCTCGGGCCCACCTGGACCGCGACGCGATCCACCTCCAGCAACTCCTCGATGGGCGTCTCGGGCTCGGGCGGAATCTCGGAGGGGTCCTTCTGCTGCTCGGCTTCGGCGGCCTTCTTCGCCTCGCGCTTGGACCGTCCCAGCGAGCGGGACAGCACCCCGGCAAAAATCGCCATCGCCGCGAAGGGCAGCTTGGGGAAGCCCGGTACGAAGATCAGCGCCGCCAGCAGGAACGCCGCGATCCCCAACGGACGGGACTTGGTGAGCATCTGCCGCGTCAGGTCCGCAGAGAGGTTCGTCTTGGAGGCGGTCTTGGAGATCAGGAAGCCCGAGCTGGTGGATATCAGCAGCGCGGGAATCTGGCTGACCAACCCATCGCCGATGGCGAGAATGGAGAACCGCGCCATGCTCTGGGAGGCGTCCATGCCCTTCGTCATGCCCACCAGGAATCCACCGACCAGGTTGATCGCGGTAATAATCAGGCCGGCCACCGCATCGCCCCGGATGAACTTGGACGCACCGTCCATCGCCCCGTAGAACTCGCTTTCCTGGGCGATCTTCTCGCGTCGCTGCCTGGCCTGCTCCTCGCCGATGGTTCCGGCGTTGAGGTCGGCGTCGATGGCCATCTGCTTACCGGGCATGGCGTCGAGATTGAATCGCGCCGCAACCTCACTGATGCGCTCCGCTCCCTTCGTAATCACCACGAACTGGATGATCACCAGGATCAGGAACACCACCAGCCCGATCACCAGGTTTCCGCCGGCCACAAACTGCCCGAACGTGGCGATGATCTTTCCGGCATCGCCGTTGAGCAGGATCAATCGCGTGGATGCGACGTTCAACGACAGGCGGAACAGCGTGAGCACCAGCAGCAGCGACGGGAACGTGGACAGCTCGACCGGCTCGTTGGTCGCCAGCACGAGAATCAGCGTGCCCAGCGCCACGGCGATGCTCAACGAGAGCATCATGTCCAGCACGAACGTCGGCAGCGGGATGAGCATCGTCGCCAGGATCATCGCCACGCCGCCGGCGAACAGGATGTCGTTGTGCGCGAGCAGTCGGCTGATTCCCCTGCGGGGGGCTTCCTCGGCGGCGAGTTGTGGGTGGTCCTGGCTCATGGGCGTTCGTTACGGGTGTTTATCTCTGGTTGGGGTTGTTCGGGCGGTTGGGCTTACGGGCCGGGCCGGTATGACCCTGGCGTTTGCGTCGGAGGTTGAAGATCACCGCCAGCACCTCGGCCACCGCGGTAAACAGGTGCGACGGGATGCTCTGACCGATCTCGGTGGTGGCGTAGAGCGATCGTGCCAGGTGAGGCCGTTGGATGATCGCGATGTCGTGCTCGCGGGCGCGGTCCTTGATGCGGGCACAGAGCAGATCGGCGCCTTTGGCGACCACGACCGGCGCGTCGTTCTCTTCGGGGACGTATCGCAGGGCGACGGCGTAGTGCGTCGGGTTGGTGACCACCACGTCGGCCGTCGTAACGTCCGAAAGCATCCGCTTGCGGGCCGCCTCCAACTGCAGGCTGCGCCGGCGTCCCTTCAAGGCCGGGTCGCCTTCCTGCTGTTTGTTCTCCTCTTTGACCTCGTGCTTGGTCATGCGGAGCTTTTTCTTGTAATGCCACTTCTGGTAGATCATGTCGGCCACGCCGAGCACGATCAGCGCCGGGACAATCCGGAGCATCAGCCCCATCACCATCGCCGCGGTCTGCCCGACCAGCTCGGTGGGCGTGTCGTAGCGAAGGGCGAGGAGCTCCTCTTTCCTGGCTTTGAGGAAGTAGTACGACAGCAGACCCACGATGGTGAGCTTGATTATCGATTTCAGCAGATTCACCAGCGCCTTGGCCGAAAAGAGGTTTTTCGTCCCCTTGATGGGGTCGAGCTTGGTGATGTCCAGCTTGACCGCCTTGGGCGAGAACGACCACCCCGAGGTGAGCAGGCTGGAGAGCACCGAGACGATCGCGCCGGCCACCAGGAAGGGCATGAGCTGCAAGACCAGCCCCGAGCCCTTGGCGTAGAACAGTTCGCCCATCGCATGGGCGTCGAGGGGGCCGTTATAGCGCAGCGACATCGACTCGCGCATGTTGGTGACGAAGAACTCGTACACCGCCGGGCCGGTCATCGCCAGGCAGATCAACAGCACGCCCATCATCGCCGCCGAGGGGACCTCCTGCGAGCTGGGGATGTTCCCCTCCTCGCGGGACTTGCGTAGGCGCTGTTCCGTAGGTTGTTCTGTTTTTTCGCCGGCAGACTCTGGCATGTCCGCGGGCTCCTATCTTCGGGTCAGAGAAACAGGTTCAGCCGAACCCACTGGGTCAGCTGCATCACGAATTCGTCCAGCGTCGAGGCGACGGCGGCCGCCAGCGAAAAACCCAGCGCAATGCGCAGGGGAAAACCGATCATCAGAATGTTCATCTCCGGGGCGATCCGCGCCAGCACGCCCAGCACCACCGACAGCACCAGGAACCCCGCCAGCACCGGAGCCGCCAGACGAAGGGCGTAGTTCAACATCGCCGAGGTCGCGCGAATCAGTCCGCCGACCAGCATGCCGATCTCGGGCATCTCGCCAACCGGGAACATCTTGAAACTGATATGCCCGATCTGCAGCAGCATGTGATGGCCGTCGGTGGCCAGGAACAGCAGCAGGAAGACCATCTGGAAGATCAGGTCGATCACCCTGGCCTGCTGACCGGTGACCGGGTCGACAATCCGGGCCATGGCGAAACCCATCGAACGGGACATGAGCATGCCCCCCTGCTGGACCGCGGTGAAGAAGATGCCCACCGCCAGGCCGATCCCCCCGCCGACCAACGCCTCGCCCCCGATCAGCACCAGCGCGTCCAACCAATGGACATGCCCCTTGGCCACCTCGGGAACCGGCAGAATCGTCGCGAAGAAAACCGTCACCGCCAGCGACATCGTCACGCGTACGCGCACTGGAATCGATCCCCAGCTGAACACCGGGAACACGTTGAACATCGCCGAGATGCGCGTCAGCAGCAGCATGAACGGCAGCAGGATGGCAATCCATGGGTCGATCATCAATCACTGAGTCATCGCCTGCATGTAGGTGAACACTTCGTGGGTGAATCCAAGCAGCGTCTGGAGCATCCAGCCGCCGAACAACAGCAGCGCCACGCCGACGCCGGCAATCTTCAGCACCATCCCCAGCGTCATGTCGCGAACGGACGTGACCGCCTGGAAGATGGCCGTCGACAGACCGGTAACCAGCACGATAATGAGGCACGGAGCGGCAATCAGCATCGCCGTCTCCAGCGTCCGTCTGCCGATGTATACCACCATGTCGGGGTTCATGCGTTTCGCTCACTTTCAGCCGGCGCATACCGCACCGGGGGAACTGTTCCAACGTCAGTGGAAGCTGCGGACCACGCCCACCACCACCAGCCTCCAGCCGTCCACCAGCACGAACAACACGATCTTGAACGGAAGCGAGACCATCATCGGCGGCAACATCATCATGCCCGCTGAGAGCAGAATGCCGGCCACCACCATGTCGATCAGCAGAAACGGGATGAACAGCATGCATCCCATCTCGAAAGCGGTGCGGAACTCGCTGATCGCAAACGACGGGATGATCACGTGCATCGGAATATCCCGCACGGTCTTGGGCTCGATCTCAGCCATCGCGAGGAACACCTGCATGTCCTTGCGCCGGGTCTGACGGAGCATGAACTGCTTGAGCTCATCGCCCCCCAATTCGCCCGCCCGGGCGAAGGTGATCTCCTCAGCCAGGTAAGGCTGCAAGGCCTTCTTGTTCATCATTTTGAGCGTGGGCGACATCGTGAAGACCGTCAGGAACAGCGACAGGCCAATGACGGCCATGTTCGGCGGAATGGTCTGCGTCGCCAGGGCGCGTCGGACGAACGAAAGCACGATCACGATCCGGGTGAAGGACGTCACCATCACCAGCAACGACGGCAGAATCGCCAAACCCGCGAAGACCAGCGCCAGCTTGATCGGCGAGGACCACTGCACCGAGTTGGGATCATTCGGGTCGCCGGCCCGGTTGACCAGCGCGAGCATCTGTTCGAGGTCGGGCAGCGAGTTGCTGTTCGGATCGTCGGCATCGACGGCCACGACCGGGTCGTAAGGCCCGTCGTTCTGGGCGGCCGCCGGGGCAGCCATCACCAGCACAGCCGCCAGTGTCAGCAGAATCACACCGCGCCGCAGGATCATTCGCCACCCCCCGCAGCAGGGCCGGGATTCGGGGGCGACGTATCGCCCTCGTCACCCATGTGGAACGTCGCCTCGCCCTCGATGGCGTCGGACGCCTGCAGGTGCGAGAGCATGCTCACGCCCTCGGCGGTGGATCCCAGCAAGAGGCGTTGGCCGTCAATTTCCACGAGGTGGAGGCACTTCTTGGGGCCCAGGTAGACGGTCTCGACGACGTTGATCTTCCTGCCGCTCTGGAGACCCACCCGGGGGCCGAGCTTTTTGATGGCGATCCAGGCAGCGACGCCCAGCACGCCCACCACAACGATCGAAACCGTCATCTTGGAGAGCATGTCCGAGCCGCCGCCCGGGGAGACGTCGTTTGCATCGTCGCGGAACAGCAGCGGAGCCGGCTCCTCGCGCACCGCCGGAGCCGTGGTCGGCTGGGTCGTCGGACCGTTGGCGTCGGCCGGTGCGTTACCGTCCGATTGGCCGCTCGTGGCGCTGGCCAAACCCAGCACCCCAGCCGCCACCAACATCGCCAGGCGTGTGCGTCGATGGGCGGGGAATGTGTGCACGTTCGTCATGCCCCGCAACATGCACATGCCGTGCCACAATGAAAAACCCCGCAACCAAAGGAGGTTGCGGGGTATGGTCTGCGTTCAGCGCCTCAGAATCGCCCAGCCGCGCGGAATAATCGCGCGCCGCGGCGCTCGGTCAACTGGCGACCGAGGCATGGTCCTGGGTGTTGAGGATCTCCCGAATCCGCACGCCGAGGCGATCGCCGACGACCACCAGGTCGCCCGTGGCGAACCGCATGCCGCGAAGGTAGAGGTCCACCGGCTCGCCGACGCGCTTATCCAGTGTAAGCACCTTGCCCTGATTGAGTTCCACAAGTTCGCGGACGGTCATCTCCAACTCGCCGAGGCGAACGGTGACGGCCATCGGGGCATCCAGGAGCAGGTCGATCTGTCCGTTACCCGCTCCTGTGGAGGTATCCTGCGCCTCGGGAAGTTCCACGTCGTGAACCTCCACGGACTCGGCGTTGGAGGCCTGCGGTGCCTGCGCTTGAGGCTGGGCGTTCTGATCGGTTGCGGTTGCATCGGCCATCGGGTTCTACCTTCCGGTCAAAAGGGTTGATCGTGGTGGTTCAGACATCCGCCTGCAGGTGCGGTGCGTCACCGTCCGGTTCGGGCGACGGATCGTCTGTTTCATTTTGTGCAGCGGGCGCTTCCTCGGGCGCTTTCGCCGCGGCCATCAGTTCCTCCTCCACCGTGGAGGAGATGTGCAGGGCGTATCGACCCTGACATTGCGACGGCAGGCCATACGCAAGATCGCGACCGGCAACCGAGAGGCTTCCCGGCTCGCCGGGGCGATGCCTGAGCATGAGCACGTCGCCGGATTCGAGGGCAATCACGTCCCGCATGGAGATTCGTGCGACCCCCACTTCGACCGCCCCGCCCAAGTGCATGTGCTGGATGTGTCCCATCATCCGGGCGCGGGCCTCGTCCGGGGACAGCTCGATTTTGCGCTCTGTGGCGCTCCCTGCCGCCGCTTCGAGCAGGTCGCTGGCAAGCACCAGCTCCGCGATGGTGTTATCGGCTGCCTGGATGGTGATCTTGCAGAATTCACCGGTCGAATCGAGTTCGGGAATCAGCTCGGAGGCGCATACCTTCTCTCCGGGCTTGAAAGAGGCCGACCCCGCGCTGGTGAGTGTTTCCAGCGCCGCGTTGACGATGCTCGCCAGGGCGTCCTGCAGGACGGCCGATTCCATGCTGGAAAGCGGGCGTTCGGCGTCGACATTGATCCCGCCGCCGCCGAGCATTCGCGAGGTCCACTCAGCCCCCATCGCCCGGTCGACCGAGACCAGCCCGACCTCCTCGGTGCCCTTGAGGATGGTGATTCCGTACACGTCCGAGTCGCTGACCTGCTCGTTGATCTGCCGGCCGTAATATTCGGTCGCGGTCGGTGCCGAAGGGACGTATCCGGCGTCGGTCAACACTTCAAGGGCCTCGACGGCCTTGCGGTTGATCTTCTTGGCGGTCTTCTGAAGCGCATCGCGGGACGAAAGCGGGAACCGCGACGGGGCGTTCCAGTTGTAGTCCACCGCGTTATCGTTAAGGGTCTCTTCCTCGTTCACTTCCGGCCGCGGTGCGGTCTGGATGGCGTTCAGCAGCGAGGCGAGAATGTCCTGGTCTTGGGCGGCTTGTGCGGTCATGAGACGTTGAACTCCTTGAGCAGCACCTCGTCGACGCGAGGTCGGCTGTTGGGCCAGAGAAGCTCGTTCAGTTCGTCACGGACGCGACGACGAATGCGATTGATGTTTTTCTGCCCGAGCACGTCGGTCACCGTCAGGCTCGAGAGATACCGCAGCATCCAGTCCTGGATCTCGGCCTTGTTCTTTTCGAGCGTCTTCTCGACGATGCTCGAGTCGGCCTTCTTGACCTTCAGCAACAGCGTCGTCCGCAGGTAACGGTTCCCCCGGCGGACATTCAGCGTAACGGTGATGGGCTCAAGCTGATGATACGTATACCCGTCGGACTCATCGAGGTTCGCCAGGGCCTTGGCGTCGTCCTGGGCGGCCTCCTGCTGAATGGGGTCCTCGGCCGCAGCGGCGGCGTTGGGGTCGGCCCGGAGCAGCTTGCCCAGGAAGAACCCACCCACGCCGAATACCAAGATCACCCCGAACATCAGCCCGATGCGCAGAACCAGCTTCCTGGTCGCCTCGGGGTCCTTGGGCTTGTCCTTGTCCTTGATGCCGAAATCCACGTCAGCCATCGTATTTCGCTCCTGTCACGGCGATCGCGATGTGCGTCGGCGAGCCGCTTACGGTGAACGTTTCCTGCCAGCGTCGACTGGTGCCCGCGCCGAGCGAGTGCAACGTCCACCGTCCTGATTGCAATTGGCGCGCCAAAATGCGTTGCAGGACCGCTTCCACCGCGCGGGCCCGACGGGCCGAGACCATCCACCGCACCGATCCGGCGGGTTGGTCCGGCGCAAGTCCTACGACGTAAACCTTTACCTTACGATCACCTAGGCCTGTTCTGAGCTGCTCGGCCACGCGTACAAGCTCCCGCCGAGACTCAGATGAGACATTGATCCGATGTCCCTGGAATTGCACAGCCGTCGGTCGAATCTCGATGGTTTCCTCGGCATGATCGTGGACGTCGGTCTCAATTTCTTGACGGATACGGTCAAAAATCTCACGGATCTTCTCATCCTCGGCGTCCAACAACCGGGACTTGGTGTAATCGTCCGGGTCCTCTTCCATGGCAAATTTCGGCCGGATGAAGGACCGCGGAACCGAATCCGGGTAGCCCTCCAGCCAGTAGGGAATCCCAAAGTTCTGCACCGCCCGACGGAACGAACCCTGCCCGATGAAGAACAGGTCCGGATCCTTGATGTGAGCGATGGACTGCAGCAGCACGAAAAACGACAGCAGCAGCGTGATCATGTCCGTGAACGACACCAGCCACAGCGGGACATCGTCATCGTCGTCGGGGGTGACGGTTTTCCTGCGGACCTGGCTCATTTGAGCAACCCCTTATTGCGAAGGGAGATCTGAATCACCCGTCGACCGGCGAAACGGTTGATCAGTCCGGGGTCCGAACCCATCACGCCGAACTGCCCGGCGTCCAGTCCGCTCTTGACCACCAGGTACTTCATGACCGCCATCGAGCGCATCAGCCCCAGGTCGGTCGCCTGCCCTTCCCGGGCCAGGCTGCTCTCGGCGATGGAGACATGCGAGGGGACCAACACGACCAGCTCGGCGATCTGTCGCAGGATGCCCCGCCCTTCCCGCTTCCACTGGGCCGTGCCCTTCTCGAAGAGGCGATCGGATGGAATATAGAGGGTTTTGCTGGCCTTGTAGACGTCGCTGTCGAACACCTGATCTCGGCGCTTGGGGTGGTGGATGACCTGTGGATCGACGTCCATGATCCGGTCGCTTCCCTCGCGGGTCTGGTCGAGCACAGTCTTCGGGCGGGTCACCTCGGACTCGGGCACGCGCTCAGGGATTTTGGTCATCTCGCGGAAGTGGCGCACGTCCATCACGCCCTCCAGCCGCGAGAGTGATTGCTCGTCGAAGGAGGAGAAGCTCAGCAGCAGCACGAAGAAGCACAGCAGCAGCGTCATGCAGTCGCTGAACGTCACCAGCCATTGCTGGCCGGGCGGTTTCTCTTCTTGGACTTTCTTCTTGGCCACGATATCTCTCGGGGTCAGATGTTCGGTTTGACGTCAGGCCGATTGTTCTGGGACAGGAACGTCTGCATTTTCTCGCGGACAGCCGTGGGGCTCTCGCCGCGGACGATGCCCAGCACGCCCTCGACGATCATCTCGCGGAGGATGCGTTCTTTTTTGCTCCGCAGGCCGAGCTTGCCCGCCAGCGGAATGAAAATCAGGTTCGCCAGAATCGCCCCGTAAAACGTGGTGATCAACGCGGTGGCCATGCCCACCCCGATCTGATCGGGCGAGGAGAGATTCCCCAGCATCTGCACAAGCCCGATGAGGGTGCCGATCATCCCGAACGCCGGAGCCGTCGACCCCATGAAGTCCAGGATCTTCTTGCCGTCCTGGTGACGCTCCTGGAGTGAGAAGATCTCCATCCCCAACTGGCGCTCGATGTCCTCCTCGCCCTGGCCGTCGATGATCATCTGCAGGCCCTTGATGAGGAATCCGTCGCCGGCGTTGGCCAGGTGCTGTTCGAGGGCGAGGGCACCGTTTTTGCGGTTGATGGCCGAGTAGTTCACCATCTTCTGGATGAGGTCCTGCTCGCTGGGCAGCTTGAACATCACGGTTTTCTTCACGATCGAGATGATCGTGAGAAACTGCTTGAGCGAGAAGTGGATCAACGTCGCGGCGAGCATGCCGCCCACCACCACCATCACCGAGGGGACGTTGATGAACACGGTCGCATCCCCACCGGAGATGATGGTCAGACCCACCAGCAGAAAGCCGGATATAATCCCTATGATTGTCGCAATGTCCACCGGGTTACTCCTCTCGGACGCGTTTCATCATCTCGCTGAGGTCCGCAGCCATCTTCTTATCGGACATCTCGGAGAGCACCTTCGCCGTTGATCGCTCATCCATCGAGCGCAGAATTCCCACCGCGACGTTCTGGCGTTTGGACTTGACCATCTCGGCGATGGTCTTGGCACAGGCGTCTGACTGCATCTTCTCGTAGACCCCCGCGATCTGCTGGAGGTTCTTGGCCTCTTCGCGGGTGATGCGAATCCGCTCGCGCTCGAGCTTGGCCCGCGCCTCTTTCAACGGCGTCAGCGAAGTCGCCACCTCGATGCGGAGGTCTTCGAGGTTCTTGGCCTGCTGGGAGAGACTCTCCTGGGCGAGGCTGATGCGACGCTCCATCATGCGCAGGTCGCGCTTCTTGCTCTCGTAGGCCTTGATCTCGCGGCGCATCTCCTTGATCAACCCGTCCAGTTCACGCTCCTTGGGGCTGAGGTTCTGGAGCTTACCGATCGCCGCTTCCGCGCCCCCGCCGCTGTCCATGACGCCTTCCTGCCTCTGGGGGGGCGCCGGCGGGGCGCCGGTGACCAGGGACAGCACAAAACAGGCCACGAAACTCGCCAGGCCCATCACTCCGATGATGATTAATCGCATTTTTCCAGACATCGTCAGCTCCCAGGCTGAGGGTCAGCCGCCCGTGACAATCCGGCGGGCAAAGGCGGTATTTACCGTGTCGTCCAGTTCCTTCTGCTGCTGCTTCTGCGCCTCGGCGCAATAGTGCTTCCAGGCCTCCTCGCGGAGGGTCTCCAGCGTCTTCCGCTCCGACCGCAACGCCAACAGCTCGCCGGTCAGGCGTTCCTTCTCCTTGCCCAGCTTGGCCTTGACGCCCCAGAGCCGATCAATCTCCTTCTCACACGCCTTCGAAAAGCGGTGGAAGGTCTGCTGGTTGGCGATCCGATCGGTCAGTGATTGACCGGCCAGGTCTTCCATGAGCGTGCGGATCAACTCGCGTCGACGGTCGATCTGCTCGCGGGTCTCGTTGATCCGGGCATTGACGGCGGCCACGTCGGCCCGCATCGCGCGTTCGCGCTGCACCGTCACGTCCAGGAGCTTCTGCAATGGCCAATCGAACCGCTTCATGTTCGTGCGTCCCAATCTGCCGACGGCGTTCGTCGGCCTTGTGTCCTGCTGGTCGACCTGCAACTACCGGTTGAGGGGCTGTTGGCCCTGCCGGCCCGGTGCGTTGGCCGAGGTGAACTGCCAATGGCTGGTGATCTCTTTCATCCGCCGCAACGTCTGATCCATCGGGCAGGAGTCCTCCATCGACTGGCGGAGGAAGGCGTTGACCGGATCGATCAGCTCGATCGCCCGGTCGATCCGTGGATTGCTGCCCGGGGAAAAGGCCCCGATGTTGATGAGGTCCTCCGCCGACTGGTAGGTCGCGTAGATCGCCCGAAGGCGCCTTGCCGCTTCCAGATGCTCGGCGTCGGCGACGGACGTCATGCACCGCGAGACGCTCTGGAGGATGTCGATCGCGGGGTAGTGTCCCACCTCGGCCAGTTTCCGGGAGAGCACGATGTGCCCGTCCAGCAACGAGCGAACGCTGTCGGCGACCGGGTCGCCCATGTCGTCGCCTTCCACGAGAATCGTGAAGATCCCCGTGATCGAGCCGGTCTCCGTAGTGCCGAGACGTTCGGTGAGCTTCGGCAGGAGGCTGAACACGCTGGGGCAGTAGCCCTTGGTGGTGGGAGGCTCGCCGGCGGCCAACCCGATCTCGCGCTGGGCCTGGGCGAATCGTGTCAGCGAGTCCATCATGAACATCACGTTCTTGCCCAGATCGCGAAAATACTCGGCGATGGTGATCGCCAGAAACGCGCTCTTGACCCGCTGAATCGCCGAAGCGTCCGAGGTGGCCACCACCACGACCGACCGCTTGAGGCCTTCCTCGCCGAGCGACTCTTCCAGGAAGTGTCGCACCTCCCTGCCGCGTTCCCCCACCAGCGCAAGGACATTGACATCGGCTTCGCTGGACCGGGCGATCTCGCCCAGCAACGTGCTCTTGCCCACGCCGGCCCCGGCGAAGATACCCACTCGCTGGCCTTGCCCGCAGGTCAGAACACCGTCGAACACCCGCAGCCCGAACGACAGCGGCTGGGAGATCATCGGGCGGGACAGCGGCGTCGGCGGCATTCCATCCAGACGACAACGATCGTGCCCCTGCACCGGGCCCTGCCCGTCGATGGGTCGGCCCAGTCCGTCCAGGACGCGTCCCAGAACATTGGGCCCGAGCTTCATCGAACGCGGGACCGATCGCGAGACAACCTGGTCGTTCGGAGCGATTCCTTCGATCCCCTCCAGGGGCACCAGGACGCGATTTTCATTCTGGAAGCCAACGACCTCGGCCGGCACGCGGCGACCGTCGGCCAACCGGATCTCGCAAAGCTCGCCCACGCCCACCGGCGGGCCCTTGCTTTCGACCGTCAGCCCGGCCACGCGGACCACCGATCCGCGACAGGGCGCCAGCGAAAGCTTCTCCAGGCGACGATGCAGTTTGGTCACGTCGACGGCTGCCATTATTCCAGTCCCTTCAGGGCTTCACGAATGTCTTCCAGGTGCGGCTCGACGGACGACTCGATCACGCCTTCGTCGGTCTCCAGCACACAGCCGGCCCGACCGACCGACGCGTCGGCCTTGTACGTCACGGGCCCGTCGGACTCGCGCCCCTCGCGGGCTTCCATGCAGCGGGCGTGGTCCTCGGGGTGCAGGTGCACCACCACGTCGCGGCGGGCGGGAACACGCTTCAACGCCTCAGTCACGATGGGCTCGATCTCGTAGCGACCCGCCTCGATCTCCTGGGCGAGCACCTTGCGGGCAATGTCCACCGCCAGGTCCACCAATTGCTCCTCGGCCTCGGCAAGAATCTGCCCGCGCAGCTCATGGGCCTCCACCAATGCCGCTTCCAGGGCGTCGATCGCGGTGCGCGTTTCCTGCCTCAACTCCTCGCTGGTCTGCTGCAGTTGCTCCTGGGCCTGCCGTCGCGCCTGCTCGGCCTGTTCCTGGAGCTGGGCTGCGGACGGACCGGCCGACGGTGTCCACGCCGGGCCCGTCGCGATGCGATCGCCCCTGACCAGGGCTCCGGCGGTGATGCGTCCGGGCATGATGAGTTGAAGCTGGGTCACGTCGTCTCCTGGGGTCGGCTAGTACACGAATCCCTGGGCGTTCAGGTCCCGCAGGGCGTCGAGAATCTCTTCGCGGGCCTGGTTGATTTCGCTTTCCTTGGCGTTGGTGATCAGGTCGGCCTCTTCATCCAGCATGGCGGCCGCTCGCTCGGAAATGTTGTTCCGCATGCGCCTGGTGGTCTCCGGGTCGGCGTCCATCAGCGCCAAGGCAAGGGTCTTGGAGTTGACTCCGCGAAGCACCTCGGCCAGCGCCCGGTCGGGTACGGTCTCGATGTCTTCCCAGAGCACCATCATCCGCGAAACGCCGTCTGCGGCGTCGGGGTCGTTGGCTTTGAGCTTCTCAAGGGTGCTGATGCGCAGCTCGTTGCCCAGCCCGCGGACCATCAGGGCGACCTTGCGGTACTGTCGCATCTGCGGGGTGAGCCCGTCACCGGAGTCGGAGCCGACGACGTCGTCGGACTTCTGCAGCTCCTTGAGGCGCTCGCCGATCACCTTGGCGATGCGGTTGCGGGTCTCCTCGGGGATGCGCTTCCCGAAGGCCATGCACTGGACCACCTCGTCGCGGATGGCGTCGTCGAACATCGACAGAAGGGCCATGCTCTTCTCGGAGTCCAGCTCGGCGAGCACCGCAGAGATGACGGTGCCCGGTTCCTTCTCCAGGGCGGCGGCGATCAGGGCCGGGTCCTGCTTGCGGATCTTGTGGAACGGGTCCTTCTCGAGCGCCTCGCGTCGAACGTCGGCCATGATCTCCTTGGACTCGTTCTCGCCGACCGCGTCGGAGAGCAGTTGCTTGAGGTACCCGTCCGCCGGCCCGCCGGACCCTTCGTCCACCATGTCGGCGAACTCACCGAGGAGACGGTCGATCTGCTCCTGGTTGGGCCCGGATCCCGAGCGGATATTGGCCATCTCCCGGGCGATCTTCTTGACCACGTCGGGGCTGGCGGATTTGAGCAGTTCGCTGGCCGAGGCGGGATCGAGCGTGGTCAGCAGCATGGTGGCTTTTTGAATTCCGGATGGCATGGGCTATCCCTCCTCATCGTCCGAGCCGGCCTGGGCCCAGCTGAGGAACAGTTTCTTGACCTGTTCGGGGTTCTCCTGCAGGGCACGGGAGATCCGATCGCGTGCGGCAAGCTTCTCCCCGGCGTTGGCTCCATCGGGCAGGGCGTTGGCTTCGTCGGTGATGGTCACGTCGCCGGGCTTGGTCCGCGGGCCCCGGAAGATCCGCAGGGCAACCAGCGCCCCGACCACCAGAAGCCCCAGAGAAGACCGTCGCGCGATCTCAAAGTACAGTTCCATCGGGTTCTGCCCGTCGCCGGACATACCGGCGATGCCCGCCAACTTCGCCCCCTGAAACGTACGATCCACCACCTCGATGCTGTCCTCGATCTTCTGATCGTTTCCCACGCCGATCGCACGGGCCACCAGGCGGCGGACCTCATCGACGCTCATGATCTTCTCCCCGGCGCCGGCGGGCTGGGCCTCGCCCTCCTTTGTATCGGCCTTTGGCGGGGTGAGGTCCACCACCACCGCCACATGACGCGATTTGATCGTACCGGCAGGGTTTATCACCTTCCTGATGTTCAGCAGCGGACGCGTCTTGGTCTTCGTCTCGCTCTTGCGGGTCTGACCGGCAGGCTGACCGGCTCCGGCGTCGGCGTTTCCCTGCACGGGCTGAACGCTGCTTTCTTCCTTGATGAGCTCCTCGACGGTGACGCCTTCCTGCTGGGCCTGCTCGACCATCTCCTCGCTGGAGGTCATATCCAGTTCGATATCCACCCGGACGGCCACCCGGTCGGGCCCGAGGACGGGCTTGAGAACCGCCTCGATTTTCTCCACGAAGTAGTCTTCCCACTTGCCGCGGAGGTCCAGAACGCCATTGGCCTTTCCGCCGTCGTCGCCGGAGTTGTCCTGCGAAAGCAGCTTACCGGTGTGATCCACGATGGCGACCCGATCATTGGCGAGCCCCTCGACGCTGCCGGCGACCAGGTGCACGATCGCCGAGACATTGTCTCGACTCATCGTGTAACCGCGACGGGTCTGCACCACCACCGACGCCGAGGCCTGCTTGCCCTGTCCGCCCAGCAGGGGCGAGGCGGGCTGAACGATGTGCACGCGGGACGAAATCACCCCGTCGATGAGCTGAATGGTTCGACCGATCTCCCCTTCCAGGGCGCGGAAGTAGGTCTTCTCCTGCATGAACGGGCTCTGGCCGATCTTCGACTCGTCCAGCAGCTTGAACCCCGGGCGATTTCCTCCACCCACGGGCAATCCCTCTGCCGCCAGCGACAGACGCGTCTGGTGGACGTCGGCCTCGGCGACGTAGATGCTCGTACCATTCCCGCGAAGCTCGTACGCCACGCCCATCTCGTCGATCTTCTGGACGATCTTGCCCGCTTCGGCTGTGTCCAGCTCGCTGAACAGCAGCGACATTTTCGGCTGCGATGCCCAGTTGACCAACAGCCCCACCGCCGCCAGACACGCCACAGCCACGCCGATGAGGACCACGCGCTGCATGAGGCTCGTCCGCTGCCACAGGTGATTCATGTTCTGTACGATTTCAGCCACGGTTCATGCCCTTCCAAGGGTCGTTTGTTGCGTTCGCTCGCGGATTTCTCGGAGGTCAGACCTGCATGTTCATGGTTTGCTTGTAGGCGGAGATCATCTTGTTCCGCACGCCCATCAGCAGTTTGAAGCTCATGTCGGCCTTGGCGACCTGCGAGGCGACGGCCATCGTGTCCTGACGCCGACCGGCCAAGAGGTCCTGCAGCATCGAAGAAGACTGCTGCTGCTCGCCGTCGACGGTCTGGATGGCGTCCTTGATCAGGTCCGAGAAGCTCGCCTTGGGCGTCATCTCGGTCTTGCCGATCTGCTGGGCCGCCTGCGACCATTGTGCGTTTACAACTCCACTTGTTGGTTGAATACCGGGCATGTCGTCTCTCCTACTTCAGCAGTTCCAGGGCGGATTGCGATACGGTCTGATTCTGTTTCATGATGGCCACGCTCGCCTGGTAATGCCGGCTGGCGAGCATCATCTGCGTCAGTTCCTTGGGGACCTCCACGTTGGGATAGAGCACGTAGCCTTCCTCGTTGGCGTGCGGATGGCCGGGCTCGTACACCGGGCGGAACTGGCTGGATTTGTCCTCGACCACGTCGGCCAGGCTGATCCCGGTCAACTCGTCGTTGCGCGACGAGGTGACCACGTCCTTGCGTCGATAGGGCTCGCCGTTCTTGGAGGTGCAGTTGGCGTTGGCAATGTTGTTGGCGATCACCTTCATGCGAAGGGCGTTGGCCTTCATGCTGCTGACCGCAATCGCCGTGGGAGTATGGATGTTTTCGATGTTCATATCGCGGGTTCCTTATTCGGTTCTCATCGCGCCGTTAAGCATTTCGTAGTTCTTCCGTAGCGTCGCCAGGTACAGCTTCAGCTTGCCGGTGTTCTGCATCATCGCCGCCACTTCCGAGTCGACATCCACGTCGTTCCCGTTGGCTGCCACCGGGGTGGCCATCGGGCGGATGAGCGTGGGCTCGACGTCGGTCAGGTCGAGCGGCTCATCGTCGCTGAGGCGGTCCTTGAGGATCTCCTCGAACTTCACGTCCGTTCGGCGGTAGTTGGCGGTCTGCAGGTTGGCGATGTTGTTGGCGATCGCCTTGGACCGCAGCGAACCGGCCCGAATGCCGGCCTCGAGGTACGGAATCATGTCGCCGGGATTGATGGGCATCATGCCACCTCCATCGGTACGGGCTTGCCGTCTTCGCGGTATCGCCGGAGCTTGTCACGAAGCGTCCGGTCGGTAATCCCCAGAAGACGGGCCGCCTTGGCCTGGTGGGAATTTGTCAGTCGCAGTGCATCGAAAATCGCCTGCCGCTCCATCTCGCGGAGGGGCAGCACGTCACGGTCATCCTCGTCCATCGTCACGCCGGCAAGCTCGGCCTGCAGGTGCGGAACATCCTCCAGCGAGAGCTCCTCGCCCTTACCGAAAATCAACGCCGTCCGCACCGCGTTGCGGAGCTGTCGCACATTCCCCGGCCAGGAGCAGTGCTCCAGAAGGTCCATCATCGCCGGCGAAATTCGGCCGACCGTGCGACGGACCTCCGGGCTGAAGATATTCACGAAGTGCCACACCAGCTCCTCGATGTCCTCCCGCCGCTCACGCAGGGCGGGCAGCGGAATGCGAACGCCGGCCAACCGGTAATACAGATCCGCGCGAAACTGGCCGCTCTCGACGGCCTCGGCGAGGTCGCGGTTGGTGGTCGCGATCACACGCACGTTCGTCCGCACCGTCTGCTCACCGCCGACGCGATGGAAATCCTGATGCTCCAGGATCCGCAGCAGTTGGCCCTGGAACCGCGGGCCGGTCTCGGAGATCTCGTCCAGCAACAGCGTGCCGCCGTGGGCCTGTTCGAACTTGCCCCGCGTCTGCCGGTGCGCGCCGGTGAACGCCCCGCGCTCGTGGCCGAACAGCTCGCTCTCCAGCAGCGACTCGCTCAAGGCTGCACAGTTGACCCGCACGTAAGGCCCGCGGGCCCGCTTGCTGCGACGGTGGATGAGGTAGCTCACCAGCTCCTTGCCCGTTCCGCTCTCGCCGGTCAGCAGCACCGGGGCGCTGGTGGGGGCAACCCTGCCGGCCAGGTCCAGCGTCCGCTGCAGCGATTCGCTCTTGCCGACGATGTGGACGAGGCACTGCACGCCGACCTCGTCGGCGGCGGCCGTCGTGACCGGATGATTCGGGAGGATTTCGGTGAGGATCGCTTCGAGTTCGTCGCGGTCGATGGGCTTGACGAGCACTTCGTCTGCGCCGGCCCGCAGGGCGCCGATCGCGGCGCGGGTACCGTCGCCGCCGGCCATCACCAACGCGGGCGTCTCGGGTGTCTCGCGACGGATCGACCGGATCATTTCCTCGCCCCGGTCGCCGGCGGTGTCCAGATCGATCAACACCAGGTCCCAGCGCCCCTCGGCGAGCTGATCGGCCCCTTCGTCGGGCGACTCGACCACCAACCCCCGCAGGCCGCGGGCCGCGACGGATTCGGTCACCCGGCGGGTCGCTTCCTGGTCGTCGTCGATCACCAGCACATTGGGATAGATCGTCTCAGCCATGCTTAACGGGTCCCCTTCCTGGCGTCTTCCCGGATGTTCTTGACCTCGTCCATTCCGGTCTTGCGATGCTTCTCGATGAGCTGTTCGGGCTTGCTGGAGAGCTTCCAGGTCAACAGTTTCTGCTGCACCTGCGAAGCCGCCGCCCACGGGCTGGTGGAGTATTCCTCGATCAGCCGCTTGTAGGTGACCTTCGCCTGGGACGGGTCGAACCGACGCTGGCAATTGGCCAGTTGGTACAGGGCCCACGCCTGGTCGGGGGCGGAGTGACCTTTCTTCTTGTCGTCGGTCACCATCACGTAAAACGTGGAGGCCGCCTTCCAGTGCCCGCCGAGATACAGCACGTCGGCCAGCAGAATGGGGTTCTTCACGGTGTCCGCCGGGAGGGTCTTCAGATCGATCTCCTTGCGTCGCCGCGGGGTGTTCGCGTCGTTCGAGTCCCCACCGGCCGACCCGGTGTCCGGCGAGAATTTCTTCATCTGCTCGAGCAGCTCCGCCGGGGTGGAGTTCGCGTCGGTGACGATCTCTTTGTTGTCTTCTGAAGCGTCGTGTGAGGGGGCCTGGTCCTTCCCTGCCGAACCGTCGGGCGACGGAATCGACTGGGCGGTGTCCGCCAAGCCCACCCCCGCACCGGCGGCATTGAGGCGACGGATCATCTCGTGGATGCTCACGTCCCCCCGCGGCGTCTGGGGCAGCCGAACGTCTGTCACGGCGTTGGCGTCGGCGCTGTTGGCGTCCTGGGCGCCGACGGACCCGGCCAGCAATCCCAGCAGGACCACAACCATCGCCGGCAGGCAGATTCGCTGATGAGAACTCACTGCGAGCCTCCCGTCTTTCTCTTCTCGGCGCGTCCGCTGAGAACGTCGGCCGACTTGTTGAACTCTTTCCGCATCGCGTAGGCCGTCCCGAGAATGTCCCGGGCACGGGCTCGGATGTCCTCGTCGCCGGTGGTGGCCAATACGTCGCGGACCGCGGAGACAGCCTGGTCGGCCTTGCCGAGGTTCACGCAGACCCGCCCGAGGTCGCAGGCAGCCGACTGGGCGATCGGACCGGTGAGAAGCTGACCCGAGCCCACCACGTCGGTCAACACGCGGAGAGCACTTTTCAGCTCGCCGGCCTGAACGTAGATTCTGCCGACCTGCACGCCCAGGCGGGCACGCAACGTCAGATCCTCGGTCTCGTTGATGCCTTCCCGCAACTCGGACAAAGCCCGGTTGAACAGACCCATTCCCGCGTACACCTCGGACTTCACGCGGTAGTAATCGTACCGGTATTCCTTCGGGACAGACCGCTTGGGAATGCGGCTGATGGCACCTGTGGCCCGCACGAGGTTGTCCTTGAGAATCTGCACGTCCGCCAACGCCAGCGTCGCACGGATGTTCTGCGGGTTGGACGCGTCGATTGAGATCGCCGGGTACAGATACTTCAGCGCCTCGTCAAGCCGGTCCTGCTTGGTATGGGCTTTGGCCATCAGCACCATTCCGTCGACCAGGTCATCGCCGCCCTGTTCGGGCGTCCGCTCGATGTAACGTCCCAGCCAGCGGATCGCCTCGTCCCAGTTGCGCTCGTGGGTCATGCATCGCCCGATTCCCAGGCACGCCTGGGCCTGCGTCTCGGGTGAGAGATTCAGATAGTAGAGCTTCCGATAGACGCCGGACGCCTCGTCGTGCAGGCCGGCCTCCAGGGTGGCGTTGCCCAGCGAAAGGTAGAGCTGATCGGTCGCGTGGAAATCGGGGTACGAGTCCAGCAGGTCCAGCAAATCCTTGCGGGCCCCGTCGTAGTCCAGCAGATCAATCTTGAGCCTGGCCGACCGCATCATCGCCTCGGGGGCGGCGGGGTGGTCGCGGTAACGCTCGGCGATGAGCTGATACTCCCGGACCGCCGAGACCCGATCGCCCTCGGCCTCGCACAGCCGAGCCAAAGCCAGATGACCATGCGCGACGCGCGGGTCGTCAGGCCGACGCAGGAAGAACTGCCGCCATGCCGACACCGCCTGGCGCGTGAGCAGCCCGCGAGCCTGGGCGACGGAATTCATCGCACGGATGTCGTGAACCATCACATTCGATCCGGTGAAGTTGGCCACCAGTTCGACCACGCCGCAGGCGACCTCGCTGACCCTCTGGGCCGACGCGCCGCGAAGGAACATCGTTACCGGGCGACGACGAACGGGCATGCCCACCGCTACCCAGCTGACATCCAGCCCGCTCTGCGTCTCGAAACGGTGCATGACCTCAGTGAGAGGTGCACGCCAGCAGGTGGCGTCAAACCCGCTCGTCTCGGTGGCGGGCTTGAGCATCGGGCCCAGTACGCTGCGGCGGGTCTTGTCGGTGCCCTCAGCGATCAGGCGAAGCAGGGCGTCCTCGTTGACCCCCATGAACGGATCGCTGCTCTGGATGTCGGACCAGTGAATTTTCTCGTCAGGCCGGAAGAAACTCATCACCTTCCGCGTCAGGCAGGAAGCGATGAGATAGTCGCAGTCGGCCTCCAGCGGAGTGGGCGAATCCAGCATGCCCAGCGCCGCAATGGCCATGTACCCCCGGGTGCGGGCCCGCATGTACAAGCCCTGGTCCACCCGGAGCAGACCGAGGCGATAGTTGGCGTATGCCCGCACGATGGGCGAGTCGCTCTGGGCGGCCTCGATGAAGAGCTTCCGCGCCTTCTCCGCCTGCCCGAGTTTCAGCAGGCATTGGCCGCTGCGAAGCTTCAGCAGGTCGATGATGCGCTGGTTGTCCCAGCGGACCTCAGCCAATCCCATCAGCTTGCGGTACCGCGCCAAAGCAAGCTCATACCGCTGGGAAAGCAGGGCTTCCTCCGCCTCGGCCCAGGTGGTGGGTCCGACCTCGGGAATCACCATCTTCGGGAGGCGAACCGATTCGTTGGACGAGGGAACCATGCCCTCCTCGTCCTGCATGGAAGCCGTCGCCTCGTCGGGGCTGGACTTGCCGCTCAGGGCGATTGACAGCGACAGAACGAGAATGAGCCCCATCAGCCCATTGGAGAAGAACAGCCAGTGGGCCAGCGACCACTTCCTTAACAGGGACTTGCCCTTCGAGAGCGAATCGGCGACGGCTGCGAGCTTCTTGTCCGAGTCCATCGCCCCGCCGGAATCGGCGACAGGCTCGGACTTGGGCTCGGCCTTGGCCTTTTCGCGGGCCGCCATCATCGCGTCGATCGCGTCCTGGTCGACTTCCTGGTTCGTCTCAGCCGCCGGCGCTTCGGCAGCGGGGGCACCCGTGGACTTCGACGTCATCATCGCGTCAATGGCATCCTGATCGAGCGTTGCTTCTTCCTCAGCCGGGGCCTGGTCGGCAGTTTTCTTCTCCGCACGGGCTGCCATCATCGCGTCGATCGCGTCCTGGTCCATCTCGGCATCGGCGGCCGGCGCTTCCTCAGCCGGGGCCTGGTCGGCAGGTGCTTCGTCGGACGGGGCCGGGTCGGCAGTTTTCTTCTCCGCGCGGGCTGCCATCATCGCGTCGATCGCGTCCTGGTCCATTTCGGCATCGGCGGCAGGTGCTTCCTCAGCCGGGGCCGGGTCGGCAGCTTTCTTCTCTGCACGGGCTGCCATCATCGCGTCGATCGCGTCCTGGTCCATCTCGGCATCGGCGGCCGGCGCTTCGGCGGCCGGGGCCTGGTCGGCAGCTTTCTTCTCGGCATCGGCGGCGGGCTGTTCGGGCGTGGGGGAAGGGTTACCTTCGGGAGCGGGTTCGGGCGCGTCGCCTCCGATGACTTCGACGCTGTCCTTGCCCTTGGCCATCATCTGCTGAATGAAGGCCATGTTGGCGGCTTGGGCTTGTTCTTTGCTTGGTTTCTCAGCCATGGCTCTTTGCCTGATACCGGTTTGTTGGCGGGCGGCGTTTGCTCATCTGCCCGGGCCGACACTGTCGCCGGCGCGGATCGCGATGCCCGAAGGTTTGCAACCTCCGTGCCAGAACGACACACCAACCGCTAACGGTTTTATTTGCAGCACTTTGCGTTTGTTTTACGCTCAAGCAGGCCGGTGGGCAGGCGACGGATCGGCTTCGGCGCGCCCGGATTCTGCCCATGGGTGCTCTGATTTCCGGCGCGCAGCCGACGGCGAAGCACGCAGCGCGGCGCCGACCAAGAATTCCGCATCTCCGCTTTCTCGCCGGTGCGACCCGCGCCCATCTGCCGGAACATTCTGCCGGTATCCGGGCGTGAGAGATCCCCCCGGGGTCAGCCGCCGGGGAGGGCCCAGCCCTTTCCTCTATATATGGATGCACGCTTGGCCCGGCCGTGGGGGAGGTCCGGAAGAAAGTTCCGGTGGTTCTTTCCGTGCGGGAGCGGACTCCGCCCGGTGCCCGGGTGGGACGCGGGCGTGTAAAGGTACGTTTTCGGGCGTTTTACAGATTCCCGCAGAACTTGCCCACCCGACTGGCACACCCTTTGCATGGAGAGGGGCGACGCGTTCCGTGTCATCTGGAAAGGAACTGCAGCATGAGCGAGATGAGCAGCCTTGCCCAACTGGTGTCGAGCGAACCGCCGGCCGCCGTGCGTCCTGTAACGACGCCACGGCGGAACTATACAGATGAATCCAACCCTCGGACGCGGGAGGTGGACGACGACGCCATCCGCCGGCGCGACCAGAGCAAAACCGACCGGACGGCCGCCAGAACCGATGACGATCGCGACAACGGCGACGAGTCCAAGGCAACCGACGACGAGGGGAGCTTCCGCAGCCACGTCCGTAAAGCCATGGAGCGGAACCAACCCAACGCCGGCAAGGACGGCAAGGCCGACAACGCCAAGCCCTCCAAGACCGCCCTGCTGCAGGCCGCCCTTGCGACCGCCGAGCAGGTAAGCGGCGAGAAGTCCGCCCAGAAGACGGTTTCGCTCAGTGCCCTCACCGGCCAGACGACGACAGCGGAAGATGCCCCGGATGGCGTGCATCGTGCCGTCCTCGCTGCTCTCGGACAGCAAGCCAAAGCTAAGAACGCCGAAACGCCCGAGACCCCCGGCGGCGTGAAGGCGGGCCAATTGCTCGTTAAGGATACCGGCCAACCAGCGCCGGCGGACGCGACCGACAAGTCGGCCGACGGCAAGAAGCCCGTCGACGGCAAGCAGGTTGCCGACGCGCCCAAGGCCGAGGCACCCCACGCCGGCAACGCAAAGGGCGAGGAGGGCGTCGCGCAGGGCAAAGCCGACCCCGCAGCCGCCTCCGCGAAGAACATTCAGAAGGACGCGCCCCACGCCGCCGGCGAAGTCGCCGAGAAGACCCAGGCCGACCAGGGCGAGGGCGAGTCGAAGATCAGTTCAGGACTGGCCCAGCCGAGTGCTGCCGTTGACGGCGGGGTGCAGGCCGGCCAAGGCGCTACCGGTCAGCAGACCGGCGATGGGCAATCGCGGGATGACGGACAGGGACGATTCGTTCTCAACGCCGCAGCCGCCAACCCCGCCGGCCGGGATGCCGCCACCGCCACCGCCCCGGGCAGCGACGAACAGACCTTTGAGACGACCATCGAGACGGTCTCGCAGGCCAGCCAGTCGGCCTCGACGGTTGGGACTCCGACGATCGCGACGGCGGCGACGGCAGCCCAGTCCGCCCCGGCGAGCGCGTCGGCCGAGGGGGCCGGCGAGGTTTCGCCGGCAGACCAGGTCTTCGCGCAGATGCGGGGAAACCTGCGAGGCGCGGGCGATTCGATGGTGATTCGTCTGGACCCGCCGGAACTGGGGCAGGTGCGCATCTCGCTGGAGATGGACGCCGGCGGCCTGCGGGCCATGATCCGCACCGACAACGCCCAGACACTCGGCGATCTGCAGCGCGAAGCCCAGACGCTCATCAACCGCCTGACCGAGGCGGGCATCCAGGTGCGCCGCGTGGACATCCAGCCGACCGAGCAGAGCGGCGAGCGACCGATGCACGACCCCGCCGACGGTCAGGCCCAGCAGAACGCCAACCCGCAGGAAGCCCAGGACCACTCCGGCGGCGCCCGCGGGCGCGACGGCGAGGCCGACGCGGGAGACAACGACCAGCAACCCGCCTCGGCGGGGGAGACGACCAACGAACCCCAGGACAAACCCGACGCCTCGCCCACCGGCGAAGCCGACGGATCCATCAACGTAATGATGTGAGGTGAACCATGAGCCAGGTACAGGCACTGGGACAGAACTCCCAGGAAATCACAACCAACTATCTCAACCTGCTGGTTGCCCAGCTCCAGAACCAGAACCCCCTGGAGCCCATGGACAACCAGGACATGGCCGGTCAGTTGGCGCAGCTCTCGTCGCTCGAGCAGACCGAGCAGATGAACAACAACTTCAAGAAGGTTCTGGACTCCACCATGCTGCAGGAGGCGCTGGACCTGACGGGCAAGGATATCACTTACCTCGCCGAGTCGACCGACGCGGACGGCAAGACCATCGACGTGCCGCGGATGGCTACGGTCGGGGCGGTGGCGCTGGAGGACGGACAGCTCCGGGCGTACCTGGACAACGGCGACGAGATCACCTCCGACGAGATCTACTCGGTCGGGCGTGATCCGGTCAGCTCGGCCTTGGCGCAGGGAGCGGCATTGATCGGCAAGAGCGTCAAGTACGCCGTCGCCTCTCCGGAGAACGCGGATATCACGCTGGAGAAGACGGGCACGATTTCCAGTGTGCGTCTGGAGCAAGGCGAGATTCGCTTCGTGGCGAGCAACGGGATGGAAAAGTACGAAATCGAACCCAATCAGATCATCAGCATCGGATCGTAAACCTTTCAGGACACCAAGAGGATAGAACACCATGGGTAATGCACTGAACGCGGGCGTCTCAGGACTCAAGGCGCACCAGAGCATGATGGACGTGGCGGGCAACAACCTCGCCAACGTGAACACGACGGCCTTCAAGTCCAGCCGGGCGAGCTTCTCGGAGCTGCTCAGCCAGACCATCCGCCAAGCGAGCGCCCCCGCCGACGGGATGGGCGGTATGAACCCCGTCCAGAGCGGCAACGGCGTGGAGGTTTCGAGCATCGACCGCGACATGAACCAGGGCGCGCTGGTGAACACCGGCCAGGCGCTGGACATGGCGATCGAGGGTGCGGGCTTCTTCGTGATGAACGGCAGCAACGGCGAGGCGTATTCGCGGGCAGGCACGTTCAGCGTGGACGCCGATTACTACCTCGTGGACCCCTCGACGGGCTACCGTCTCCAGCGGATCGACTCGACGGGCGAGAGCGATGGCTTCCAGCGGCCCGGAGACATGGGCATCCGCATTCCATACGACGTGGCCCTGCCGGCTGCGCCGACCACGCAGATCACCTGCGTGGGGAACCTGCAGGCCGACGCCGACGCCCCCACCACGCACAAGATGCGGGCCGGGACCGACTACGCGTTCACCATCAGCGGATCCACCACCGACGCAACCGCCACCCTGGCGAGCCTGGACAATACCAACATCACCGGTGCGGGCACGCTGTCGCTGACGGGACTGGACAGGGACGGCAACAACGTCACTGACACGCTGGCGGTGGACCTGACCACGACGGGGCAGGACCTGCTGGACTTCATTGAGAACACCTTCTCCACGGCGGGAACGGACGTCAACGCGTTCCTGTCCAACGGCGAGGTCATTGTCGAAGCCGACGACGCCGGCTACAGCCAGATGGACCTGAACCTCAGCTATTCCGGCGTTGCCGGGGACAGTTTCGAGCTGCCCCCCTACTGGCAGATCGAGGTCGCCGGTGGCGAGGCCAAGAAAGACGTCAACGTCGAGGTGTTCGACACGCTGGGAATTTCCCACGCGATCACCGGATCGTTCGTAAAGACCAACACGAACAACCAGTGGGACTTCGTGGCTACTTCCATCACGGGCGACGTCCAGACCTTCGACTTTGACGACCGCCGCGTGAAAGGCATCAACTTCGGCACGGACGGAACGTACATGGGCATGGACTCGATCATCGGCGATTCGCCCGAGATCAACGTGACCTTCGCCAACATCGGAAACGTCTCGGCCTTCGCGGTCGACTGCGGCGACATCGGCAGGACCAACGGCCTGACGCAGTTCGGATCGGCCTCGACGGCGTCGGTCATCAAGCAGGACGGCTTCGCCTCCGGCTCGCTGAGCAGCCTGTCGATCTCGCGGGACGGGGTCGTCACGGGGCTGTTCTCCAACGGTGTGCGTCGCGACATCTCCACGGTGAAGATGGCGACGTTCCAGAACCCCGCCGGCCTGGAGAGCATCGGCAACAACTACTACCAGGCAACCGGAAACTCCGGCGACCCGAAGACCACCAACGCCCTGACCGGCGGAGCGGGCGCCATCCGGGGAAGCGCCCTGGAGAAGTCCAACGTCGACGTCGCCAAAGAGTTCGTCACGCTCATCCAGGCTCAGAACGGCTACCAGGCCAACGCCCGGACCATCCGCGTGGCCAACGACATGCTCAAGGAACTGACGAACCTCATCCGGTAACGCCAGGACGGGAATGACACCATGACCACCGCGGGACTCAACTCGACAACGCTGACACTCGCTGCCAACGCGCTGGACCGTTGGGAGGGAGCAAGGCAGGGCCTGTTCGCCTCGACCCCCTGGTGGGTTATGGTGGCGGGACTGGTCCTGCTGGGCGTTACGATCTACGGGGTCTGGAAGCTCTACCAGCGATACAACGAGAAACACGCGTGGGACGAGTTCCACCAGCTCTGCCGGTCCAACGGTCTGCGGGACGCCGAGCAGCAGGCCCTCCGGCTGGTCATCGACGTGGCCGGGGTGAGCTACCCGCCGCTGCTGTTCGACCGCGACGCCTTCGAGACGTCCATCGATCGGCTTCACGACAGCGAGCGGTACTCCGTGCTGCCCGCCACGGCCCGCAACGCCATCGACGCGCAGCTGCAACTGGTGCGGGAGAAGCTCTCCTTCAGCGAGAAGCGTCTCTCGGAAGGACCCACCACACGCCAGTGCGCCACGGGCGGAAGCGTCTCGATCCTCGTGGATCCCGAAAAGCCCGAGATCGAAGGCGAACTCGCGGGCGTGACGGACAATCGTCTGATCGTGAATCTCAAGAAGATGGCCGTCTTCCGCGACGGGCAGGCCCTGGTCGTGCGGTATTCCCACAACGGGATCATCTGGGAGTTCGACTCGCGGGTGATCACCTACCAGGACGGCAACCTGTACCTGGACCATTCCGAACGGATCCGCCCGATCAATCGCCGCTCGTTCCCACGGATCGCCGTGAACATGCCCGCCCAGATCGCCCTGCTGCCGTACCTGCAGGACTCGCTGGACACCCAGCCGGAGTACGTCCCCGGTCGGCTGATGGAACTGGCGGGCCCGGGGTTTGTGCTGGATGTTCCGATGGAAGTGAAACCCAACTACCGCGTGCTGGTTCACGTCGAGATGCATCCGGACAAGGTCATCGAGACCACCGGGCGCGTGCTTCGCTCGGCCCCGACGTCCACGGAAGGTCGATGGCTGTTCGTGGCCGAGATGATGGGGCTCAACGAGGCGGAGATCGCCGACCTGACTCGCGAAACCAACCAGGCCGCCCGTCGGCAGGCCGAGTTCCGAACCCCGGCGAGCGATCCTGTCGCCGCCGGTGACGAGGTAACGTCATGAACAACAGCTTTTCACCATCGGCATCGAGCCTGCAGGGCTTGGCGCTGCAGTACCGCGCCATCGCCCACAACATGGCCAACGTCAACACGGCGGGCTTCAAGCGGGACGTCAACAGCTTCTCCCAGAAGCTCATGCAGCGAATGGGGGCCGTCTCCGGTGAGCCGCTCGTGAACGAGGTGCAGGCGCGAAACGACATCGATTTCTCGCAGGGGCCGATGCACCACACCGGGCGGAAGCTCGACGTGGCGATCGACGGGGAGGGGTTCTTCGTGATCGAAACCCCCGACGGCGACCGCTACACCCGCAACGGAACCTTCCGCACCGACGAGAACGGCAAGCTGGTGGACTTCCGCGGGCGAACCGTTGCCGGCGAGGGCGGACCGATCAACATCCCCGATCGTTACCCCCTCAGCCAGGTCGCCATCAGCCAGGACGGAACCATCAACGTCGCCGGCAGAGAAGTCGGCAAGATGAAGGTCGTGGGCTTCGAGGACGTCAAGGTGCTCGCGCCGGAAGGCGACGGGTGCTACCGGGTAACCGACGAGGACATCAAACCCGACGAACTCGAAAACCCCGTGGTGCACCAGGGATATTCCGAGAAGTCCAACGTGAACATGGTCGAGGAGCTCGTGGATCTCATGCGGGTGACCCGAATGTACGAAGCCAATACCAAAATGATGAAAAAACAGGACGAACGTCTCCGCACGCTGATGCAGGCGGCGATGTAGTCCACAGGAGAGTGAATCATGCTACGAGCGTTTTCCTCCGCCGCGACAGGAATGGCCGCCCAGGACCAGATTGTGGGCGTCATCTCCAACAACCTCGCGAACATCAACACCAACGGGTTCAAGCGGTCCCAGGTGGACTTCCAGGACCTCATGTACGTCAAGCTGCTCGAAGCCGGCCGAGACGTGGCCTCGGGGCAGAAGGCGCCGACGGGCCTGGAGATCGGCAACGGCGTCCGGACGGCCGCCACGCTGAAGGTCTTCACCCAGGGCGAGGCGCAGGCCACCTCCCGCCCGCTGGATATGTCCATCCAGGGCGAGGGGTTCTTCCAGGTGGAGATGCCCAGCGGCGAGATGCGATACACCCGTGACGGCAGCTTTCGGCTGAACGCCGAGGGCAAGCTGGTCACCGCCAGCGGGTATTACCTCTCCCCGCAGATCACCATCCCGCAGGATTCCCGCTCGGTCAGCATCGGCGACGACGGAACCGTCACCGTCATGCAGGGCAACTCCAACCAGAATACCGCCGTGGGGAAAATCGACCTGGTTCGCTTCGTGAACCCCTCGGGGCTGTCCAGCGAGGGGCAGAACCTCTTCGCCGAGACAGGCGCTTCGGGTTCGCCCACCACCGGATCGCCGGGCTCCGACGGGCTGGGCTCGATCCGCCAGGGCTTCCTGGAGAAGTCCAACGTCCAGATGGTCTCGGAACTGGTGAACCTCATCACCGCCCAGCGGGCTTACGAGGTCAACGCCAAGGCCATCAAGGCCGGCGACGAGATGCTCACCACCGCCAACCGTCTGATCACGTGATTCACGCCGCGAAAGGCTACACCATGACACACCGACAAGCCATTCTGCTGCTGGTGACGCTCGGGTGGGCTGCTTCGGCAGTCCTCGCCGGCGACGCGTCCGACAAGGAGGTCAGGATCTACCTGCCGCGAGAGCGAACGGTCGAGAGCGACAAGCTCACGCTCGGGCAGGTTGCCCTGGTCTCCTGCGACAACGACAAGACCGCCAACGCCGCCGAGAGGATCGCCCTGGGTCGGGCTCCGTGGAAGGGCGAGGACATCGTCCTGGATCGGAAAACGATCCTCTCGCGGCTGGCGTCTTCAGGCTTCGATGCCGACGACATCACCTTCTCCGGAGCGTCCAGCGTCACGGTGAAACGTGACGAGACCACCGTCGACGCCGAACGCATCGTGACCGCAGCGAGGAGGTTCCTCGCCGCCAACAAGCCCGCCGGCGAGAACGCTTACTGGTCGCTGATGCGGAAACCCAAGGACCTCATCGTCCAGTCGCCCAGGGGCGTGACGCTGACAGCCACCATCTCCGACGGCGCCCCCAGCGGCTGCGCTAAGGTGGTGATCCATGCCCGCCGGAAGGACAAAGAGCTCGGCAAGACCGAAGTGCTCTTCAAGATGGGCCACCTGGTGCAGAAGGTCATAGCCACCCGGGACATTTCGCCGGGCGAGAAGATCAGCACCGACAACGCCACGGTGGTGACCATCGAGTCGCTGCGTCCGGCGCAGGGGCGGTTCGCCCCGCCGTGGGGCATGGTCGCCACCGGGAAAATCAGCAAAGGTCGCGAGGTCCGCGACAACCTGATCCGCTCGCCCGCCCAGAAGGTGGTCGTCAAGCGGGGGCAGGGCGTGGAGATGCGCATCGAGGGCGAGGGGTTCGCCGTGCGGGCCGCCGGGCAGGCGTTGCAGGACGGCAAGCCCGGCGAGTTCATCAAGGTCCGCAACATCGACAGCAAACGAATCGTGGTCGCCAGGGTCAACGCCGACGGCTACGTGGTTCCCGTACTGAAGAGGTGAGAGCATGAGACTCCCAGCCATCCGTATTTGCCTGCTTGCGGCGACGTTGCTTCTGGCGACGTCGGCCTGCTGGGCGGGGTCCATCTGGGCCAGGGCCCACCGGGGCACGCGCAACCCGTACCAGGACGACAAGGCCCGCGCCGTAGGCGACGTGTTGACGATCATCATCAACGAGAAGAGCAGCATCGAGACCGAATCCTCACGGACGATGGACAAGTCCGACAAACGCGGAACCAAGATCACCGGTGGAGCGAAGTTCGACCTGCTCCGCGGGATCGACGCGGTGACCGGCAAGCTGTTCAACCTGCCGGAACTGGACATCGACATCGACTCCAGCAGCGAGTTCGACGGCTCGTCGGAAGTTACGACCGACCGCAGCTTCGTCGACCAGATGACCGTACTGGTCGAAGACGTATTGCCCAACGGAAATCTGATCGTCCTGGGCAAGCGGACCCGAGAGGTGGACGGAGAGAAGGAAGTCATCCAGATCTCGGGGGTCGTGCGTCCCAGCGACGTGAACTACTCCAATGACATCGCCTCCAGCCGAGTGGCGAACTTCCACATCGTTTACCAACACACCGGCCGGGAGAACCGCTACACCCGCCCGGGCTGGCTGGGTCAGGTGCTCAGCTTCATCAGCCCGTTCTAGGGCCCAACGAAAGGACTCCCATGCGACGGACGCAACACATCATACTGATCCTGTGTCTTCTGGCGACGGCCGGGTCGGCCTCGGCTGAACGCATCAAGGACATCGTGACCATCAAGGGCGTGCGGGACAACCCGCTGATGGGCTACGGGCTGGTGATCGGCCTGCAGGGCACGGGCGACGATTCGCCGGTCTCGCGGCAGACCATCGCGAGCATTCTGCGACGCTCGGGCATTACCATGGACCCGGATGACCTGGGCTCCAAGAGCATCGCCAGCGTGATCGTCACGGGCACCCTTCCGCCCTTCGCGCGGAAGGGAACCAAGATCGACGTGACCGTCTCTGCGATCGGCAACGCCTCCAGCCTGCAGGGGGGGACGCTGCTGATGACGCCGATGATCGGGGCGGACAAGGAAACCTACGCCGTCGCCCAGGGCGAGTTGGTCGTGGGGGGCTTCTCCGCCCAGGGGCAAACCGCCAGCGTCCAGAAGAACCACACCACCGTGGGCAACGTCCCCAGCGGTGCGACAATCGAAATCGACGAGATTTCCAACTACGTCGAGAACGGCAAGGTCACCCTGCAGCTGCGCAACAGCGACTTCTCGACGTCCAGGAAGATCGCCGAAGCCATCAACACCAAATACAAGGGCGCCGCCGAAGCCGTCGACGCCGGAAGCATCCGCGTGACGCTCCCCAAGGTCGACAAGAAGGACAAGAAGGACGCCAAAAGTTCGGTGACGAAGTTCATCGCCTCGATCGGGCAACTCAAGGTCGAGGTCGACAGCAAAGCCGTCGTCGTGATCAACGAGAAGACCGGTACGGTCATCGTCGGCGAGAATGTCACCATCAGCGATTGCGCGATCTCGCACGGGAACCTCTCGGTGGTCCGCAAGGAGAAGGACTACGCCTCGCAGCCCGAACCTTTCTCCAAAACCGGCGAGACGGTCAAACTTCACCGCACGGAAATTCACGCCATCGAGGACGAGGGACCGATGCACACCCTCGCGCTGCCCAAGCCGGTGTCCGTTTCGGACCTGGCCCGGTCGCTGAACGCGATGGGGCTGACGCCGCGCGACCTGATCTCGATTTTCCAGGCACTCAAGAAGGCCGGCAAGCTCCAAGCCGAGCTGAAGGTCATGTAAGGAACCCACCCATGAGCGGACTGTCCTTCCCGATTCCCTCTGCCGGCGGACCCGGCGCCACCGACGCCCTGCGCGACGCGCAGCTGAAGCGTCTCCAGCGCAGCCGCGATGGGGGAACACTCGACGAAACGCGCGAGCAGAAGCTTGCAACAGCCGAGCATACCGCCAAGGAGTTCGAAAGCCTCCTGGTGACCCGTATGATCTCGACGATGCGACAAAGCATTCCAGACGCGGGGCTTACCGAAGATGCCGCCAGTGGTCAGATGAAAGATATGTTCTGGCACTTCATGGGGCAGGAAATCGGCTCATCCGGCGGGATGGGCGTGTGGAAGCAAGTGCTCCGACAGATTCAAGAATCCGAAGGTTTGCTCGATAATACGGTTGTCAACCCCGAGGTAACACCATGAACAGACGCGACATTGCACTCGATATGATCCTGGACGAGCTGCTGAGCGTCCTGGATGCCGAACTCGGCCTCCTCGACGTCCGGCGCGATCAGCTCTCGCGTCTCGGTTCGATCGTCCTCGATCGCCGAATGGACGAGGCGTCTGGCCTGCTGGAGGACATCGAGCAGACCGTGCGCGATCAGCAGCGAGTCGACATCCGCCTGGCCGCCTCCCGCGCGACGATCGCCAACCACCTCGGCGTGGACGCCGAACACCTGCGTCTGTCGCAGATCGTGGACCTGGTGGATTCCCGGCGGGCCGTCGAGATCGACTACCGCCGCCAGCAGATCATCCATCAGACCCGGGCGATCCAGAAAGAAAACATGCGGGTCTCGATGATGATCTCGGAAATCGGCAAGCTCAACCGCCTCATGCTCGAGGCGATTTTCCCTCAACAGACCCGCGTGACGACCTACGGCTCGGCGGGATCACAGACCTGGCAGACCAGCCAAAGCCTGGTCAACGCGGAGAGGTGAGTCATGGCAAATTGGGGTATCGGAGTTACCGGACTGCAGGCCGCCCAGAAGGGCATCGAGGTGATTGGCATGAACATCGCCAATGCCTCCACGGACGGCTATCACAAGCAGGATCTCAAGCTGGCGTCCATCGCCTACTCGGGCAGCTCGATGAGCGTCGGAGGCGGCGTGGAGATCCAGGAGATCCGGCGGCGGTATGACATCCTGCTGGAGAACCAGGTCCTCCGCCAGCAGCCCGAGATGGGGCAGGTGGAGCAGGAACTGGAGATCCTCGCGTCGCTGGAGAGTGCTTTGGGCGACCTGGACAGCTCGGGCGTTCCGTCGTCGCTGAACGAGTTTTTCGCCGCGCTGAACCAGCTCACCGCCCAGCCCGACAGCCAGGCCCACCTGGAGAACGCCGTCTGGTCGGGCGAGAACCTCGCCAGCCACCTGCGGAACCTCTCTTCTTTCATCAAGGAGATGAAGGAGCACGTCAAGCAGGAGACGTTCAACGCCATCGAACTGGCCAACAAGCACCTCCAGAACGTCACCGAGCAGAACCAGCTCATCAACGACCTCTCGTCCCAGGCGGGCAACACCAACGTGGTGCAGGACAAGCGAGACCAGGCCCTGATGGACCTGGCCCAGCTGATGCCCGCCCAGATCGGATATCGCGACGACTCGAACGGGACCATCACGGTTCATGGCTGGGGCATGCCCCTGGTGCTCAACGCACGCCCGACGCTGATGAAAGTCGAGATCGTCGACGACAGCACACTGGGCGTCGGGCCCAAGTCGGCTACCTCGCTGATGACCGATGTCCGCGGCGGTGAAATTGGCGGTCTGCTGGAGCTCTACAACGAGACGCTCCCGGACCTGCAGGGCAAAATAAACGCCCTGGCCACGACGCTGCGGGACAAGATGAACACCATCCACGTCCAGGGTCTGGGCAACAACGGTTCGTTCCAGGTTCTGGAGGGAACGTCCGTACCGGCCGAGCCTTTCGACGAATGGACCCGGGAGATCGCCGCCGGAACGATTCACATGCGGGTTACCGACCAGAGCACCGGCGACGTGGTGTATCACGAGATCGATATCGATCCGGACGACCACTCAGCCGGCCCGCCGATCGTGATCGACACGATGGCTGAGCTCGTCAGCCACATCAATACGAACATCCCGAACATGACCGCCTCGCTGCCGGACGCCGCGTTGAAGCTCCAGGCGGCCGACGGATACACCTTCGACTTCCTTCCCGAGACGCGCCTGACCACCTCGGGCACATGGGTGGGCACCACTCCCGAGGTGAGCGGCTACTACCAGGGCGAGCGAAACCAGGTGTACACCGCCACCGTCGTGGGACCCACGCCCGGGGCCGACGAAGCGGTCGGTGTGACCAGCGGGCTGCGCGTGGAAGTGCGGGATGGCGCCGGCGAGCTGGTTGCCGACCTGACGGTGGGCAAAGGGTACTCCCCCGGCGAGCCGCTGAACGTGAGCGAAGGACTGAGCCTGACGTTCCCCTCGGGCACGCTGCGCGAGGGCGAGACGTTCGAGTTCAAGGCGCTGGCCGAGTCCGACGAGACCGGCCTGATGAACGCCACCAACATCAACACCTTCTTCCAGGGCGACAGCGGCGAGGACCTGCAGGTCGTCAAACGGCTGATGGAAGACTCGAACAACTTCGCGTTTTCGGCTTCGACACAGCTGTCGGACAACACCAACGTCACGCGGATGGCGGCGGTAGGCGACGGCCGACATGGGACGCTCAACAATCTCACGCCCGATCAGTTTGTACGATCGGTCTGGTCGACGGTCGGCCAGGAGATTTCCACCAAGGAGGCACGTCGCGACGGGCTCTACGCGGTGGAGAAGCAGTTGCTGGACCAGCGGGACACGGTCAGTGGCGTGGACATCAACGAAGAGGCCGCCCAGCTGATCATGTACGAGAAGATGTACCAGGCGGTGGCGAAGTTTCTCACCACCCAGAACGACGCGTTGCAGCACCTTATGAACCTGATCCAGTAAGGGCGAACACCGCCCCGGGAGAACACTCATGGCAGGATGGGGTCGAATTTATAACGACACGATCTACTCGCTGCGAAAGCGGATGGACGACATGGCGCGAATGCAGGAGATGATCGCCACCGGCAGCCGGGTGATCCGTCCATCGGACGACCCGGGCGACGCGTTCCGCGTTCTGACGCTGCAGAACCAGGAGACGAGGTTCGCCACGTATCGCGACAACATCCACACGGTGGAGTTCAACCTCAACTACGCCGATACGAACCTCCAGGCGATTACCGATCAGCTTGCCCAGGCCAAGGCACTGGTCTCGCAGGCGGCCAGCGCCACCTACAACCAGGATAACCGGATGGCCGGCGGGTACGCGATGGATGAGATGATCAAGGGTCTCATGTCCAACGTGAACGCCAACTCGATGGGGCGGTACATCTTCGCCGGCGATCGCATCAACACCCCCCCCTACGAGGCGACGCGAGACTCCAACGGCAGCATCACCAAGGTTCGGTACGTTGGCAGCCAACACGAGATGCGCGTGCCCGTGGGCCCGAACATCGACTCGCCGGCCACGCTGGTGGGCGACAACATGTTCCGCGAAGACTCCCGCCAGGAGCCCGTTTTCAGCGGCAATACCGGAGCGGCAGTGGGCAACGGAACTGCCAGCGCGAGAGGTAACTTCCCCCTGCTGATCAGCCACACCTCGACGACCGTGGTCGCCGCCAATGGCGTTGCCGCCGGCGCCAGCTCCGCCGGGGGAGACACGATTCTGGGCGATCACACCGTGGAGCTCAACGCCGGGACCAACTCGGTCCGCCTGGACGGGGGTGATTGGGTGGAGCTGGGAACGATCTCCGATTTGAGCGACGCCCGCATCGAGAACGAACGCGGCGCGGTGGCGTACGTGGACCTCACCGCCTGGAGCGGGACCACCAGCTCGGCCACCTTCACCGGCAACGGGACGATGTCCATCGACGGCGGGACGACGACCACCGCGGTGGACTTCACCCAAACCGCCCAGCCCGTCGTCGACGCCGACGGGCGGACGCTGTTCGTGGACACGACGGGAATCCAGCAGACCGGTACGGAATTGGTGCGCATCGGCGGAACGTATGACCTGTTCGGAACGCTGCTCGAGATCCGCGACCTGATGTTCAACAAGGCCGGCTACGATCACGACCAGCAGGGCGAATTCCTCGGCCGGGCCCTGTACGACCTTGATGAGGTCATGGACGGGGTCACCGAGAAGATGACGGCCGTCGGTGGCAGAATCCAGGCGCTGACCGGTCTGGATGAGGCGATCGAAGGCCTGGAGTTCTCCGCCAAGGAACAGAAAGCCGCCGTTCAGGACGCGGACATCACGCAGGTGGCGACCGATCTGGCGAAATCACAGACGTTCTACCAGATGACGCTGGCGTCGAGCTCGAAGCTGCTGAATATGTCGCTGCTGGACTATCTGTAATTCCTTTCGGGGGAGTTTCCGATAGCAATGGGACACACGCGCTCAAAAAGAGCGCAGCCACCAGCGGGCGACGAGGCCGGCCCGTGGGAGTTCCAGTACTTTCCCGAATCCTTAGGCGGGGCAGCATCGCCTAAGCGACTTCCATCAAGCCTCTTCCGCGACACAGGAGTCGCCGACGCCGATCGCGGGACAACAAACTGCCCGGGAAGCTCGTTTCGGCACAGCCGTTGCACACTGCTTCCCGCAACGGCTGCCCCAGCCGCGTGAGATCGGCGAGATCATGCAGGAAGGAAACGAATCGTGAGCATGTCGACAACCAAACCGGACGCCTACAACGAGGCGCGAGACCACGCCGAAGCCGGGCGCTACGAGCAGGCCCTTCAGCAGGTGCGCAAGCATCTGGTCAACGAGCCCAACGATACCGAGGCGCTCAACGACGCCGGGGCGATCCTCTACGCCCTGGGCCGATTCGAAGAGGCGATCGACCATCTTCGCGCCGCGGTCTCTTCCGGGGAATCGCCCCCGGCCGAGACGCTGCTCAACCTCGCGGAGGTCCACCTGGCGGCCGGTCAGCCTGACCAGACGCTCAGGATGCTCGGGGAACTGGCCGAGCAGGAATGCCTCACGCCGGACTTGGCCGTTCGCGTGTCCACTGCCCTGCTCAACGAGGGTCGCACACCTCAGGCGGTCGAGGCGCTGGTGATTCTCAAGCATCTCTATCCGGACACCGAGGACCAGGTCGCCGAGAGTGCCCTGGCGGTGATCCGCTCGCATCGCCCGAAGGTCTCGTTCTTCTACCTGCCCAGCGAGGAATACGTCGCCGGGGAGATTCGCGATTTCCTGGCCGATCGGTTCGAGGTCCGCTGGTCCAGCGAGCAGGAGGCCCAGCGTCTCCAGGAGCTGTTGGACTGGTCGGACATCGCCTGGTTCGAGTCGTGCGACAGTGTCTTCGCGGTGGCCAGCCGAAACGCTGGTTACGCCAAGCTGGTCTGCCGCCTGAAGATGTACAAAGACTCCAACCCCTGGATCGACGAGATCCAGTGGGAGAACGTTGACGTACTGATCCTTCCCTCCCAGACGGTTCTGGACAAGCTCTCTCAGCGCGTCGGGGGAATCAGCGAGAAGACCCGCGTGGTAATCGTGCCCAACGGGGTGGACCTCGACGCCCTGGATGAGACTCCCAAGTCTTCCGGCGCCAACCTCGCGTGCATCGGCCTGCAGAATATCCGCATGAGGCCGGAACTTCTGGAACTCGTCCAGGAGGTGGCCCGGGAGCATCCCGAGCTGAAGCTCCTGCTGGCAGCGGAACACATCGAAGACCGTCTCAGCGTCGGCGAGCAACAGCACTACTCCAAGCACATCGATGGCGAGACCGTCTCGCAGGTGGGCATGCCCGCCGACCCGATCGAATGGCTGCTGGACAAGCAGTACATCCTGGCGACGAACTACTTCGCCGAGCGGACCCCGCTGATCGCCGAATGCCTCGCCGTCGGGCTCAAGCCCCTCATCTACGTCCCCGAGGGAGAAGCCCCAGGCCAATTGGCTGAGTGGTTCGGCTTCACGTCGGCCGACCAGCTCCAACAGCGGATTTTCGACGAGCCTTACGACCCGCAGCAATGCCGCGAGATGGTGGCCGAGCACTTCTCTTATCGCAGGCAGATGGCCAGGCTCAACGACGTCCTGCTGGAGCTCGAACAGGATTGGCTTTCCCTCCAGCCCGAAGATCCGCAGGAGTAATGCCAGCCGGGCCCGTCCCGGACAATGGACCGGAAGGAGCAGAGCACATCATGCCCAAGGCCAACACGTGGCGGGACTCCAAGCCGCTGGTGACCTACATCATCTCGACGTACAACCGCAGGCATTATCTGCCCATCGCCCTGCGCAGCGCGCTGGACCAGACCTACCGGAACCTGCAGATCATCGTGGTCCGCGACGGCGGAGACGAGGTTCGCGACATCATCGAATCCTTCGGCGACGAGAGGCTGCTCCTGCTGGACCGCGCCCAGAACCGCGGGCTGGCGTATTCCTACAACGAAGCGGTTCCCTACGTGAAGGGCAAGTACATCGCCTACCTGGGCGATGATGATATTCACTACCCCCATCACATCGAGACCAACGTCGCTGCCCTCGAGGCGAGCGACGAATACCAGGCATCCTACTCGAGGCTGTACCGGACGCTTGTCTACCCCATGCCCGGAGGCCGACGCAAGGTGCTCTCCAAGACCTTGATGGTGGACCGCGATTTCGACCTGCTGCAGCAGCTGCATTTCAATCTCGTGCTGGGCGGGGCAGCGGTCCATCGGACCGACCTGCTGGAGAAGACCGGCCCCTACAACGAGAGCGTGCGGGTGCTGATCGACTGGGACATGATGCGCCGGATTTCTTTCTTCACGCCGTTCCTCTCGATCCCCGCGGTCACCGGCGAGTTCTTCGCGAACTACCAATCGGAAAGCGATCGGATCTCGGACAAACAGCGCCAAGACAAGATCAAGTACTTCCAGAACACCCTGGCCATCCGCAACAGTCGTCCTCCCAAGCCTTGGAAGACCTGCAAGGACCTCTCGATTATCTGGACTCCCTCACAGGTCAACGAGCAGTCGATCACGCAGTTGGGACAGATCCTTCAACTGACCTTCACCCCGTTCCAGATTTACATTCCCATGACGCCGGCGGAGCTTCGCTGCCTGAACGTCCAGGCCCCGGCCATCCACGGAGTCGGCGTGCCCGACGACCTGACGCCCACCCAACGGCTGGACGCCGCACTGGAACAGGCCGACGGCGATTACGTCTGTTGGCTGCCTGACCGGGCGACCATCAAAGCGCTGTGGGCCGAGGAAGCACTGTACCCGCTGGAGAACCATCCCGAGTGGGATGGCATGCTCTTGCGGTCGGACTCGCCCGAAACACAGGGCTTCGTGCTGCCCACCGAGACGCTCCGCTCGATCCGTGCCCGGTACCCGGACCTTCCGATCCGCAAATCGATCGAGCAGGCCGGCCTTCAGCTCGGCCAGCCGGGCGAGGACGATCCGGTCTTCCCGGTCAACAGCGTGCTCTCCAAGGCCAAGACCGCCCTCCACGAGGAGCGATTCGCCGATGCAGCCGACCTGTTTGCCGAGGCGCGAAAACGCCAAGGCGAACCGGCGCTGTGGCTGCGGGTCTGCCAGATTTACGCCCTGTACCATGAAGGCACGCGCGACGCCGAAGCGATCTCGCTGTGTCGCGACACTGTCCGCCATCGGCCCTGGATCGATCTGCTGATGGTGTACGGCAAGCTCCTGCGACGCAATGATCAGCCCAACCAAGCCATCGAAGTGCTCGAACAGGCCCATGAAATGATGGAATACACCGTAACCGCCTGAGAGGGATATCGTGGAACTGCAAATCACCGACAACGGGAAGAACAAACTCGAACTGGAAGGCTTTCAGGAGCGGGTCTTCGTGAAGTACTCACTCCTGGAGGAACTCGGGGAAGCCTACAGCGACGCCGAACAGTACGACAAGGCGATCGAGATCTTCCGCAAGGCCATCCGGCACGAGCCGCGCTTTCCCTCAGCTCACGCGTCGCTGGGAATGGCCCAGCTCCGCAGCGGCCGACTCCAGGAGGCGACCAACGCCTTCCAGAACGCCCTGAAATGCGAAAACACCCACCCCGCCGCCTGCCGAGGGATGGGCATGGTCTTCCAGCGGACCGGGCAGTTCCCTCGGGCCTTCGAGATGTACCTCAAGGCCCTCGAACAGGACACCGACGACCTGCTCTCGCTGCTGGGGCTGTTCCAGACCTCCTGCAAGATGGGCACGTTCGGCAAGATCACCCACTACCTCGAAACCTACCTCGCGAGCCACCCCGAGGATACCTCGGTGACCTTCTGCCTGGCGACCCTCTACGCCAAGGAAGGCCGACTCGACGACGCCCGCGATCAGCTCATGACACTTCTGACCATCGAGCCCGGCAAGGAAGAAGCCATCCACATGCTCGAAAAAGTCCAGCAGCACATCCAAAAACGACAGGCCGCCGAATCATCCCCCCAGAAAGTCACCAGCACATGACCTCCACAGACACCCAGGCAAACGACATCCTCCAGCAGATCCGCACGCTCATGGACGAGAGCCTCACCCTCGCCCGCGACGAGGATTTCCCCGCCATCGACCAGCGCTGCGAACAGATGCAGACGCTCATCCAGGAGATGGTCCAGACCGGGGCGACGATGACGCCCGAGCTGCGAAGCGCGATCCAGCAGGTGATCGAATCCTACGATCGGCTGCGCCTGCAACTGGCAGCCGCCCGCGCGGGGTACACCAACGGCCTCTCGAAGATGGGCAAAGGTCGCAACTCCATCCGTGCCTACCAGTCGCCCGACGCACAGAAATCCAAACTCACAGGCGACGACTTCTGACGACTCCTTCCGCCCCGCTGGGGCGGGGGATCCCACCGCTGATCGCGCATCGGTCCGGAGCTGTAGGGCTCGCAACTTGTTG